>JBEKTN010000550.1:0-3553 GCA_049516015.1 Isosphaeraceae bacterium | reverse complement strand
TAGGACGCCTCAGGAGGGGCAGAGTGGGAAATCGCAAGGAAGCCGACGAGTTTCAGCCGGCACGGCGTCTCGCGGCGTCCGTGGCCCCGGCGCCGCCCCGGCGGCTTACGTCTGAATTGCAGTGGACGTGTACCAGCAGATCCGCCGGATCGACGCGCGCATCCCGGTCATCTTCGTGACCATGGCGAAGACCGCGGACGCGGCCATCGAGGCGATGCGGCAGGGCGCCTACGTCTACCTCTTCAAGCCGCTTGACCCGCACCAGTTGCGGCGGGTGGTCGGCGAGGCCCTGGAGGTGGCCCGGCTGATGCGCCAGCCGGCCGTGGTTGCCAAGACCGCCGCGGACCCAGACGTGGACGGTGCCATCGTGGGCTCCTGTCCAGCCATGTGCGAGGTGTACAAAGCCATCGGCCGGGTCGCCGCCCAGGACGTCCCCGTGCTGATCACCGGCGAGAGCGGCACCGGTAAGGAATTGGTCGCCCGCGCCGTCTATCAACACGGCCGCCGGGCTAGGGCGCCGTTTCTGGCGCTCAACTGTGCGGCCATCCCGGAGAACCTGCTCGAGAGCGAGCTGTTCGGGCACGAGAAGGGCGCCTTCACCGGGGCCGACCGACGCCGCATCGGCAAGTTCGAGCAGTGCAACGGCGGTACCATCTTCCTCGACGAGATCGGCGACATGGCGCTGGCACTCCAGGCTAAGGTCCTTCGCTTGCTCCAGGAGCAAGCGTTCGAACGCGTCGGTGGCAACGAGACGATCCGGACCGACGTGCGCCTGATCGCGGCCACCCACCGCGACGTGAAAGTGTGCTCGGCGGAAGGGAAGTTCCGGCCGGACCTGTATTACCGGCTGAGCGTCTTCACCATCCACCTGCCCCCCCTGCGTGAGCGGGGCGACAACCTGCCGATGCTGGTGTAACACTTCCTGCGGCGCTTCAGCCGCGAACTGGGGCGCGCGGTCCGCGAGATCGTCCCGGAGGCGCTGGAGCGGCTCCGCAGCTACTCCTGGCCGGGGAACATCCGGGAGTTGCAAAGCGTCCTCAAGCAGGCCCTGCTACGGGCCAACGGTACCCTCCTGCTCCCGGCATTCCTGCCGGAACTCACGGCAGGCGCCGACGTTCCCACCCCTCTATCACCGCGAGCGGGGGAGAATCCGGGGCTGGAGGCGTTCATCGGCCAGCGGTTAGGGCCCGAAACGCAGGACCTGTACGCGCAAGCGCAGCGCGAGCTGGACCGGATCTTGTTGCCCCGCGTGCTCGAGTATGCGCACGGCAGTCAACGCCAGGCCGCCCGCGTGCTCGGGGTCGCCCCGAAGACCTTGCGCCAAAAACTCCGCGAACTGGGGCTGAACATCCCGCGCCCCGCGGATGGCGACGATGACGACCAGCCGTAGAACCGGGGTCCGATTGGCTCGCTCCCGGTAGCTGGAGGACCGCCACAGCGAGGACATTTGGTCCTCACGCGGGTACCAAAGGTTCCCACGTCGTGGCACCCCGGTCGCCTTGGCGTTCTGGCGATGTTCTTTTCTGCGCCGCTCGGGACCCACCAGAATGGGGCGAAAATCGTCTCCACATGCTCTTGGAGTGCGTGACGGCAGCCCGAGACACCGAGCGCACGTCTCCGGCACGGCGCTTGCTTTAGCCAATCACAGGAAGGTCGACCGCCCGTTTCAGCCCGTAGCCATCGACGCTCATGGCGATTGACTACCCCATAGCGCCGGCGTCGGCGTGGAACAGGCCAGGTCCGATGTTCAGTTGGCACGCTCAGTAAGGCATCCGCGAAGAGAAGCAAGGTTCGGGCGCCCTTCGCTGACGACACCGCACCCTCCTGAGGAGCACCCCATGAAATCAGACCGGTCCATCGCTTTTTCTTGGGCCCAGCCGATCGAGCCGCCAATGAGCCACGAGACGACGGTCGCCCGTCGCCAAGTCGAGATTACGAACCGTCTCGGTCTGCACCTGCGGGCCGCCGATCAGTTCGTCGGGCTTGCTCGTCGGTTCCAGTGTGAGATTCGGGTGCTTTACCAGGGCAACGAACGTAACGGCAAAAGCATTCTTGATCTGACGACTTTAGCCGCCGAGTGCGGCACACGTCTCGACTTGGTGGCGTGCGGGCTCGACGCGGTCGCGGCTGTCGAGGCGCTGGCTGTTCTGGTCGCGGCTCGATTCTACGAGAACGAGAGCGAAAGGGAGCACTCCGCATGATCTCCGACCCGAGTCAGATAATCGTCACAACCGAGGATTACCCGTTCCACTTCGTCCATGCCCTGTCCGTCCACCATCGGGACTTTCCCGAGGCCCGGGGCGAAGGCGGCTCGCCTGAGGATGCCGCCGCACGCCTGGCCGAACTGCTGTCACGGACCCTCGACAGTGCACCGAGCGACTGGCGCAGGGTCACCCTCGAGCGTGCCATCGAGGACGTCCGGGCGTTCGCGAATCGAGACAGCTCGGAATCCGGATGCGGTCCCTCGGCCATCCCGCGTCGGGACGAGGACAGCCGAGGCTGACCGACGACTGGAAACCAAAGACGACGCGATGAGACCGGTTACGCAACCGACGGGACGGAGTCCGCGCGGTCCGCGGCCGGCACAACGGCAGCGACGCGAACCTGATCGCCGCCCTCGGATCCTCGGGGTGACGATCGGCACGGACGCTCGCGAACGGATCAACGACTGACAGAATGAAGGCCCCGCAATAAGACCGGTTGGAGTAACGCAGATCCCGAGTAAGTCAGCCGGTGAGATGGGGCCGAGGTGAAGCCATCTCCATTGTTTGTCATCCTCAACTTGTCGAGAAGGGACCAGACCATGCTAGCCTCAAACAATATCCATGCGAGGGTAACGAAAGTGCTCGTGCAAGCGCTGGGCGTAGAGGAAGACGACATCAAGCCCTCCGCGACCTTGCAAGGGGATCTGGGCGCGGAGTCCATCGACTTCCTGGACATCGTGTTCCGTCTGGAGCGTGAGTTCATGATCAAGATCCGGCAAGGCGAGTTGTTCCCTGAGCCGGTCTTCCGTCGCGGCACCGAGATCGTGCGGGGCGGCCAGGTGACTGATGAGGGCCTGGCCGCGCTGCGCGCGCAGATGCCTTACGCTGACTTGAGGGATCTGGAGTGCGACCGTCGGCTGAACCGGATCGATGACCTGTTTACCGTCGATCTATTGTCGAACTTCATCACATGGAAGCTCGGTCGCCGCGGTGAAGCCGAAAAGGATGTCCAACCACCGGCTCTTGTATCCCTGAGCCCGATCCATCAATGAACCGACAGTAGGAACAACCGAAGAGAACGGACCCAGGGAGGTCATGGGGTTCACTTTTCCTGGGTTACCTGGATGTGATATAACGACTTGGGTGGATTGAGAAGCGACCGCAAGTTGGAGCCTTGGGGAAGTCTATTCCATTGGGTTGTCCCGGCAAGCGGAAGGAACAAGGTCTGTTATGTGTGGGATCGTCGGAGCGCTCGACTTGACCGGGAACCGGGATTTCCCAGCCGAACGGCTACGGGCGATGGCGAGGGCGATCGCTCACCGTGGCCCGGACGACGAATATTTCCACCG
>JBEKTN010000549.1:0-3567 GCA_049516015.1 Isosphaeraceae bacterium | reverse complement strand
CTGCGTGTCAAGCAGGTTAACCAAATCGGGGTCGACGTTGTCCATATTCCCTCCTTAACAAGTGTCCAGGAGGGGGTCAGTTTTAGTGTCGTCAAGGGGGTCAGTTTTGGTGTCGCCTGACACCATCGAGCTCATACTTTCCAAAGGCGGCTCATACTTGCTACGTTTTGCTACATGTCGGCTACGTTTCCTGCTACGTATCGGCTACGTTTCCTGCCACGTATCAGCTACGTTTCGGCTATAAAGCGGCCGGGCCAGGCACCTTCTGGCATCAGGGAATGAGGCTGGCGCACGTTTGCTCTCTTGACGAAGGTCCGGCCCGAACCGCGTCCTGCCAGATCGACCCCGGGTGAGTTCCGCCGCTTTGCGAATCGGGAAGCTCTTGCCGGCTCTTCTTATCCCTCCAATTCACAAGCCTTGCAAAATCGGCACATCCGGCGGCCAGGTTTCCCCGTATCGGCGAAAACACGCCAGCGTGCCGCCTTGCGACGTGGGCGACAAGCGGGCCTTCTGATCACACCGAATTGCCAAAGATGGTCGGCACGATCCCGACATACATAGTTTACGACAATGTCACGCAATGCTTCGGGACCTGCTTCAAAGCTGGGTAACGATAACCGGAGCGAGTGATCTTTTCTAATTTGGGGTAAACGCGGTTCTCGCGGAACTGAAACCCCGGCACGGCAACCAGGGACTCGCGTAAACCCGTTCCAACGCGGGACCGATCAGGGTCCGCGCTGGGATCCCGAGTGTTACCCGAAAACGGGCGTTGTTGAACCATGCCCAGGTCGCTACCAGGGAGAGATCGCAAATTGAATTATTACAGAGACTTGCGACACGATCTTCAGTTCCAGGGCTCGATTCATTTCGTCCCCTGAGAGGTTTTGGTAGGATGGAATTCTTGCGAACACCCTTTCTCAGTTCGTGCCGTTCTGCGGCGAGGCAAGTCACCCCGTGATCGTCTTGACATCGCCGAGTGGGTCGCACGGAAAGAGGCATTCGGGGTAAGACGGATGAATCACTACAACCAGGACGCCGACGACTTCTACGTGAATATCCACCTCAACACCGAAATGGAGTTGCCCACCAATCGCGACACAGTCCTGCACTTTTTTGAGCAAATAAAGAAAGGGTTTCCGGATCTACGCAACTTTCACACGCGAGAGAATGGCGACTTGGTCCTTGAAGGAGACAAGGAGGCCGATTCGTATCGCTGGGTGGCGATTGAGCAGCGGCGGCTTTGCTCCGGTCACACCAATCCTGAGTCGCTGGAGGACGCCTATCGACAACACGAGCTTGTTCTGGACATGGCACCTCCGCTGCTCACGATCAGCCTGCTCGACTGCGAGGCGCTCGATGTCATGTACGGGTTCGACTTCACCTACGACGGCAATCACGATGAAGTGGTGACCGAAGCCCTGGGGGTGGGCAGTGCCCTGGAGGGACTGCTCGAACTTCCCCGAACGCGTGTGATCAATTTCGAGCCGTCATTGACCCTCTGCCTGGACGAATCGTGCCAGCTTCAATGCCGCCTGGCGATCGAGACCCGGACCAATACCTTCCAGGTGCGAACAAGCGAGTATGCCGACGATCAGATCAGCGTATACTTCACGGTCCGCCAGTACTGGGGAAGCGGTCCCGACCAGTCGTTCCTGGAGTCGTTTCAGCGCCAACGTGAAGTCGGCGAGGAGGTGCTCCGCCGCTCCGTCATCCCCCGCATCGTCCGGCCGCTGGCGCAGGTGATCGCGTCTCGCTAGAAACTGCAGAAGGAAGCCGTGCATGCCTCGACTGAGCACGCTGGCGGAGAACTTGACTGCCGAGACCGCGTTCACCGTGCTGGCTCTGGCGCGGAACCTCAAGGCGCTGGGAAAGGACGTCGTGGAGTTGGAGATCGGGGACAGTCCGTTTCCCAGCACACCGCACGCCAAGGTCGCCGGCATCCAGGCGATCGAGGAGAACCAGACCGGCTATTGCCCGAGCCTGGGCCTGCCCCGGCTGCGTGAGGCGGCGGCCACGTTTGTCGCCTCGGAGTTCGGCTACCCGGCCGGGCCCGAGAACATCGTGGTGGCCTCCGGAGCGAAGCCGTTCGAGCAGTATTTCGCCGAGGCCTTGCTCGATCCCGGCGATGGCGTGCTGGTCTTCAGCCCGCACTTCCCGACGTACATCCCCAACCTCGAGCGTCGTCAGGCGCGCGCGGTGCTGGCGCCTTTGAGGGTCGAGCACGCGTTCCGGCCCCGGGTCGAGGACGTCAAGCGCTTCCTGGCCACCGACCTCCGGCCGCGCGCGATCTTCCTCAACTCACCCCACAACCCGACCGGCGGCGTGGCGACCCGCGAAGACCTGGCGGCGATCGCCGATCTGGTGCGGGGCACCGACTTGATGATCTTTTCCGACGAGCCCTACTGCCACATGGTCTGGTCTGGGCGGCACGCCTCCATTCTGGCCGAACCAGGGATGCTCGAGCACACGGTCGCGGCCTACACCTTCAGCAAGTCCTACAGCATGAGCGGCTGGCGGATTGGCTTCGCCGTGGCCCATACCGAGGTTGTCGAGTCGATCGGCAAGCTGATCAACACGACAGCCTCATGCAGCCCCCCGCTGGCACAATGGGCGGCCCAGGCCGCCCTCGAGCACGACGCGGCCACCCGCGATGAGTACATGGACCGGTTTCGCCGCAAGGTCGAGCGACTCTGCGCCGGGCTAACCGACATCGATGGCCTGCGCGTGGCCCGCCCCGCCGGCACCTTCTATGTCTTTCCCGATGCACGGCCGGCATGCAACCGACTGGGCATCAGCTCGCACGGCCTGGCACTCTATCTCCTCGAAGGGGCCGATGACGATTTCGGCGTTGCCTGCCTGGGTGGCGAATGCTTCGGCGAGGCCGGCCGCGGCTTCCTTCGGTTCAGTTGCGCCGAGCCCGACGAGCGAATCGACCAGGCCATCAATTTCATCGCCAGCGCCCTGGGCCGGAACGACCGCATCGAGCGCTATCTGAAAGCGAACCCCCAGTACGTGCTTCCTCTGCCCTACGGCTTGGCCTGATCTGACCCAGCAAACAACCCCAGTGCAAGAGCTCCAGGGCAAGAACGAAACGGGCCTGCCATGAGAGAAGCCAGGAAGACGCCCCCCGCGCAGACGCCCAGGCGCTCGCCGAACCCGCTTCCAACCGCAACTTCCGAGCAAGAGCGATGGGCCTTTGCCGTGAGGCACCTGCGCCGGGTCGACCCGCACCTGCGTGCGCTGATCAAGCGAATCGGCCCTTGCGGTCTGACCCCGCGGCCCGACCGGTTCGGCACTCTGGTCAACTCGATCGTCGCCCAACAGATCTCGTCCCAAGCGGCCGCGTCGATCAATCTGCGGCTGCACGCGCTGGGGGGCCAGCCGCACCAGCCCGCTCGGCTGCTCGAGCTGGGCGAGCAGGCGATTCGGAGTGTGGGCCTGTCGGCGAGTAAGGCTCGTTACGTACTGAACCTGGCCGAGGCCGTCGCCAGCGGTGCGGTGCCCCTGGATGCCTTCGACGACTCCTGGGACGATGCCGCGATCGTGGCCTCTTTGATCTCGATCAAG
>JBEKTN010000548.1:0-6465 GCA_049516015.1 Isosphaeraceae bacterium | reverse complement strand
TGATTTCGGGGCTCAATCGCACAGCGTTTGATCTGGCTGTCTACGCTTCGCAGGGGTGGTCACCCACCCACCACGCAAGACTCGCTTCCGGCTGCTGGTCCGGCTCTACCGGACGGGATTGGTTACCCGCAGGGTTCCATCTGAAAGGTTTCAAGCTTCCGACTATCCTCCTTTCCCGAGCTTTCTTGGCGCGAGGTCAGACTTTGTTTTTGGTTTCGAAGACAGCACGTAAGAACCAAGAACAAAGTCTGACACCATCCCCACGCAAACTGTTGCAGACACTCAAAATCTCGGCGTGGAGACATCGACAACAAATTGTCGATGGGCGGCGCATAAGGGCCTACCCCTGTCATTGCAAGGACTTAATAATTCGACCCCCAGTATTCTCAAGTCCTTACCAGATGGGCTGTTACGCCGATTTAGTGGCACTAGGCATCACAACTCCTTGATATTGCAGGAGTTACGTCGCTCAAGAGAAAATGACGCAACCCGACTACTTGTAAGGGCTTCGGGAATAATTGTAGAAGACCAGCTTTCGGCAAACCACTCGTGCAGGTCGTCGAAGCATGGTTTGCACACGACGATTGCGGGATCGCTCGTCGCGGAGTCCCGCGAGGAGATCGCCGGGCTCAGTTCGCATTGCAGGGTGAGCTTGTGGTGGCCGGTCTCGATGATCTCGCCGCAGCAATCGCAGCGGATTTGCATGACGCTCATGGTCAGGTCTCCTCAGAGTCTCGTGCTTGCGATGCCGGAAAACCCCTGCACCCCCGGACTTGGCTCATGTAGCCAATTTGGTGGTTGGCCCTTTCACACCACCTGCTTTTCTGGTCTCCTGTGGGTCCGGTCTCGCAGCGGATTTCCCCAGGGAGGCGACCCCATGGATTTCCCGACCATCGACTTGATGGACCGAGACGCCTGCTACCAGAAGCTCTTGGACTTGCTCCATCCCCAGGGGCTGGCCTGCCCCCGATGCGCCGCCGGCGACGGCCTCCACGCCCACCGCCGTCGCCCCGATTCCCCGGTCGTCGACTACCGCTGCAAAGGCTGCCGCCGGGTGTTCAACGTGTTCACCGGCACCCCCTGGCAGGGGACGCACTTCAGCCCTGCGACGATCCTCTCGATCCTCCGCTGTATTGGCCCAGGGGACGCCCACCGCGAAGCTGGCCCGTGAACTGGGCCTCAGCCGCCCGCACCTGCTGCGGCTGCGGCATGAAATCCAGGCCAGCGCCCTGGCCGCCGCCGACCGCTCGCCGCTGCCGGACGACCGGACCGAGGCCGACGAGATGTACCAAAACGCGGGGGAAAAAAGGGGTGGCGCACACCGACTCGCTCGACCCTCCAAGGCGGCGGGCGAACCAGGCCAAGGGTCACGGCACCTGGGATACCGACCGGCCTGCGGTACCGGCGGCGGTTGGCCGTACCAGCGGTCGGCGTGGGTCCGGGTGGGTCGGGGCAGCGGGGTGGACGAGTTGATCGACGCCACGGTCCTGCCGGCCACCGGGCCGGGGGCGATGGTGTACACCGACAAGTGGAACGGGTACAAGCCGCTGGCTCGTTGTGGCCGCCGGCACGCGACGGTCAACCATAATCGGGGCGAGTTCGCGCGGGACGACGACGGCGATGGCGTCCGCAAGGTGCACTGCAGCACCTTGGAGCGGATCTGGACTGGGCTGCGGAACTTCCTCCGGCCGTTCCGGCATGTCAACAAAGCGTATTTATAGCAATATGTCATCATGTTCCAGTAGAGCTACAAGCTCAAGGCGGTCACCGACGCATTCCTGCGGGTATTGCTCGCATGTCCAGTAACCTCCAAATCGGGTACATGAGCCAAAGTTGATTCTTTAATTAGTGACGTGGCATGCCTTTAGTGTCGTGGCATGCCTTCTTAGTCCTTGGTCCACCTCGGGGCATCGGACGTATGGGGTGAGCCCGAGTCACACGGTAGTGTTACTACGGTCTCGATTTCTTTCACTCTTGGGGGCAGGGCACGCGGCGCGTGCCCTGCCCACGTGGGGCACATTTCATGGGCCGCCCTCACGTAGTAGGGAGGGTGCCATCATCCATTCCATCCTTGCTCGGGAGCCAGGGGCGGCTGTTCGCGGTAGACGTCCAGCAGGAGCAAACGTGTGGCGAAAAGCCGCGAGGTCAACACCTGGGCGATGCGTTGCATGAACGCGAACCCGAACGACAGGTCGGAAGTCCAAAACGCCCGGATCTGCGCCGCGTTGAGGACCAGCAACGTACTGGGCGTCTGAACACGCGCCGTCGCGGTCATGAACCCGGGGCCGAGCACAGGTGTCCAGCCCAGCAGCTCTCCGGAACCCACTGTCTGGGATTGCATGGCACCACGGGCGGGCACGTTGTTTTCCAGGGTTATATTGCCCTGGACTACCAGGTACACCGACGAGAGTGGTTGCCCCTCGCGGAACACCACACTGCCGGCCGGAAATTCCTTGATTTCCGCAAGCGAGGCAATGTGTTGCAGGTGGTCGTCCGAAAAATCCTGCAAGAATTGGATGTTTTTCAGGGTTTCCAGGGTCACCATGAGAGTCGCCCTCGGATGAAAAGGTACGCAGGCACCAGCTCCACCCCACGGGCAGAACTACCGGCCTCTGCATCTCCTCGATTGGTCTCCCTTAAGGTCGGTGGTCGGGTGATGGGTGCCCGCTTCGAAACTCCTCTCCGATCGCCTCATCGTGTGCATCCTCCAAGGGCGGTGTTCGCTCCAGACCATTCGAACCCGGCAAACAAAAACGCCTCGTCCATGCCGATATGGCACGGGCGAGGCGTCTTGGCCTTGGTAAGCCTGCCGGACGGGGACAGGCCGACCTTTCTTTTCTAAGTAGAACGAGTCTGAGGCATCAAGTCAAGTACGCTTCTGGAATTTTTTAGCCCGGTCGGTGGAGACTCCACCGACCGCATAAGGCACCCCGGCCGAGTCGAGCAGGGGGAACTTCAGCGACACGTAGGTATGGTGCCTGTCGCCCCAGGGGATAACCTCCTCGCACTCCATGGCCTCGCCTTTCTCGAGGACGCTTCTGTCGTTGGCCTCGATTCCCTCGGGAACTCCCTTCGGAAACACGTCGTGGTCGGTCAGGCCGGCCACCTTTCCCTCGGCAACGCCGACGATCTCCCGAAGTTTTGGGTTCATTATATTATATGTGAGATCGATGTTATTAGTGTAAATCAGTGCATCAGTGTTATCGATGATCGCCCGGAGCCGCTCCTCGGCGCGACGCGACGCCTCCCTGAGCCCGTCGGCCTCGCGGCGACTCTCCTCGGCTTGCCGGCGGGCCAAGTGGAGCCACTCCATCAGAACGCTGGTCAGGATGCCCTCGAAAACGAACGCCACCAGCCGAGCGACGTCGTTTGGGTTGGAGATCGCCAAAGACCGGATCGGCGGGAAGTAGTTGAAGGCGCATAGGGCCGAAGCCAGCGCGGTGGCCAGGAGTCCCGGCCCTCCACCTCCCTGCCAGGCGCTGATCGTCACAGCAGGGACGAAGAAGATCAGCGGTGGTCCCGGCCCGACCAGCCGCTCGATCGGCCCCTTGGCGGCGAAGGTCAGCAGGACGACCGCGACAGCGGTGGCGTGGCGGGCGAGCGCGGTGCGGGTCATCTTCATCGAACCCCCTTCGTCGGCTCTCAGGATGGTCACCGAGCATTCTTTGATATGGCGACGGGAAAGACAAGTCCCTCGGATCAAAAAATTTTTCTGATGGGGCCTTGACGACAACACAAGGCTTCGATCTAATGCAAATTGAATCCGACCCGCTCACGTTCGGCGGGTCGATTGGGCCGCGAAGCCTCGACCGTGCATCAGAGCACGGTCGAGGCTTTTTTTGTTTCCGCCGCGGATCATTGAGAGGACCGAAACGGTAGCTCGGCCTCGTCCGTCCCGAAGAGGATACCACCAGGAGGAATCGGCTTGTGAAGACATTCCGTATCATCCTGCTGACCACCGCTTGCGTGGGGCTCGGGCTTCCAGCATCGCGCGCCGACTTCGTGACCGTCGGCACGCCCAACGGCGGGACCCGCGACCCACTGTTCAATCCCGGAACGAGTCGTTTCCAGCAGGTCTACTCGGCGAGCGTGTTTGGCGACGTGCCCATCCTCATCACCGGGGTGGCCTTCGTCTCCAACGCGGACTCGTCCTTCGTTTACCCAGGAGAAGCTTCCATGTGGCACACACCTCGGTTCCCGGAACGAATTCTCGTTTCCCTGCGCGATCGCGGCCCAACCGGCTCGCGGCGCTCATCTCACCGGCGCCGGTCCACCGTCTTCCGGCTGGAGCGACTGGAAGAGCGCACGGTGCTCAGCACCCTGACGGTCCTGAACAGCCTCGACAGCGGGGCGGGGTCGCTGCGGGTCACGATCGCCGCCGCCAGCCCCGGCGACACGATCAACTTCGTCAAGAGTGTCAAGACCATCACCCTCAGCACTGAGCTGGTCATCAACCTCACCCCGGGCCAGGCCCCCCTGGACATCGAGGGTCCGGGTCCCAAGAAGCTGAAGATCAGCGGCAATGATGCCAGCCGGGTCTTCGACATCACCGGTGGAACGGTGACCATCGCCGGGCTGACGATCGCCGACGGCGTGACCGACGGCAAAACGCTCGATTCCCCCGGCCTGGGCGGCGGCATCTTGAACCTCGGCGACCTGACGCTCTCCAACGACATCGTGTCTAATAACCAAGCCCTCGGCACCACCCACATCGACAACGGCTTCCCAGGCGGTGCTCGCGGCGGTGGCGTCCACAATGAGGGTACGCTGACCGTCAACGCCTGTCAGTTCCTCAATAACCTGGCCCGGGGCGCTGACGGTAACTCCGGTCCCGTCGCCGGCGTTGGCGCGGGTGGCGGTATCGCGAACGGCAGAAATGCTGAGTCCGTCACCGTCATCGATAGTGAGTTCGACGGCAACGTGGCCCAGGGCGGCAGCGGCGGCAACAATGGTAGCTTCGCTGGTCTGGGCTTTGGCGGCGCCATCGTGAACAGCGGCAAGCTCACCGTCACCGGCAGCACGTTCAGCCACAACCAGGCCATCGGCGGCAACGACAATGTGGGTCCCCTTGCCGCCGGCGCGGGCGGCGGTGGGGCCATTGGGAGCGGCAACTCGGCTGGGACGAAGCCGGTGGTGCTGAATGTCGATCACAGTATCTTCGATCACAATCAGGCCGTCGGTGGCACCGGCAATAGTGTCCCCTCCGGTGCCCCCTCCCCTCCCGCCTCTCTCGCCCCCAACGTCGGTGATGGCGGCGCCATCCAGATCGTCCAGGGGTCGGGCTTGATCACCGGCTGCACGCTGGACCACAACTCGGCCCTCGGCGGCCAGGGGGCGACCGGTAGCGCCGCCGGCAACGGAGTGGGCGGCGCCATGTACGTCGGCGGCGTCCTTTCCTCGGTGGGCGTCACGGTGATCGACTGCACGGTCGAACACAATGCCGCCCTCGGCGGGCCAGGCGGGCCAGGCGACGGCGACGGCGGCGACGGCTTGGGCGGCGGCTTCGCCAACGTGTCCCCTCTCCGCAGTGCGACGCTCTCGGTCAGCAGTACCATCGTGGACCACAACAAGGCACGCGGCGGTGATGGGTGTGGCGGCGCCAACGGTGGCGATGGCGACGGCGGCGGCCTGTACAACGACAGCCGCTCGACCCTCCGCCTCACCGACACCACGATCGACGGCAACCTCGCCCTGGGCGGCTTCACCCTCCTGGGCACCGGCGGCGACGGTCTGGGCGGCGGCCTGTACAACGATGCGGGATCGTCGCTCGTCCTCAGCTCCGCCACGGTGAAAGACAACTTCGCCCTCGGCGGCTTCGGCCTCGCCGGCTTCGGCCAAGGCATCGGCGGCGGCGTGTACACCCTCGTGACGTTCAGCTCCGACTCCTCCACCGTCATCAAGAAGAACCACGCCTCCACGAGCAACGACGATATCTTCCACTGAGTGGTCCCTGATCCTGAGTCCTTGGCGCTCGGCCTCCCCGCCCCGGATGGTGGCCAGGCCGAGCCACCAAGGACGAGGCCCGTGGGATTGCTGGTGGGGAAGACTCCGGTCCAGGTCAGCATGCCGTCCTCACGCACCTGCTGGTGCGAGCGAACTAACACCCTCGCATTCGGCAGTGCCTTTGTTCGTTCACTCGTAACCGGCTTCCTGGGTACTCATCCATCAGCCGAGATGCCGGCGGCGTCAAGCATCGGCCAGGATAGTGGTTCGGCGTGGGGTGGTGCGGGACAACGCCCCGCCTTCCGAGTCCGCATCTGCGAATGAACGGACTAACTCCGTCCCCGTCTCATCCCCCCACGCGTTCATCGAGGCCGAGTAGGCCTGGGTGGTTGCCCACCCAGGCCCCCCTCAGATCCGGGCTTGCACATCACGCGCACCCGGTTCCTCATCTCATGAATTCGCGACCCGCGCGATCCGTCGTCGTTACGTGGACATGGTTCAGGTCACGATGTACCTGCCAGG
>JBEKTN010000547.1:0-3576 GCA_049516015.1 Isosphaeraceae bacterium | reverse complement strand
CATGCGGACCTGGTGGGCCAGGTGGGCCGTCGCGACCCGCTCGGCGCGATCGAGCTCCCACGACAGCCGCACCGCGCGGCAAACCTGATCATGCTCGAGGGGATCGCGGGGCTTCCTGGCCGTGATCACCTGTTGGATTTTGTCTTCCAGTTGCTTGGCGTCTTCCTGGGGCAGGACGGGCATGAGGGTCCGGGCGGTCATGCCGTGTGTAACTGCGTTGCCCCTGGCGTGGGCCTTTCCCCTCTCGGTTTTCGGCCCGGTGCTCTTCTGGGCATTGCGGCGGTTGGCTTCGATCTGTGCCGCGGTGGCCATGGTGTAAGTTCTCCGGTTGGAATCGACCCAGCAAAACACGGGGGGTTCTTCTCCGTGACCAGAGTCTGCTCCCGTTTATCGATGCCCTTCCTCTATATGATCTGTCCGGCGCGGCTTAAAGTTGCTGCAATCTTCCCCGAGTTGAGCTTTTTTTCAGAACAATTCCTCGCCGTGACCTCATAAGCCGTACAACCGATACCGCCGGCCTGCCTCTGCTGTCGCGGCCGCCCGATTCGTGGCCGGGCCTCGTGAGCAAGCACTTGCGCGCTCCTGAACGACCACGCTTGCCTCGAGAAGGCGTAATTGAATCCAACCCACATGGTCTTGATGGTCTTCCGACGCACTGTGCCAAGCGGAAGGGGGTCAGCCACCTTATGGCACCCGGGAAACGTGGGTGGCCGCTTTCGACCCCGGCCGTTCGAACGCCCCCTGGTCAACGCCGCTCGCAATCTCCGCTTCCTCGGGCTGGAAACGGGGGAGGCTGCCAGGGCCGCAACTCTCATGTTATCTTTAGGATGACCTCTGTATCGCCTAGTATTCGCTCCTGCTTCAAGCCCCGAAGGGTATGGGTGATGCCAGCGACAAGCCAAAAACTCAAGGAGGCTGAGGAGACGTTACCCGAGAAACTGAAGCCGGTCTTCCGCCGCTTAGTCGAGGAATACGAGTATCTAACGAGCGTTCATTTCGGTCGTGGCTACGTCGCCTACAAAGTCCTTGCCGATCTGGTCCTGGCAGGCTGGAGGCCAAGTGCCGAGCGTGTGCCGGGCAGCAAGCTATGACGTAAGCCGTCGAAGACTCAATGTGCTCGATTCCTGACCCGAAGTTGAACATGTGATTTGGGACATCTCCACCGGCTTTCTTGCTGACCCTCTGCCAGTCAGTTAAACTGAGCATAATTACAGAGGCCCCCATGCTCGAACCCAACCTGGATGAGTGCATGGCGCAGCCTTGAGAAGGGTCATCGACGACCACTTGGCTTTGTGCTTATGCCAGGGCCAGGCGTCATGTGGGGAGAGACGCTTGGCACGTTCAACGTCAACAAGCCGCTCCACGTCAATCAACGACTCGTTATCCATCGAGTCCGTGGTGGATACCGTTCGGAAACTCTGGAAGTGCATCGAGGACAACAGCGAAGAGATCGAGCGGACCAAACTCAAGCGGGACATAGCTCAGACTGTCAACCGCCTCAGAGGCCGAGTTGAGAAGAACCTGAAGTCGTCAAAGCCCTCAGTTCAGGAACGTCTCCTCTTCGACCGGACGGAGGAGGGTAATGGGCGGGTACCGGTTCCCATAAAGGAACACCCAACCAAGCCAAGATTCCCTGAAGCCGCTCTGCGGATCTATGACAAAGACTTGGCCGATCACGCTCTGAGTCAAATTCCCGCTGCGATCAAGTTCAAGACCACTGGCGAGTTCAGGGACTACCTGACCGAGAAACTCCGGTTCAACTCTCAGGCGACACGGAGACGATCTGCCGGTTACCTCATCGGCCGCTACTTTCCCGGCGAAACCCTGCACAAGGATCTGATCGAGTTCGCCGCCAAGACGGCGGGCAAACCGGCTCTCTCCGATGCCTTGTTCTACTTGACCTGTCGGATGGAGCCGATCGTCGCCTCTGTCGCAGAGGATGTCGTCTTCCCTTCGCTGCCGCAAGGCGGGGTTGCCCGAAGTCGGGTTTTAGAGTTCGTGCAAGCCAAATTCCCAGGCTCGAAGTCTGTGTCGGACATGAGCCAGGCGATCATCCGCACGTATCAGCGGTTCGGCATTGGAGCGGCGACCAGGACTCGCTTGAATGTATCCCTCAGAGAGGGAAGCCTCGATGCCTTCGGCTACGTGCTCCATCTGGAGTTCCCTGAACCGGGCATGTACTCATTCGATCGGCTCTTCAACGGTCCCATGCACAAATGGCTACTCTGGGACCAGCAGTGGATGGTCCACCAGCTCTACGTGCTGAGGGAGGCTGGAATCCTGTCCAAGGTGAGTGAAATCGACCGCATGCGCCAGTTCACCACCAAGTACACTCTCGGCGATGCAGTGCGTCACCTCATGAACCTGACCGAGGAGGCGCATCGATGAGACTCTCGGGACACGAGATCAATTCACAACTGCGGCAGAAGCTCGCCATGCCCACGGGGCGGCACCTCTACGTCATCCTGGGAACCTACGAGCGCATTGAGCGGTACGAGCGGGTGGCGTTCCGAGAGGCACGCAGCCCGGAGGATAGGCCACTTGGCCCAGCGCTGAATATCAACCTTTTCCTCTTGCAGAGATTCGGAGACGAAGAGCTGAAGTGGCTCGTCCGAAACGAGGCTGGCATGCAGGAAACGGTCAAGAAACAGCTCGCCGATGAGCTGGACACCCTGATCGCCGACAGACTCAAGGAGACCTCTTTCTTGGCGATCAAAAACCTCGAACTCTTGTTTGCTTACGACATGGAACTGAATTGCTTTCGCATCCGGGCGACCAACCAGAAGCACATTCTTGTGCTGTTGCCGGGAGAGAGGGTCGCTGACCGAATCACTCTCTTCCACGAGGCACCGGCAACCAACCACCGCACCTTTCCGATGAATCTGGTCCCCGAGAATCATCTGTGGGAGCTGTCCGAATGAGCGGGCTGTTCAAGCGGCAAACCCTCGATCAACTCTGCGAAGTCCCCGACGAGATCATCGATGTCTACGTCGTCGAGCGGCACATCTGGCAGGGTGGGTCGGTCGATGACGAGGCCGAATCGAAGCGATCACGCCGTGCCGAGCCCCGTACCGTCCGGGACTTCCTGATCGACCCGGTACGCTCGCTGCTCAACGACGTATTGCGCCAGCTTGCGATGCCCTATAACCCGTCTGACAAGACGAACCCGATCGGCCAAGGCTGGTGGATACAGGCTGAGTTCGGGTCGGGCAAATCGCACCTGCTGTCCGTCGTGGGCGCACTCGCCTTGGGTGATAAGAAAGTTTGGGACATCGTTCTTAACCTGGAGACGAGGAACAAGAAGGGCAAACGGGAATCGATCTACAACTTCTACGAGAACGGTCTCGCCAAGAAATCGAGCGGCAAGTCGAAGGGGATCTTCGTTGCCGTGAAGACCCTCGTCGGGCAAGGCGGTGGCACCATCGGCGTCACCGACACGGGTCGAAAGCTGACGGAGTACATCCTCGACGCCGTGCAGGACCAGTACCATGCCGAGACCGGGCGAACGATCTCGGTCTACCCCGTCGAAGTCCTCGCAAACCGCTTCGAGGCAGAGCTCGAGCTTTACTACAAGCG
>JBEKTN010000546.1:0-3604 GCA_049516015.1 Isosphaeraceae bacterium | reverse complement strand
GAAAGACGGGAAAAGCAGCCTATTTTCGAAGATCCTCGCGTCTCCTAATGAATTCGCGATGCTGATTGCTTGTTGCAGTTGACCTTGGAGTTACGTCAAGCATAGCGCTGTAGTACTAAGAAGGCTCCGTAGAGTCTCGCATTTTCTCCTCGATGAGCTTACGCAGGTCTTCACGATCCGCAATCGCCGAGTCCAGCTCGGACTGAACGCCCCTGAGTTTGGTCTGCATGGAACTGAAGAGTTTTTCCAGGTGAGCGTGCTTCGTCTCCAGATCCGCGGCGCGTTGCTCGGCTGTCGCCTTGAGGTAATGCTGGTAGTGCATGATCGCGATCGAACCGGCCAGGATGACTGTGGCGCTGATGAGTGGGACCGCCCATCCGCCCGCCTTCAGTGCGGAGAGGACCCAGCAGATCGCAGCGGTAATCAACAACAGCCCCACCAGCCAGAAAGCTGGATCGGACCCCAGAGCACGCAACGAGCTTCCCAAGCGTGCGATCCAGGTCGCCGGTGCGAGATCGAGGTTCCCCCGGCGCTCCGTCCCGCGGCGGCGTTCTGATCCCCGACGGTCATGTCCCCGACGCCGCAAACGAGCGGCGCCTGGTCTACGTCGATGGGCGCTCGCGGGCCTAACCTCTGGCGGCTGCCCTGATTCTCTCCCGAGATGGCCCTCCGCCTGCGGGCAGGGCCGAGATCTCGAAAGCAACTCTCCGAATGGAATGAGACGCATGGCTTGATCCCTGGAGGAAAAGAAGCGGTCCGAGGCCAATGGAATGAGACGCATGGCTTGATCCCTGGAGGAAAAGAAGCGGTCCGAGGCCAACGAACCGCCTGGGCGTTCGAGGATCGGTCAGCAGGCTCCCTATCTCAGTTTAGTTTGCGCCATAGAGACTCAAATCTGCGCGCGCTGTCTCGTTTTCTGGCCGCTTGCGGCCTGATCGCCAACACTTAAAAATTCTGCAGAGCGCACTGCGGGATCGGCCCAAGCCGCAAGTTCCCCACTTGGCGCTTCTTCGGTCAAGCGGCCCGGGCCGTGTCGTTTGCCTGGGCTTCTGCTGTGACGACGGATTTTGCCTTGGCCTTGACTTCTCCCTTGGCCTGGTCCAGAGCCTGGGGCAGCTCCCCTTGCAGCAGGCTCCAGAAGTCGTAACTGGGCAGCCTCAGCCCCAATCGCTCATACGGACGCCGCCCCTCCGTTCCCCGCGTCGAAACGCGTGACAGTTCGAGTACAGCCGCTTCAAGTCGAGCAACGGAGAAAGGGATGCAAGGGCAGGCATTGCGATGTTGATCGACGGCGGTTTTGAATCGGTTATGGTTTTCTCGACATCTGCATTCTGGTGGGCCTGCCGGGCCGCAATGGCTTGGGCTTTCAAGCCGTAGTGAGCCAGCAAGCCGCGATACCGTTGAGTGAAGAATTCTTTATCGCAATGATCGTGCACCGCGGCGCTAAGCCGGTCGGTGCGGTGCAACTGGGGAACTCCTCCCAGTTCCCACAGGGTGTTTTGGCCCCCCTCGCTGAGACTCTCGAAACTCTCCGAGAAACAGATCGTGCAAGTCTCCCAGTTGGAGTAGGTCAGAACGAAGTGATAGACCATGTGATCGAACGGTTGCCCGGCAATCGTGACGGACAGCCCAGGTCGAGCATGCGCTGGGAAACCAGATAATCAAGCGGCTCGGCATATCGTTCGGAGAAATCGAGCGCGTGCATCGCCGGGTCGGCAGGAACCCGGCGCGCCGAGGGTGGCAGCCCGGTCATGGCGGGTTGACGGCGGCGGAGCTTGGCCGCGAGTCCCTTCGCCGCCACTCTGATTTTCGAGAAAAAACCGCGTGCACCCATCCAGGCAAGGTAGCTTATCAACCGAAAAGGTCAAGTATGATAAGCGTTCGGCGTGATGCCAATCGAAGCGAGTGGGAGGGTGGGGACATGACCCTGGAAATCAAGCAACACGGCCTGAACCCAACAGCCGGCGGCCCTCGAAATCCGGTCTCAAGCTCTGTCGTTGACGCTGATGTCGGCGGATACCAGCTCAACGCCGCCACGTTGGCCGAGGGGCTGCTGGTAGAAGACCCAATACCAAGGAGCGAGGAGGCCTGATCGACTGGCAGCGCAACGGCGAATTCTTCAAGGAAGAAGAGTACTTCTCGACGCTCAGGTGACCGGCGTACGGAAAGATACCCCGGACCGGGCTTTCCCGCCATGGCCAAGTAATGCGAGACTATCGTTCGATTCATCATCGTCTCACCGCAGGGAGGGCAACCGCCTCATCTCTTCCACAGCCCAAGGTGTAAGCATGGTGTCCATCCATGAACGCGTTGTATGGAAACTCCTTCTTCCCAGAAGAACGAGGACGCTATCATGCCCGGACTACCCGGTTTCGCCAAGGTGGCCGGGAATTGTGTGGAACAACGAGGGATGTTACCCCCTCGGAGAACCCGCTCAAGGAGAGGGCGCGGCTCCGAGCCAATAGCCAGAAGGCGAACCACATCTGCGTCGGGCAGCCGGCCCCGCCATGCGATCATGGAGAGGAAAAAACACCGGAAAAAACGCGGTGAGAGGGACACCACACTGGTCAGGAGTTTCGCCATGAAGCGATCCTTGGCAATTCGCAAGAACACCGGAGCAATCGAATTGACCTGGCCTGGGTGTTCGCGGAAGCCCCACGGGCAGACAGGACCCCGGTGGGGCGGCGGACACCCGGGCTGGGCCGGGCCGGTCCGTTTGGTGCGATCGGGCGTTCAGGAGGCGGCGGAGATGGCCGGGAATTCTCTTCTAGCCAGAGGAAGGTGGGCCGAGTAGGCGGGATCTCTTGGCTTGCTGAGGGAGGGCACGTGGCGATGCGGCAGGCACGCTCGCGTCGGCGGCATGGGCATCGCCCGGAACTGGCACAGGCCGGCGGGGCCGACTCTTGGATTGGCGAGACCGCGGAGACGACGGGGAGGATGGGGGCGCAGCCACGGCCGTCAGCTTGCTCATGGCTCGAAGCTCGATCTTGCGGACCCATTCCCGGGTCACGCCGACGCGGCAGCCGATCTCCTTGAGTGTCAGCGGAGATCCGTCCAGGAGACCGAACCGCAGCGAGATGACCAGACGCTCACGCTCGTCCAGCCGGCCCAATCTCCGGAGAATCTCGGTTCGATCCTCGCTGATCTCCATGGCGGTCTTAGGCGCCTGACCGCAATTCATCGAATCATCGGGCGACCACGAAGCGTCCTCCTCGCCGAGGTTGCTCTCCAGCTTGAGCTGGCTGGCGCGGCGGGCCTTGGCAACCAGGCCCTTCTGGTTCTCGGTCAGACCCAGATACGCGGCGACCTCGTCGAAGCCTGGGGCACCACCGCGCTCGCGGTAAAGCAGCCGCTCGGCCCGGCGCCACTTGGTCAGCAGCCCGAACATGTGAGCCGGCAGCCGGATCGTGGTTGACGTATTGATCAGGGCGTGACGGATGGCCTGCTTGATCCAGTAGCTGGCATAGGTGCTGAATCGCGTTCCGAACCCCGGATCAAACTCCTGGGTCGCCCGGATCAAGCCCAGGTTTCCCTCGCCGATCAGGTCATCGATCAACATTCCCCGGCCCAGATAATCGCGGGCGATCTTCACCACCAGCCGCAG
>JBEKTN010000545.1:0-3613 GCA_049516015.1 Isosphaeraceae bacterium | reverse complement strand
TCGGTGATCATCACGGCTTCCTGCCAAAAGCTGAAAAATCCTTTTCTGGACCGCCCAGATTACCAACCAAACCGCGCGCCAAAAAGGCCAAATGCGACAGTTAATAAATTTCGTTTCCTAAGGGGTTTGCTCCTGAGTGGCACATCCCTCAGGGCGCCGAGGAGGCCGATGGGCATGATGCACTGATCCGGGTCGTCCGGGACCAGATTGGCCGGGGAGCCGACTGGATCAAGGTCTATGCCGACACGGCCATGGGTGGCAAGGATGTCCGGCCCTCATTTTCCCGGGAGGAGCTCACGCTTATTGTCGAGACGGCACGGTCAAGCGGCATCCTGGTCACGGCGCACGCCTCGTCGCGCGAGGGGATAAGGCGGGCCGCCGAGGCCGGGGTCGCGACGATCGAGCACGGTTACGGCGGCGACCCCGAGGTGTTCCGGTTGATGGCCCAGCGGGGAGTTGCACTCTGCCCGACGCTGACCGCGACGGAGGTCTCGGCGACGAGGTACCACGGCTGGCGAATCGGGGTTGATCCTGAGCCGAAGCCACTTGCCAGCCTGCGGACTGCGTTCAAGCAAGCGCGCGAGGCGGGCGTGACTATCGCCAACGGCAGCGATATGGGGGTCTTCGCCCACGGCGAAGGCGCGCGCGAACTCGAGTTGATGGTTGAGTTTGGGATGAAGCCCGCCGAGGCTCTTCAATCAGCCACCTCGGTCGCCGCCAGGGTACTCCGCCTGGATGACCGACTGGGAACCATCAAGCCGGGGCTACTTGCCGATCTGGTCGCGGTCGATGCAGATCCGACTCGCGCAATCTCAGCGGTTCGCAAAGTGCGTCTGGTCATGAAAGGGGGCGTGCTTCATCGAGAGCCGTAACCGAGGGCGCGAGCTGGTTCGGCTTTCTTTACAGGTCGTCACTTCCTGTATTGCCTCCAGGTCTCGACGAGGCAGCGCGAAAGTTCGCTGTCGCGCCAATCCCAGAGGCGCTCGTGACGAAAATCCACGTTCACGGGCTTGAGATTCCAGCTACTCGGGAAGCAATAAGCGCCGATGAGTTGCACAGCGATCCCCAGCGCGATCGTGATCGCGAACAAGACAGTCAGGATGCGCGACCGATCGACCGCCCAGTCCAGCTCAAACGCGAGGAGAATTGCGAAGAGCGGAATCACGTCGGTCCAGTATCGAGGGCCAAAGCAGTGTCCTCCCCACCAGACGGCATATTTGGAAAGCAGCAGGAAGTAGGGAATCAGTGCTAGGAGTAGCCAGACGATCAGGCGATGGGAGGCAAGTCTGGACGCGACCAGCGGCGTGGCGACCAGCGCCAGGGCAACCCAGGGGGTGTAAATGAAAAGCCCACGGCTGGGGCTAACCAGGGTACCCAGCGCGCCTTCGACCAACTTTCCTGACCACGGGCCGGGCAAATGATGGATACCCCGGTGAAGTTGCTCGAGTTCCGCTTGGCCGCCGGCGAATTCTCCGAAGTAGCCGAGATTGTAGTTCAAGAGGAAGATGGCCCCGAGAAGGGGTGCTGGCAGGAACCAGAAAAGGCCTTTGGGCTGGGATCGAGCCAGCCACAGGACGATGACAGCGGCGAACAGGCCGTCGATCAGCCTGCAGGAGAAGAGAAACGCCGTGGCAAGCCCGGCCAGGATCAGCCGCCACCGAGGCACGGGTGTGGGACGAAGAAGCGCGATTGCCACGATCAACGAAGAGGCTGCCGGTCCGTGTTGCCACATCGCCTGGCTGCCTACAGTCCATAGGTTCGATCCCAGTGCCGCGGCCAGGGTTACCGGCAAGGCCACGCGCCTCAGTCCCAGGCTGATCAGAAACCCATAGAGAATGACAGCCGCCAGGGACATTAGCACGGCCATCGACCGCCGGGCGATCTGTTGACAAATGGAGCTGGCTAGCCGCGGTTCCCGGTCCCAGCCGGGTTGACGCCAATCCAGAAAGACAACCTGGGGAATAACGCACGGCTGGACCAGGATCGCGGGGGCGGTCGGATACCGCGAGAGAATGTGCCCGCGCCAAGGCCTTGCAAAGACGGGCAGCACCCGGTTCGTGTCGCGCAGGACCGGCCGGAACCGATCGAGGTAAACCCCTTCCCCGCGGGCGAGAGTCAGCAGCAGCATCTTTGTCGGCTCCGTATCATAGCTGCCCAGGTTACGGCCGTTTGCCGCGTAAATGGCCGCCAGAGCAAGGCCCAGCAGGAGCGCGCTGATCCAGTTCCGCCGATGTGATCGTGAGACTGGCTGGGCGAGCTCGCCTGTCTGGGTCTTGGACATCGGGTCCATCGATCAGGTCCGGAGTTGGTTCAGGCACGTGGCGATCGGGACAAACCGATGCCCCGTCTCCGTGCCATGAAGCCTGCCGATTCTCTCAGAAATCTGTTGCGATTCCGAGATGTACCGTTGCCGCGAAGACCTCAGGTCAACTCGTGGATCACCTCGGAAGTCGGCGGAAGAGTGTTGACAGGACGGTTTGCCTTATCGCGGATGTAGCCATGAGGCTCAATGCCCAGGTTTTGGTAGATGGTCGCCAGCACGTCGCGGAAATGAATGGGGCGGCTGACGGCGAAGGCTCCGAGCTTGTCAGTCGCCCCGATGACCTGGCCGGCCTTCATGCCGCCGCCTGAAAGTAATGTCGAGTTGACCCGGGCCCAGTGATCGCGGCCAGCCTGCTTGTTAACCTTGGGGGTCCGGCCAAACTTGCCCCAGATGACTACGGTAACATCGTGATCCAAACCCCGGGCGTAGATGTCCTCGACCAACGCCGAGATACCCTGGTCAAGCAGCGGCAAGCATTGACGAAGGTGAGCAAAATTGCCGCCGTGCGTATCCCAGAGACCGTACCCGAGCGAGACACATCGCGCCCGGGTTCAACCAGCCGCCGGGTGATCAGAAGCTGATCGTTCCAAATGGGCGCGCCACCTCCCAGGTGGCGCGGCGAGCCGATCCCGTAACAAGCCCGCAGCTTCAGGTCCTCGCGCTCGACATCAAGAGCGCTGACGAGCTTGTCCGAGGTGAGCACGGTGAGCGCCTGGCGGTAGAAGCTGCTCATCCCGTCGAGGGAGGCACTGTGCACCGCGCTGCGGCGATGTTCGCAGCTAATGCAGGTAGTATGTCGGGCTGGATGACTGCAAGGCTGGGACGTTCCAGCGACTGCTCGGAGATTGCATTGCAGATTTCATCAGGATCCTGGGAACGAAACCAATAGGGACCGCGGCCGGTTAGCAACTTACAGAGGAGAACTCCAAGCTGATACACATCTGTCGCTGTTGTGACAGGCTCGCCGAGCACTTGCTCTGGACTGGCGTATCCAGGTTCGAAGAAACCCTCGGCTGGCTGGAGAGACAGTTCCCGCGGGATCACCTGGAGGGAGCCATCGGGGAAGACCCGTATGTGCTTGGGAGTCAGTCTGCCGTGGACCAAACCGCGCCGATGGTCCTGGTCAATGGCCTGACAAGCTTTCTGAAAAAGCCGCAGCCGGGCAAATGCGTCTAGTCCTAAAACAAGCGTAATATATTACGCGACTATAGTAAATATCAGAATCTCATATGTGCGATCATGAGACGTACCTTCTACTACCCGGAGGTCTCAGACCCCGGTCTTTGATTT
>JBEKTN010000544.1:0-3636 GCA_049516015.1 Isosphaeraceae bacterium | reverse complement strand
CCCATTGCTTCGGCCTCCCTGCCTGGTGCCCAGTCCTCCCAAGAAACGTTTGAAAAGCGAAACAAAAAACCCTGGTTGCGACAAGCCGAAAATGTCACGTCAAGGCCAACTTCGCATCAGCCCAGGGTCGGGGTGAGTCGCCTTGTCGAGGAAAGCGGCCAGGATGGGGTGCTCCGCCCGACCCACTCCCTCCCAGTTCAAGCCGCGATCCTTGGCTTGAGTGCCACCGTACTGAAACGGCTCCTTCTCGAAGATGACGTGGAAGAGGCTGGCTGCCAATGCATAAATGTCGTCCGAAGCAGAGGCCGCTCGCTTCTCTTGGTGCGAGGGAGAGCAATACAAAACGGTTCCGGGCGCACGAACAGGCTCACCCATCTTGCCGACGAAATCGTAGTCCGTCAGAACGAGGTCGCTTCCTGAAACGATCATGTTGCGTGGGCTCACGTCGCCGTGGATCAGGCCATTTCGATGGAGCACGTCCAGTGACTCGCACATGGAGCGCAGCCAACGCAAAGCCAGCGCCTCGCTGGACGTCTCCTACTGCTCTTCAGCCAAGAGCGGGAACACTCCGGTGAACTCGCGAAGCGGCGAGCCTTCAATCCAAGTCATCAGCGCGATAAAGTCGTTTTCTCGCCATTCCCGGGCCACCTCGAAGATCGCAGAAAGGCTCGAGTGTCGGCCGAGGTGCGAGCGCGCTAGGCTGTAGGCTCTCAAGACTTGCGTGCCTGTTTCCGCGTTGTGCCCAACTTTGGCCACATAGGTCCCAAGGTCCTCCTTTGTGGAACGGTCGATTTCAACGACCTTGAAAGTCGTCCCAATGCCGCCGGAACCGAGGCGCGCAACAATTCGATAGTCGTGGCCGTGGAAGGGTACGACCTGCTCTTCCGTCCAGAATCGGGCCGGAGGAGGTGCGGGCTGGGGCGCGGATTCGCCGAGCAAATCGGAGAGGGACGTCCCTAGGCCCTTCATTGTGCAGCGATCCTCGGGGTTTTCACCTAAGCCTTTTACGAGCGCTTCGATGGCCTGCCGACTCGCCTCATCTACTCGCCCGTGGAAGAGTCCAGTCAGACAGGCGCAAAGCGAATAAACATCCGAGCGATGATCCGCTACGGTTAGACCCTGCGCGCGAACCTCTGGTGCAACCGTCGCATCCCATTCCCCGGTCGGCGCTCCGCTTGAAGCCACGCTGATGTCGGAAGGGATTTTGGTGCGATCAAAGCCCGTGAGGATAGGTGAATTGTCGTGCTTCACAAGGATGGTTCTGGGAGTGAGGTTTCGATGAATCATGGGCTCATCGCCCGTCCCCACCTTGTGCAATTCGTCGAGCGCGCAAACGGCGCTCCGCGCAAAGGCCAACCGACTCGTCGTGTCCCATGTGGCGTCGGATGCTCGCTCCTCGATGCAGGGCGCGGCGGGGTCGACCACCGTGAAGAAGAACATCTCCCCTGCGTATCCAGGTGCGTCTTGATAGGAATCCAGGATTCGCGGTGCCCAGGCGCGCAGTTGCAGACGATGGAGCGATTCAAACTCCCGTTTGGCCTTGGCCTCGGCGTTCTTCTCGTCGTATGCGGATAGGTCATAGAGATGGAGGACGACCCGGTCCCGTCGTGCGGGATGGCTGCCCTTGTAGATACGATGGAAACGCTGCTCTTTCGGCGTTTGGAGTTCTAGGTTGACGTAGCCGGCAAGCCGCCGCAACGAGCCATCCATCGCGACGGCGCTCTTTGGCTCCAGTTGACGGCCCAACATCGTCACCTGCTCAGCAGACAGTGCTTGTCGGGAGTCGAAGCCGATCGCGCCCTTCCAGTCATTCAGCGTATGGAACCGGACCCCGCGCACCTCCTTGTCGGCGAACCGCTTTACTTTGGCGGGCTCCTGGGTCATCAGAATTGCGCCGTTCACATGCGGCAGGTCCGGAACAATCTTGCGGAGCGTCGTCCCGATCTTGCGAGCCTTGTTCGTAACTCGGTCCGCCTCCTGCTCCACCAAGTCTGCATGTGAGTCCACCCATTGGGAAGTCCAGTGTTTGACCTCGATGACTCGAACACCAGGTGGGCCGATCACGACGATGTCGATCTCATCTGACTGCAACTGATGGGTGACCGAGAAGGCGAGGTTCGTTAGTAGGACCCATCGGTCATCACCCCCTATTGATTGCAGGCGGTTTTTCAGGTGTTCAATGGCCTTCTGCTCGCTCTCATTCACAACCGGTGAACAATGGAAGACGGTCACCTTCATGGTCTCACCTCCTTCGATGCGACCAGCGGTTTCTCGACCGACTGGGGCGTGAAGAACTCGCCTTCGGCCTTGCCCTCCTCCGCCGCGAACCGTCCCAGGAAATACATGTAGACCTGGCCGAGGATGTCCTGAGAGCGGCGATTCTGGGGGCCGAACAGCCCAGCATCGTCCCGGGCGACCAGCTCGATCGTGCCGATGAGGTCAATCAGCTCTCCCAGGCGGGTCTTGTCGAGAGCGGGGCGGGCGAAGCCCTTGGGCAAGACTCCCTTGAGCGTCCGGTTCTCCTTCTCGATCGCGTCCATCGCGTTGTCGATGACCTTGCCGATCTCAGGAGACTTGGCCGCAGCCTGTAGCTTCCCCCAGCGGGCCTCGGGCGGGACCCAGAACACATTTTCGCCCATGTACTCGTCGCGGTCCTCCGGGTCGGCGTTCGGCTCCTTCTTGATGGCGTCGTACCGCTCCTGGAAGGCATCGGAGATGTACTTGAGAAAGATCAGCCCGAGGGCGACGTGCTTGTACTCGCCCGCGTCCATGTGCCCGCGCATCTTGTCCGCCGCGGCCCAGAGCTTCTCCTCGAACCCGAGATTCGCACCGTTGCCAAAGCGGGACCGCTCCGTCCCCAACTGTTTCTTGCGCCCCATGGTTGCCCCTTCGCGAGCCAGCGATGAACCAACCTACACCTTACATGTCTCCATCGATCGATTCAATAGATTTCGGCCTAAAGTGCTAAAATCCACCCGACTAAATGAAAGGGACGTTCCGCGAGCGACCGGTGCCTCTCGCTGCCATATGTAGTGCACGACGTATGAAAGCTCGACATTCAGGATGTGGAGACAGGGACGCAGCTAGTTCTCGATTCTTGCTGCGTCCCTGTTTCTAATCTCTGTTTCTAATCCCCACCGCGGGGTTTCACTCCCCGGCTTGATCCAGGGCGAGGCGGAAAAGCCCATCCGAGATGTACATACTCGCTTCTCGGAGGGTTTGCAGAGCGTCGGGGACGGACGGGACGATTCCGAGCCTGTGACCAGTCAGGACCAGACCGACGGTGCCGATGCACGGGATCCCCAGCCGGGTCGCCTCACGGCGTGCGGCATGGTCGTCGAGCACCGCCTCCCAACCAGGATGATTGAGGGCCACGGAGATGCGTTAACGACGCGCACCGAGCGTCCTCTCCAGTTCAGCTTTCAACTCCTCGGGGGTAACCTGAAGGGCGTCGACTTTCGCGTCACTCAGCGCCTTGAGGAAGCCAGCACGGGTCAGTCCCGCGATCTCGGCGCCCTTGCCCTGGGAGATCAAGCCACGATCGTACCAGAAGATTGCGGCGGCCAGGCGAAACGCACTCGCGAGGTTCTCAGTCGACGCGGCAATCTCGGGTGGCAAGTGATCCGGGACTTCAAT
>JBEKTN010000543.1:0-3639 GCA_049516015.1 Isosphaeraceae bacterium | reverse complement strand
CCAGGAGATAGGCCTCGGGATCAGGCTTGACGGATCCAACGTCCTCCTTGCCGACGATCAGCTCGAAAGCAGCCAGCAGGTCCGAGGCGGCCAGGACGGTCTCGACGTTCTCACGCCAGGTGCCAGAGACGACAGCCAGGCGAACGCGGCCGCGAAAGTGCCGGACCAGTTCCTGGACGCCGGGATAAACCCGGGGCGCGTCACGGAGCATACTGACCGTGAGCGCCTGCTTCTTGCGCACCCAGCCCTCGATGTCGCCGTCGGTGATCTGCTGGAGCGCCAGCAGGTCGCGGAGGAACTCCCGGTCGTCCACGTCGGCGGAACGGGCCGCGACGTCATCGGGAACCTGCCAGCCCAGGGCCGCAAGCGTCCGCTGCCAGGCCGCGATATGATGGTTCTCGGTGTCGGCGATCACCCCGTCAAAATCCAGTAGAACGGCACGTGGAGCCATGAAAATCGCGCGCGGGACTCGGGAAGGATGGAGATCCGATCCCACGCATTATCTTCATTCCCTGCGGCATCGTCAAATCATTGACAAGGCTGTAGTTGCGCCCCATGTTGCCGGTTCTGGATCACGCCGACGTTGAGCGGGTTCGATCCGCGTCTCGTTTCCTGCCCTGGCCTGAACGTCGAAGGTGAGATCGGATCCAGGCCAGGCCAATAACGCAACGCAACGATTCCCAAGGTTCCGAGCAACTGGGAGACCGCACCATGTCACGTCCCGTGACACTTTTCACCGGCCAGTGGGCCGACCTGCCCCTCGAAGTCATCTGCGAGAAGGCCAGTAAATGGGGTTACGAGGGCATCGAGCTGCCCTGCTGGGGTGACCACTTCAACGTCCAGAAGGCGCTCAGCGACGAGCACTACTGCAAGGGACGTCACGAGCTCCTGAACAAATACGAGTTGAAAGTCTGGGCGATCTCGAACCACCTGGTCGGCCAGGCGGTCTGCGACCTGATCGACGAGCGCCACAAGCTGATCCTGCCCGACCACGTCTGGGGCGACGGCAAGCCCGAGAAAGTCCGCCAGCGGGCCGCCAAGGAGATGATGGACACGGCCCGTGCGGCGCACAAGCTGGGCGTCAAGGTCGTCAACGGCTTCACCGGCTCGTCGATCTGGCACCTGCTCTACTCATTCCCACCCGTCTCCGACGCGATGATCGAAGCCGGGTTCAAGGACTTGGCCGACCGGTGGAATCCGATCCTCGACGTCTTCAAGCAGAGCGGCGTCAAGTTCGGCCTGGAGGTTCATCCCACCGAGATCGCCTTCGACATCTACTCGGCCGAGATGGCCCTGAAAGCACTCAAACACCGGCCCGAGTTCGGCTTCAACTTTGACCCCAGCCACCTGCTCTGGCAATTCGTGGACTCGGTCGAGTTCATCCGGGCCTTCCCCGACCGCATCTATCACATGCACGTCAAGGACGCCGCGCGAACGCTCAACGGCAAGAGCGGGATCCTCGGCTCGCACTTGAACTTCGGCGACCCCCGACGGGGCTGGGACTTCCGCTCGCCGGGCCGAGGCCAGGTCGATTTCGACGCCATCGCCCGCGTCCTCAACGAGATCGGCTACGCCGGCCCGCTCTCCGTCGAGTGGGAAGACCCCGGCATGGACCGCGAATACGGCGCCGCCGAGGCCGCCCGCTTCGTCAAGGAAAAGATGGGCTTCAAGTCCCCCGGCCGGCTCTTCGACCAGGCGTTCGGGGAAGGGCAGGCGAAGAAGTGAACGCTGTAAGGTCTCCTTCCATCCAGGTCGAGCAAATGACTGATACCAGAATGGCAAATGGCAGATGGCAAATGGCAGGCGGGTGGGCGGAGGATATCAGGTCGTCTGCCATTTGCGACCTGCCACCTGCCACCTGCCATCTGCCATCTGCCATTTGCCATTTCCTCTTTGCCATTCTGGCTCAATAATTAGAGGAGCTCGTTGTACATAGCCTGTCCGGGCCCTGGACGGAAGAAGCAATATGCCAACCAAAGATGAAGAAGCAATGGCACTGGCCCAAAAGCACTATGAGCTCGAGGCGGGGCTCACGCAGATCTTCCGCATCACGGGAATTGCCGAACTTGAGCTCAGGCCCGTCGAGCCCATCAAGCTGCTCGAAGTGAATGAAAACACGGTGCCGTCGGGGATCATGCCGATCCAGTTCGGGCCGTCCCCGGCCTCGGGCCTCTACTATCCATCGATCATCTTGGAAGTTACACCGGACGAATTCCAGAGGATCCAAAACCAGGAGTTGAAGCTTCCGAATGGATGGAAGGTCGGGCATGGTTCAACTTCAGCATCTTCGCAGGTGACAAGAGCTGGGTGGCTGGGGTCGAGTTGGCGACAGCCAGCGAGCCCCCAGCGCGGAAGCCTCGGATCTGGGGGCGTCGCCCTTCGGGCGTCGACCCCAGCCACCCCGAGGTGTAACCTGCTTTTGAACCATGCCGAAGGTCGGCAACCTGATTCCCAGGCCATCCGCGGAGGAGGGCCGATGAGCCAGCCCGCTGAGTGGGCGCTCGCTTATGCTCAACAAGCCAAAGCAGATTTCAGGGCTTGGGAACTCTACGAGCAACACCCAGAAGCGGTCGTAGCAGAGTGCCATCAGCTATTCTTTCTTCAAATGGCCTGTGAGAAGCTCTGCAAGGCGCACCTCATCCAAGGCGGAACACCGACGGAACCTCTCCGAGCGAGCCACGGTTATACCTTACGCGGCCATGAGTGAAACATCTTCGAATCGCTGGAGATTGAGCGTCATCAGCGATTTCAGCTTTTCGGCGTGAGTGGTTAAAAGACCGTCGAGAACCTCTTGGATGGCAGCTTGAAACTGAGCGAAGGTCGGATGGTAGCGGCCGTGAAGGGCGCGACGTTTGATGAACTTCCACAGTCGTTCGATCAGGTTCAGATTGGACGAATACGACGGCAGGTACAACAAGGTGATTCCTGACTGCGTCGCCAATCCCTGTACCACTGCGTTGCGTTGATAGCGTGCGTTCGCAGGCCTCAGCCACGGTGCGGACAGGTTGCTTCTCGAAGGACTCGCGAATCAAGCCGCGATCAGCGGCCCACCCCTGCGGGGGCCCGGCTCACCGGGCGATTGGGGTTCCACTCCTGCGGGCCCTCCAAACCGCCTTCTCGAAACGTTGAGCACGATCGCGGTGAACCGCCGGGGTCCGCCGCCCTTGCCTCGCGCCGAGCTGGGTATCCATGGACTAAACAGATGAGCCGTAAATTGTCTAGAAATGTCTGGAAAACGCGGAGTTCAAGCAGCCAGAAACGGTCCGAGCGAGGACAGGAAGTGGTGGCGGCACATTGAGTTGGGTATCCATGGCCTGAGAAGCTGGGGCCGCAACTGGTCTAGAAAAGTCCGAGAAACGCGGAGTTCAAGCAGCCAGAAACGGTCCGAGCCCGTCGCCCACCCCTGCCGGGGGCCCGGTGGCCAGGCCGGAGATGAGCATGATGGACCGCCTTGGTTCAAGGGGACGCGCGGCAGGGGCCACCCACTTTGTGACACCAATGTCAGCTTGTACAAGATCCACTTCCACTAGAACTGAACAGGCGTTTGGTAGCTAATAGTAGTCATTCTGAAGTTTTTTCAGCCGTCAATGCCGCCGTTGGAGCTCGGCATTGTTTCGTCACAAGTTCTATTATGACAAT
>JBEKTN010000542.1:0-3651 GCA_049516015.1 Isosphaeraceae bacterium | reverse complement strand
CGGAGCAAAAGCGCCAGATCGAGGATTCAATCCTCAAGCAAGCGGCGGCCTAAGTTATTATGCGACCATGAGATACTTGAAGAATCGATAGAATCCCTGATTGGCGTTGGGGGCCACCCACTCTCTTGTACCGGGGAAACGTGAATGGCCCCCAATGTCATGCTTGCGAGAGATCCGGCGAATCCACATGACTGGGAGACCGGCCAATGGTTGAATTATAGCGAGTGCGAGCTTTGGTGGGCAATGCGGGAGGGAACACATACACCCTGATACATCCAGGGGAAGAGGGCGATAAGCGTCCCTTGAGCACGACGCACGTCCCCGTCTTTCGATGCATTTGATGGGCCGCGGAGCTTCCTCATGATGCCTGGGCCTGCGGATACGTGAGCTCGGAGACCAGCCTCACATCGAGGATGTGCTGGCCGGCATCATCAAAGACGGTGATGATGCGGCCGTTGGTCGAGGTGGCGATGAAGTCTGGATGACGAACCTCATAGACCTGTCCTTCGACGGTGCGCACCAGGAATGAGACAAAGGGCTGCTGGTGCATCGCCTCGCGGATTTTTTCAATGGTCATTTACGTTCTCCGGAAAACAGGGCAAGTCTTCACGCGAACAGCGATTCGACGAACGTGTCGGCGTCGAAGGGTTGCAGATCGTCGAGGGCTTCGCCGACGCCGATGAACTTGATCGGCAGCTTCATGGTCTGGCGGACGGCGACGACGACGCCCCCCTTGGCGGTGCCGTCGAGCTTGGTCAGCACCACGCCCGTGCAGCCGATGCTTTTCGTGAAGACCTCGGCCTGGCGGATCGCATTCTGGCCGTTGGTACCGTCGAGGACCAGCAGCACCTCGTGCGGCGCGCCGGGGATGAGCCGCTGAATCACGCTCTTGATCTTCTCGAGCTCGCGCATCAGGTGGGTCTGGGTGTGCAGGCGGCCGGCGGTGTCCACGATCAGGACATCGATGCCGCGGGCCAGGGCGCGCTGGCAGGCGTCGTGGGCGACGCTGGCTGGGTCGGCCCCGGAGGCGCCCCGGACGATCTCGCAGCCGGCGCGCCTGGCCCAGATCTCAAGCTGGTCGGCGGCGGCCGCCCGGAACGTGTCGCAGGCGCCCAGCACGATCGATTGGCCCTGGTCCTTGAGCCGCTGCGCCAGCTTGGCGATCGAGGTTGTCTTGCCCGAGCCGTTGACCCCGGCAATCAGGTAGACGCTGGGCTTCTTCGCCGCGACGGCCAGGACCCCGGGGTTGGGGTCCTCGAGCAGGCTCTTCAGCTCTTCCTTGACGAAGGCGACCAGGTTCTCGTCGGCCGTCTTGTCGGCATACGCCTCACGCACCCGGTCGATGATCCGGCCCGTAGCCACGACGCCCACGTCGGCCTGGATCAGGCGGGCCTCAAGGTCGTCGAGGAACGACTGGTCCACCTTGCGGCCGAACCAGGCGCGGATGTTGAACAACTGCGCCGTCCGGGCCAGCCCCTTCTTGAACCGTTCCAGCAGCCCTTTGATCGCCATGTTCGTCCTTTGTTTGCGCCACGGCTTTCACCCCCCCTACCCCCCCTTCGCAAGGGGGGGAAAGTGGGCGGACCCCTTCGTAAGGGGGGCAGAGTCGGCGGCGTCTAGTCTTTTCCCCCCCTTGCGAAGGGGGGGTAGGGGGGGTGTTTCGAGTGCCTCTGCCTCGTGCCAGGTTCGTCATCCACGCGATTGAATTCTAACGATTCCGCCGAGCTGTCCGAAGATGGATTCGCTGGTCGGGCCCGACGCAGGCGCTCCAGGTCGGCCGGCGGGGTTGTGATCGAGCCGACCCAGCGGCCGGGGCGGTCGGGGGCGTGGAAGTCGCTGCCGGCTATCGGTACGAGGTGAAACTCGTCCGCCCAGGCGCGAAACCGTTGGCCCAGGCGGTTCGAGATTCCCGGCCCAGCTACCTCGATGGCACCAAGGCCCGCGGCAGCGAGTTGACCGAGGGTTGCCGCCCGCAGATCGTACGGCGGGTGTGCGAGCCCCGCGACGCCCCCGGCGCTCCGAACCAGGCCGATGGCCTGGAAGACATCCAACCGTGGCTTGGGCACGCAGGCCGGGCAGCCATCACCCAGGAAGCTTGCAAACACCTCGCGCACGCTGGCGACCTGACCGGTCCGCGCCAGGTACATGGCGGCATGACGGCGGCCCAGCACAGCGCGGGGAAAGCATTGCCGCAGCGCATCCAGGTCGAGAACCAGGCCGTGGTCCCGCAGCTTCTCGGCCATGGCTTGCAGCCGCGGTCCGCGACCGGCGCGGAGCCGGCCAAGCGCGGCAAGCAGGCTCGGGTCATCGTCGTCCAGGAAATGGCCAAGCAGATGGACCTCGCGGCCGTTCAGCTCGCACGTCAGCTCGGCTCCAGCCACGAGCTCCAGGCCCAGCCGCGTGGCCTCCGGCCGGGCAATTGCCAGGGCCGCGACCATGTCATGGTCGGTAATCGCCAGGGCCGCCAGCCCCGCGCCTGCCGCCGCGATTACCACCTCGCAAGGAGAGCAGAGACCGTCGGAATGGGTCGTGTGCACGTGCAGGTCCGCGCCGGCCCGGGGGCGAGAGGCCAACGGCGATGGAACGGTCCGCAGGCAAGGCAAGCCGGCGGTCATCGCTGGGCTTCAGGTTCGGGGCCGGCTTGGGGCCGGGGAGGTTGCTCCGCGGCCGGGATCTCGGTGGTCTCGCCCTCCACCTGGCTCCGGGTCTGGCTCTCACTCTCGATCTCGACGTCGTCGGCCTGGGGCGCGGCGTGGAGCTGGAGCACCCGGTCGAGGATGCCGTTGACGAATCGGCTCGATTGGGAGGTACTGTACCGCTTGGCCAGATCGAGGGCCTCATTGATGGCGACTTTGGGCGGGACATCGGGGCAGAAGAGCACCTCGTAGGCCCCCAGCCGCAAGATGTTGCGGTCGATGGCGGCCATGCGGTCCAGCCGCCAGTTCTCGGCGACTTCCTGGATCATTGAGTCGATCCGGGCCTGATGTTCCCGGACCCCGGCGATCAGGGCCGCGGTGAATTCGGCGAGCTTCTGCTCGCCCAAGGTCCGACGGTTGATGAACTGGTGGACCTCGGTGACGGGTATGCCGGGGTTCTGCTCGATCTGGTAGAGCACCTGGAGGGCGACTTCACGGCCTCGAGAGCGTCGCGTCATGATTAGCTAGCCTCTACTTCGGGCCGGCGGTGGCGACGTCCGGCGCGGCACTCCCATTGCCGTCGCGCGGGCCATCCCTGCCTGTGTCGAGGCGAGCCGAGCGGGAGGTCTCGGTGCCTCGTCCCGTCGCCCGTTCATCTGTTCCCCAACACCTGAATGATACGCCATGGAGACCCCGATCGGAAAGAGCAGGCGAAGGGTGAGAGAAAACCGGTTCCTCGCTAAGTGAGTCTTATCCATGATGCCGCATCCTGTTCGACGAATTCTTGCTGGCATCCTTTGCCGGACGTACCATCGGGAGATGCCGAACAATCCAGCGGCTAGTCGAAGACAACCGTCAACACCTTCTGGATCGCTGGCATGAATTCTTCAACGCTTAGCGCGTTTTACCGTTGAGTTGCAGACGCGGCGGGACGTCCTCTCCTTCTCCCGCGGGGAGCGGGGGGAACCCCGCTTGCGGGGTCGGGCCGGAACGGCCGGATGAGGGGAATTTGCGG
>JBEKTN010000541.1:0-3673 GCA_049516015.1 Isosphaeraceae bacterium | reverse complement strand
TCGGGCCCCTGCAGCCCATACCTCAAGTCCTTCTCCACGTCCGGATGGTGACGATTCAGGCTGTCACTGTCAAAATGGGCGAACCAGGATGAGTGACACTCAAGTGACCGGGAATTGCTGAGTTTCCCCAGCAAACCCGACAGGGAATTTCCTGAGCCGGCATGATTCTCCAGAAACGCGAATCTCTCTTGTGGTCTCATGAGACTTCGGCATGGAGGTGAACACTCTTCAAGTCTATCGTCGCGGAGCGGACATCGCAAGAGGTCGCGCAGATCCGGGCGAACGCTCCCTGGCCGGATCCAGGCCGCGGCGGCTGAGCCGGTCACGAAGCGTTTGCCTGGCCCTCGAAAGCCGTCCCTTGACGGTTCCGACCGGCCATTGCAGTTGCCGGGCGGCCTCCTGGTTGGTTTTCCCTTCCAGGCAGCAAAGAACCAGCGGCAGCCGGTATCGGTCGGGCAACTGGCTGATCTCTTCGCGAAGAAGCGGTATGACCGTCGGGTCAGGCGACTCCGCGGGATGCTCGGTCCTCGAACCCGGGCGGGTCATTTCCCGAGCTCGGCGCCGGGAGGTCTTGGCTCGAGCTCTCCGGGCGACTCGCAGGGCAACGCGATGAAGCCAGGGTGCAGTGGTGTCCAGGTTCTTGATCGTGTTCGCGCGTCTGGCCAGGATCAGGAAGACGTTCTGAAAGGAGTCCTCAGCGTCATGAGGTTCGTGGAGAATGCTGCGGCATACGGCGAGGACCATCGCGCCGTGTCGCTCGATGAGCTCGCGGAATGCTTCCGGGTCCTTCTCGACCACAAACCGTTCTAGCAGGTCTCGTTCATTCATCGGACGACGCTCTCCCTGGTTCCCAAAGGCCCGGTTCTCCGCCCCAAAAGGCGTGATGCCGCGGGCCATCGACGTCTCGTCCACTCCCAAGCGATGGACGAGAATCGTGGGCGATTCCGACATGGATTCGGCCCGGGCGCAGGCGGGCAACCGGAACGCGGTCCGTCGTGGGGCCGGCTCAGGGCCGTCAACGTGGAGCAGGTGAGGTGCGTGGCCAGGGTCGAGAAACGAAGCAGGCCGGACGCAAGTCCGGCCTGCTCGGTCAAAGTGAATCGTGAGCCGGCGATTGGCCTGTCAGACTGTCACGGATTGGCCGCCGCGGCCTTGACCGGGTTGGCTGCCAGGACCTTGGAGCCGAGGGTCAGGTAGTCGCCGATGATCCGGACGACCTCATCGTTGTAGAAGTCCGTCGCCCACACTTCCCGCTCGATGAACTTCTTCTTTTTCTTATCCTTCTTGGCCTTTTCTTCGTCGGCGTGCTCTGGGTCGTCCTCGTCGGGTGCGTACTCGGCCTTGAACTTGGCCTCGTTGAGCGCGATCGAATGGCGGGCCTTGCGGTCGATGAACTGCTTGATTCGCTCGTCCTGCTTCTGGAACTTGGGATCAGTCTTGCGCCGCTGGGCGGATCGCTCGTTGAGCAGGGTCACCAGATCTGGAGAGACCTTGTTGTAATTGTCGTGGGGCAGTTCGGGCACTTTCTCGAACTTGAGGGCGTTGTCCATCTTGCCCTCGCCGAGTTCCCAGTAGTCGCGGATCGAGGGCAGGTGAACATGGGGGGCGACGCCATTGATCTGGGTGCTGTCGCCGTTGGCCCGGTAAAACTGCTGGATCGTGAGCTTGAGAGCTCCGTGATTCTTGCGGTCGCGGCGGCGGGTATGGTCGCCGATCTGGACGATGCTCTGGACCGTGCCCTTGCCGAAGGTGCTGGCGTCGCCGACGATCAGGCCCCGGCCGTAATCCTTGATCACGCCCGCGAAGATCTCCGAAGCGCTGGCGGAGAGCTTGTTGATCAGGACGACCAGCGGACCGTCCCAGGCCGTGCCTTCGTCGTCGTCATCAAGGTGCTTGACCCCGAAGACTTCCTTGACCTGCACCACCGGGCCGGTGTCGATGAACAGGCCGGAAAGGGTCTTGGCCTCCTCGAGCAGGCCGCCGCCATTGTCGCGCAGGTCGACAACGACCGCGTCCACCCCGGCGCCCTTGAAATCGGTCAAGATCTTGCGGCAATCGGCCGTGGCGCTGACGGCGTTGGGGTCACCCCGCAGGATGGCCATCGTATCGCCGTAGAAGGCCGGCAGGTTGATGATGCCGATCTTCAGTTCCTTACCGTTGTACTTGGTCTCGAGAATCTTGCCCTTGGCGTGCTGCTCCTTGAGCTCGATTCGCTCGCGGGTCAGCTCGTAGACCTTGCGCTCCTTGGTTCCCGATGGCTGAACGATGAGCCGGACCTTGGTGCCCCGGGGACCGCGGATGTAGCGGACAACGTCGCTGAGCTTCTTTTCGACCAGATCGGTCTCCTCGCCGTTCTCCTTCTGGATACCGACAATCTTGTCCTCGGGCTGGAGCCGGCCGTCCTTGTCTGCCGCCATGCCGGGCACGATCTCGGCGACGACCGCATAGCCATCCTCGGAACGCAGCGAGGCGCCAATGCCCTCCAGCGAGAGATGAAGCTGCTGGTTGAGCATGTCCTCCAGGTTCTTGGCGCTCAGGTACGACGAATGCGGGTCGAAGGTCCGGGTCAGGCTTGACAGGTAAACCTCCAGCAGCTCGCTCGAATCGAACTGGTGGAACATCCGGTTGCGGTCCTTGTAGCGGATCGAGAGCTTGCGAATCGCCTCGCTCTCTTCGGTCTTGTCGGCCCGCTGTTGCAGCAGGTCGAGCTTGATCTTCTTCCGCCACCGCTCGTCGGCTTCTTTCTTGTCAACGGGGTAGTCGATCTTGTCCGGGTCGTCGGTCAAGTATTCATCGGTCGTGAAGTCGAACTTCTGCTTGAGCAGTTCCTGCACCGTCTGGTACCGCTCATCGTTGCGCTGCAGGAACCGCTCGAAAACCCGCCGCGCGAAGTCAATGTTGCCTTCGCGGATCTGGTCGTCGAGGTTCTTGGCTTCCTTCGAGAACTCCGCGATGTCCGCCTTGAGGAAGTAGAACTTCTGGGGGTCGAGGTCCTTGAGGAAATTGTTGCACCATTTCACGGCGATCTCGTCGTCGATCACCGGTCGCGCCATGTGCCCCCGCTCGAGCAGATCAACCACGGTCTTGGCCGTTTCCTGGTCCTCGTTGGTCGGGACTGGCGCCTGGGCGCCCACAACGACCGCCATGAGGGCCAGGATGGCAATCAGCATCAAGGGACGTAATGCTAACCGTGGCATGAGGTTCGGTTCCTGAATTGAAGTGCCTGGGGTCGGGATGGACAAGAAGGTCCATTAGAGACATCTTAGCCGTGAAACGCTTGTTGGACAAGGCCGTCCGCCGAGGACCGGCCTTGGTCATCGGGACAACATGGTCCTTCCAAGAGTCACGCAGCGCGGGAAATCGGGCCGCGGACACTCTCTTATCTTCGTATCGATGGCTCAGAGGGTTCTCGAAATCTTCAGAAAAGCGACCAGTTGCACAGACCGGGAGAATGCTCCGGATCGCCGCGAGTGTCCCGATTCGATTGCGTTTCCTCGGCATGGCGATTCCGAGTGGTTCATTGAAAATGTAACTCGCAACGGCGAACATCCCCTAGTACTACAGCGCTAGATTGGCCTTGATTAATTTCGCCAAATCGACGAATCTCTCCTCCCACCAATGGTTTAGGGAGGATCGAGCATGGATGTTCAAGAGATCCGAGATTTGAAGCCGA
>JBEKTN010000540.1:0-3690 GCA_049516015.1 Isosphaeraceae bacterium | reverse complement strand
AAGCTGGCTCTGTCGTTCTGCGTCAGCCCCCAGCCAGCAAGCTTGCGAACCTGTTCAGGATCGATGTTCGGGACCATGCTCTCGGCCTCGTCACGCAGCAGCTTGGCGGTCGCGTAACAGAGTGGGCTGGCAGAGCGTCGCGAAGTTCTCGGATGGCGGCTTGTAAGTCCCAGGGCCCAGATGGTTGCGACTGGGGATGGCGCGACGCTTCGTGACTTTGCGGGCTGCTTCAACTCCGCGTTTCTCGGACTTTTCTAGACTTTTCCCGGCCCCAGCCTTTCAAGCCATGGATCCACAGATCGACGCGGCATCGACGGCGGACCCCGACGGTTTACCGGTGAGCGGACCGTTGTTCGTTGACGACTCGCTACGACTTTTCAGTCAACCAGTATGTCAGGCCAGGCCATGGTGCGCCTCCTTGCGTTCCAGCACGCTCTGGCTGAACATCCTTGCCGGCAGGCTTATACGGTTACCTGTGTCCCTGGGAAAGAGAAATGCCTCAAGCACTCCCGTTCGCAGTATAGTCTATCGCGAGCAGCGCAATCTGCCAAATGGAACGAACGGTTTCATTGTGACCGGTTTCGCGGTTACGATTGTCAGAATTCGGGGTTAGGTGTATCCTCCCGAAAATTCGCAGCGGCTATCGTGGAATCGAGGTTGAGAGGGGGGGGCGAATGGCGGCCAGAGTCACGAGCGTCTTCCTGTACGTCAAGGACGTTCGCCGGTCGCTCGAGTTTTATAACGAAGTCGTCGGCGCCGAGGTGATACAGGTGCATGCCGAGCATGAAGGTGCACCGTTCAGTCTGGCCATCCTGCGGCTGGATTACTTCACTCTGATGATTCACCCCCAGGAGGCGCACGCGGAAGAGTTCGCCGACACGCGGCTGGGAGTGGGAATTCACCTCCAGATCCAGGTCGACGACGTCGACGCGTTCTACCAGCACTGCATGGACGAGGGGGCGATTCTGAGCCTTTCCGGCGAGCCGACCGACCAGCCCTGGGGCTGGCGCGAATTCGCCCTCCGCGATCCCGACGGCTTTGTCTGGTCGATTTACCAGGACAAGTCAGGCGGTCAGTGGACCGGCTGAGAGTCCCCGTCCAGGTCGGCAAGCTTGCGCTCCGGGACCGGCCGGGGCTGGCTCGGCGCCTGCTCCGACCGTGGCGAGCTGGTCCAGAGGAAGTAGATCGCAACGACAATCAGAAAGACAGCGTAAGCGCGTTTCATCGTCGAGGCAGACATGATGCCGGTGATCCGCGCCCCCAGGTAGGCACCGCAGAATATGCCGATGGCGATCAGCAGCCCGGGCACGAACCGCAGCTCGCCCCGCCGCCAGTATTCGAGCACTCCCAGCAATCCCGTCGGCAAGAGCAGAGCGAAGAGCGACGTCCCCACCGCGGTCTTGGGGTCGAGGTTCCCTATCACGATCAGCGCCGGGACGATAATGAGGCCGCCGCCGATGCCGAACATCCCGCTCAAGACGCCCGCACAGCCGCCCAGCAAGAGCATCCAGGCGATCTCAGTCCAGTCCATCGACGGCTTGCTCCTCACACAAGGCCAGGATCGTCGCGGCCCCGGCCAGTCCCGCGGTCTCGACGCGCAAAATATGGGTGCTCAGGCGAATGGGATGCCAGCCGGCAGCCAGGGCCAGATCTTCTTCTCCGGAGCTGAACCCGCCCTCGGGACCGACCGCGAGAATCGCGTCCCGCCGCCCGTCGAGCCGAGGCCAGCGGCCGGGCCACAGGCCGCCGGGCCGGGCCAGGAGACGCACCGCCTGGCGTGCCGACCGCACCAGGTCGACCCAGCTCAGAGGCGAATCGAGAACCATCAATCGATTGCGTCTTGATTGCTTCGATGCTTCAATGATCGTCCGTCTCAGACGCTCGAGCTTCGAGTCACGAGGATCGACGACCGAGTGCTCCGTCACCAGGGGAATGAGCCGGACGATACCCAGCTCCGTGGCTTTCTCGACCAGCCAGTCGAATCGATCACCCTTGGGAATCGCAGTCGCGAGAGTCAGCGAGCAGGGGGATGTAAACTCTTCTATAGGTAAACCTTGGGCGACGAGCACTGCCGAGTCTTTGCCGGTCTCGACAATCAGCGCGGAGGTTGCGAATCCCTTTCCGTCAAAAATTTCCACGCGGTCTCCGGGCACGTGGCGGCAAACTCGCGCCAGGTGCCGGGCCTCGTCGGCCGGAAGCTGGTAGCGGCCGTCCCGCGGGGGATCTGGACAGTAAAACCTCTGGGACACGATCGGCTCCGCCTCAGGCCAAAGATCGAGGCCTATCTTATCCGATTGAAGGGACAGTACGCGATGCGCGGGCTCGGCGTTTGCGGAGGGCGAAGTCGGGCTGGTGAAAAGGTGTTGCGATCTTCTGCCGCCCCGAAGGGGCCGAAACAGGAAAGCCCAGGGCAGAGCCCTGGGGATCCGATCCGAATGAGAATCCACCCAGCCCTGAAAGGGCGAAACAAGATTCTTGACCACAAACCTGTTCTGCCCCTTCAGGGCGTTGCTATTCTCAACACCCGATCCAATTCCCAGGGCGGTGCCCTGGGCTGGCATGTCACTGCCCCTTCGGGGCGAGATTCAAGAGAGGAACTCGCGTGGGTTGGATCGTTCACTGGGGACTGAACCGTGATCCCTTCGTCGAGCGTGGCGGCCCCTATGTACCTGTGCCAGGGCACGAGGAGGCCGTCGCGCGGCTGGTTCATACCATCGAGGCCGGGCATCGGCTCGCCGTCTTGAGCGCGCCGGCCGGGATGGGCAAGACCCTGGTGCTTGGCCGTGCACTCGCCGAGGCGAGAGACCCTTGCCGCCGTTTCGCCATGGTGAGCAACCCGATGGAGGGGGGGCATCTGTACTCCCGGCTGGCCGAGAAGCTGGGATCGCGCGGGTTGGGTTCGGCGACCCGCGGCGCCGCCTGGCTGGCACTCGAGCAAGCGGTCCGTGGCTGTGCCTTGCAAGGATTTCAGGTCGTGCTGGCCGTTGATGACTGTGCGTCGCTGATCGCCGCCGGCGCGGGTGATGACCTGCGCCGGCTTGGCCAGGTCGGTGCTTCGGCAGGCGGCCGGGTGACCGTCTTGCTCGTCCTGGGCGAAGAGAGCCATGAGGGAGACCTGTCTTACCAGTCGTGGACACTGGCTGTTGGCCTGAGATCGCTCTCATGTTCGGAGGCAGAGACCTACCTTACGGCCAAGCTGGCCGCGGCCGGCTGCCGCGAAGCGATTTTCAGCCAGCGCGCCGTGACCCGGCTGCATGTCCACTCCCGCGGCAGCCCAAGTGGACTGGATCGCCTTGCCTGTCTCTGTCTCATGGCCGGTGCATACCGAGGGCTGGAGGCCATCTCCTCGGACGTTGTCGAAGGTGTGCTCGGCGAGTGCCATCAACCGACGGAACATGCTTTGCGGGGATGAGCCTGCGCCGAACTTCCGGTCAAAGGGCGACACTTGCAGAGCCTGTGTGGTACCAGGCTCGGGGTAGATTCCCGCCCCGGGTTCGTGCTAGCATCACGAGAGACGGTTCCGCGTTCATCCCGTGTTATTCTAGCCAAAGTCTCCCCTCATGAGCCAAGCGATGGTTCCCCTGCGACATCCCTATCGGGCCGCTTTTCAGGCCTGGCTGGTTCCGGGCCTCGGCCACTTTTACCAGGGTCGGACCGGCAAGGGCTGGCTTTACGCGATTTGCATCCTCA
>JBEKTN010000539.1:0-3716 GCA_049516015.1 Isosphaeraceae bacterium | reverse complement strand
CAGAGCGTGATTGTCGTGAGAGATGACCTGGGTGTGCTCGAGATCTTCGCTAACCAGTTTGAGTCGAAGGCAGAGACCGCCCACAAGATCTGCGGACTAGCTCAGAAGTGGCAGATTGGGGATTGGATGGTGCCACCCACTCTCCGGTACCAAGGAAATGTGGATGGCCCCTTTCGTCCCCCGATGACATGTCGAAAATTCGGCATCGTCCCAAACCGCCCCTCCACCGACTTGACACTTTGTGCGGCAAAGCGCCGGGGAAAATCCGGTGTCGGTCCATCTTTTCGGGAAAGAATGATGAACTGACACCGGATTTCCCGGGAAAGAATGATGAACTGACACCGGATTTCCCAAAGGTAAAAGGCAAAAGGCAAAAGGCAAAAGATGCCCACCTCTGTGAAACGTCGATGGCCCCAACGTCCCCCTCGCTCACTTCCTCAGCAGTCCGAGAAGACTCTCGATCTCGTCGTGGACTTGTGGAGTGTGGCGGATGATCAGCGCGGGGGGCATGGTCCACGGGACGATCGCGCCAATGGGACGCGAGTCGCCCATCCCTTGTCTGCGATTGGCGCGGCGCTGGCGGCGTTTCTCAACCGTCTGGCGTATCGATTCGCGATAAGCCTGGCTGGGCTCGTGCCGGGGCCGGGGCCGGGGACGGAAACCGGGACGCGATTAGTATTGACAGCAATCGGCTGCTTAGGCTCCTGGGGGTGCACGGAGGGGCCACCCACTCTTTGACACCAAGGAAGTGTGGGTGGCCTGCCGCGTGGCCGAGTTTGCATTACGCTATTGAGGTCTTCGATTCTCATGCTGGTTCGAGCTTCGAGGCCGGAGAGGGGCTGTTGACAAAGGTACCAATCGATAGTAGAGTTTGGCAAAGCAGGAAACTTATTAGTTTACTGGTTGCGTAAAGTGGGATTTATCCAAAGTCCTGTTTCTTGGTGGTCCAACGCTGGTGAGTAAGCTGTTTGTATCCAGTAAGAAAGCACAGGGGAAACTGAAACGTTAACGGTGATGGACAGCAAGGAAAAACACTCTGTTCTACGCATCTCATCATTTCGAATCGTCTGCTTGGCTGAGATTCATTCATATAGGTCTTTTCGACGGGAAATGGACGAAGCTGGGGCTGGGGGATGAAGACCTTCGAGCTCTCCAGATCGCGATAATGGCTGCACCTCGCAAGCCGCCAGTTGTTCAGGGGACCGGCGGACTTCGAAAGATCCGGTTTGCTCGGTCAGGCTCAAATCGAAGCAAGCGTGATAGCTACCGCATTGGGTACGTCTTTGTTCCAGCTTACAGCATCGTGCTGCTAGTCGTTGTTTACGGAAAGAACGAGAAAGATGATCTCAGCGAGGCAGATTGCAGAGCGATCAGCCAAATCATCCGACTTATCGAGGATGAACTGACGGAGGGGAGAATCCGATGAGAAACGAGGAGCTGACTCGAAACGGCGCGGAGATCGTGGACGCGTTGACGGAATTCTACGAGGTTCTCAAGGAGGGCGGCAGCGAAGCTGTTGGACGCCGTTTCACTGTCCGCACTGTCGAATTGAACCTGGAACCGAAGGCTTACACGGGGGAGGATGTCAAGAAAGTCCGAGGTATTCTCGGCTTGAGCCAACCCCTGTTCGCTCGCTTCCTTGGCGTGAGTGTGAATGCTGTTCGCAACTGGGAGAACGGAGGCCAGACGCCATCCAAACTGGCGTGTCGCTTCTTGGACGAGATAAGCCACAATCCCAAGTTGTTCCAAGAGCGCATTCGTGATGCGATTGTCTCGAAATCCAAAGGGCGGGAACCAAGCGGGTCTTGTAGCTAGTCTCGACGTTCGTACTGGATGCCCTTGCGTTTAGCTCGACAACCCTGTGTGCTTGTCCAGATTTTTTTGTGGGCGATACTTGGAAGACCGTTCGATCAGACAATGATGAGGCAAGGAGACGAGATAAGACCGGAAGCACGGAAGGGGCCAGCCACTTTCTGGCATTGGCGATCCAGGCGGCCACCAAGGAAAATTGGGGGGCCCCTTTCGCCCTTTCGCCACCCTTGCCGACGCCCAACCGTTGACCGGAAGGAACGGAAAGTGCCACCCACTTTCTGGACCCCGGGAAACGTGGATGGCCCCGACGTCCCCCAGGAGCCTTGACCCCGGGGCCTTCAGGGAGGCTCACCAGCCACTGCCATTGTGCTCGTAGGGAAGTGAACATGCCAACCGCCAAAGGGGCATAGACCTGAGAAGGTCAGACTGGTGCATAGCGCGTCAGCCCCGAGACACGATCGAAGTCGGCATCATTACTGGCGAGGTTGGTCAGACCATGGGCCTGCATGACCGCGACGACCAGGGAGTCACCCATGAGCAGTTCGTACTGCTGGCTGACCAAAGTCGCGGCCTCGACAAGAAGTGGAGTGACCGCGGAGACCTGGATTCCCAGGAGCGGAATTCGCCTCTTTGTCTTTGGGGTCTTTGTCTTTGGGGTCAGACCGATTTAGAATTTTCTCCGCTCAGGCCAAGGGCGCGTTCCAGTGCCATGAGATCTTGCCTCGCGTTTCCCTCTTTGCCTCTTTGGGGTCTGCCTCTTTGGGGTCAGACCGATTTAGAATTTTCTCCGCTCAGGCCAAGGGCGCGTTCCAGTGCCATGAGATCTTGCCTCGCGTTCGATTCGCTCTGGAGCAGTGCGGCGAATCGCGCCGACAGGTTAGGGACGCTCTCGGGGCGGGAGAGGCCAAGGATCGGCACGAGCTCGGCGCGGGTGGCCTCGGTATGGTGCTTCGCCAGGTAGGCAAGGGCGGCGCGGGCCGGCGAGCGGGAGCCCCGCGCGGCGAGTTGACCCGGTCCTCCCCGTACCGGCTGCACACAGCCTCGATCACCCGGGCAAGATCCAATCCTCGAAGCAGGCGTCGCTCCCGGCGCAGCTCGCGATCGGTCTGATCGCCGAGGCGCTGGCGTAGGCGATCCAGCAATCGCTCACTGCCGAGGAGCCATCCATGCCGTGCCTCGGCCCACGGGGGGGTAGGCGGGGTGGTCAGACCGGCCGCCACGAAGCGACGGTAGGATGCCTCCGGATCGGTGCGTCCGAACTCGCCGGTCCAGGCCTCAAGCAACGCGTCGTAGGCCACCCAGTCCAGGCGATCACGGTGGCGGAAATACCCGCGACAGCTCGACCATATCCAGGCCTCCGGCGTCGCGGCCAGGCCGGCCCGAACGGGGTTGAGATGGACGTAGCGGGTCAGGACCCAGAGATAGGTCTCGTCCTCGACCAGTTCGGTCCGGTAGCGGCCCTGGAAGAGGTGCCCGCAATGGCGGTGGCGACGAGCCCACCCATTGGCGTACGACGAGAGGAACAGTTGCATGCCTGTGGCGAGGTTGGGGCGATGCGTCTTGAGGACCAGGTGGAGGTGATTGGTCAAGAGGACAAAGGCATACAGCGACCATCCCGACCGCCTAACGGCGCGTTCCAGGCAAGCCACCAGCCGCCCGCGGTCGGCATCGTCCTCGACGATGTCCTGCCTGCCGTTACCCCGTGCCATGACATGATAGATGGCATCGGAATACTGGATCCTCAATCGTCTTGCCATCGCCCCATTGAATCACCGTGCAGTGTCTTAGGAGCCGCGAAAAAATAACTTGATCAATTACTTGCGGGGGCGGATGGTGTAGTTCCATTCGCCGTGGAACTTGGCAGTCGTCAGTTTGACGGCAGCAAGTTGCTCGTCGCTGACCTC
>JBEKTN010000538.1:0-3719 GCA_049516015.1 Isosphaeraceae bacterium | reverse complement strand
TTCGGGCCCCTGCAGCCCATACCTCAAGTCCTTCTCCACGTCCGGATGGTGACGATTCAGGCTGTCACTGTCAAAATGGGCGAACCAGGATGAGTGACACTCAAGTGACCGGGAATTGCTGCAGCTCCCAGAACACCGCCCCGACCAGCGCCGCGACCATCACGACGGTCATTTCAACGATCATGGGCGAGCCGAACCAGTCCTTGGTTTGGCCCCGGTCGAGCACCACTTCCAGACAGCCGAGGCCGAGGGCCATCAGGCCCAGGCCGATGTAGTCCATGCTCAGCGGCTTCTTCTTGTTCTCGAGTCGCTGCGCCTTGAGGTAAGGGGGATCTTGCAGCATCATGCCGCTGAGAAATACCGACAGGATGCCGACCGGCACGTTGATGAAGAAGATCCAGCGCCAGGAGTAGTTGTCGGTGATCCAGCCGCCAAGGGTCGGTCCCAGGATCGGCGCGACCAGGATCGCGACGGCATAGACGGCCATCGCCATCCCGCGCTTGTACGGCGGGAACGTATCGACCAGGATCGCCTGTTCCGACGGCTGCAACCCGCCTCCTCCCAGCCCCTGGAGCACGCGAAAGAAGACCAGTTGCTCCATGCTCGTGGCCATTCCGCAGAGCGCCGAGCTGATGGTGAAGAGCACGACGCACGTCATGTAGAACCGCTTGCGGCCCATGAGCATCGAGAGCCAGCCCGACAGCGGCAAGACGATCGCATTGGCCACCAGATAGCTGGTCAAGACCCAGGTGCTCTCCTCCACCGAGACCGACAGGCTGCCGGCGATGTGAGGGAGCGCGACGTTGGCGATGGAGGTATCGAGCACCTCCATGAACGTGGCCAGCGTCACCGTCAAGGCGATCAGCCAGGGGTTGATCCCGGGTGGGGACCAGCCGGACTGAGCTTCCATGCTCGTACTCTCCGTGCTCACGGCTTATTCTCCTCGGCGAGCCAGCGACGCGGACGAGGCTGTGCTGCCGCGGAGCCGGCGACCGGCGTCCGGACCGGACGGCTGGGCCGCGAGACCCACTTCCGGCACGACCGAGAGACCGACGAACAAAGGTGTCTGGGGTGGATTGGGCTCGGTCAGATCGATCCGCACCGCCAGTCGCTGCACGACCTTCACGAAGTTGCCCGTGGCATTCTCCGCCGGCAACAGCGACGAGGCTGCGCCGGTGGCCGGGGCGAAACCGGAGACGCGGCCATGGAAGACCCGGTTGGCATAGGCATCCACGAACAGGTCCACCGGCTGGCCGATTCGCAGGTCCGCAAGTTGCGTCTCCTTGAAATTGGCCACGATATAGACGTTGTCGAGCGGCTGAATCACCAGGAGCGCCTGGCCCGCCTGAACGTGATCGCCCGGGTTGACCGACCGGCGGTTGACGTAGCCCGGCACCGGCGCCCGGATCTCGGTATAGCTGAGCTTCAGCTCGGCGTCGTCGAGCTCCTCCTGCGCCACGCGGATCGTCGGGTGATCGTACAGCCGGCTCGGGTCGAAAGCCTGGCCCCCCAGGGCCGCGCGTGCCTGCTCGTACCGTGCCCTGGCGGTGCGGACGGCCGGCACGGACTCGAACCGGGTCTCCGACTCCTGGTTCGCCAGGTCGTTGAGCGCCTTCTCGATCCCGGCGGGGTCCATGCGCAGCAGGCCAAACGGCAGGCCGAGCTGGGCCAGGATCTGCTGCCCACCAGCCAGGGCGCGCTGGACGTCGGCATCAGTTCGCTCCAGATCGGGGGGAACCTGATCCGGGTGCTCGTAATCGGGCCCGAGGGCCAGCAACGCCCGGGCCTGCTGCACCTTCTGCGCGGACGCCTTGACCTGCTCCCTGGCGCCGGTCAGAGCGGTCCCGCGCTGGTCCAGTTCCTCCTGGGTGGCAGATTGCTGCGCGACCAGGTGGTTGACGCGGTCGTATTCCCGCTGCGCCAGCGCCAGGCTGGCCTGCGTCGCGCGCAGACCGGCGACCTCCGCGCGCAAGCTGGCGACGCGGTACCGCACCTGGTCCTGACGCCCCTGAATGGCCCGCCAGGCTTCGTGCAACCCGGCCTCCGCGGCCCGAACGTCATGATGCGCCTGCTCGAGCTGCGCTCTGGCCGTCTCCATCGCCGCCACGAGCTGCTCGACAAGCACTTTCGCTTGATGCAAGGCCGAACGCTTCTGTTCCACCGTGATCGAGAACGGCTGTCGGTCCAGCCGCACCAGCACGGTTCCCTGCTCCACGAAATCGTTGTCGTTGACCAGCACCTGCCCGACCTGATCGGTGATCCGGGCGCTGAGCTGGGTCGCGTCGCCCATGACATAAGCGTCGTCGGTGGAGACGTGCGTGAGCATCTCCCGCGCCACCGGCAACCCCTTCCAAAAGAAGGCCGCGGCTGCCAGCCCGCCGACGGTCGCCACCACGAGCCAGCGCCGTCGTCTCGACGCCGTCTCCGGCCGAGGCTCCGCCTTCGCTTCCTCGGTCACCGGCGCCATGGGCCGCGCCGCGCCGTTTCCGCTTTCCACTTTGAGTTTCTGCGACATAAATCGGCTTCCACCTTTGGACGGTCCCACATCGACCTGAACCCGAACGAATCCTGCCTCAGTCAAAACTGAACTGACTGGTCAGTCTAGTATAAGGAATCAGCTCTTTGGGGACAAGAGGACCCTGAACGATTCTGGTAGACTGCCGATAGAATCCCGGACGTCGCCAGGTTGGTTGGGCGACGCGACGATTGCTCTGAGACATGAGGTGAGGGGTGCGCACAATCGACCCGAGAAAAACGCATCGGATCATCGACTCGGCGGCACAACTGTTCGCGGAGCGGCACTACCACGAGGTGCGAATGGAGGACATCGCCGCCAAGGCGAAAGTGGCCAAGGGGACGCTCTACCTTCACTTCAAGGACAAGGAAGCTCTCTACCTGGGCCTGATTCTCGACGGCGCGGATCGGATTTGCCAGGAGATCGAGACCAGCTTCATCGGTGTCACCTGTCCCGAGGAAAAAGTGCTCAAGTTCGTTCGCGAGTCGGTCCGGTTCCTGGAAAAGAATTCCTACTTCCTGGAATTGATCCTCCACGCCGAAGCCGTGCAAACGGATCATAAGTCAACTTCGTTACGCCAGCACCATCCACGCTTGCTTGTGATCATGCACGATATTGTGGCGGCCTTTCCCTCGATGCGGCAGTCCAGCCCGGTGGATCAGGAGCTGGCCGTGCTTTCCTTGCTGGGTCAGACGCGGGAGATTCTCCGTTTTCTGCCTCGTCCCTGGCCCGACGACCTCGCCGAGCGGATCACACGGCAGTTCCTCCACGGAATCAGCTCAACACCGCAAGTGGCCGTCAGCCCCCTTTGTGATTCGCTCCCGACGTCACCCTGAGCCTCGCGGGGACCTCATAAACGTGGCCCAAGCGGGGGGGCGATATATCGTCAGGCTTCCAACTCGTCACGGGCACTGTGACGCACATAGAGGACATGCACCGCGTCATCGCGGATGGTGAATATGATTCGATGCTTGTGCTGTTTATGCCTGCCGTAGAGCAGTTCGCGGATTTCTTCGGGGAATCTGTCGTTCTCCCCTGCCAGTGGGCAACGGTACGGGTGGTGGTGGAGCGTGCCGATTTTCTCAGGGCTTACGCACCACTTTTCCCTGGGTTTTCTGGGGTTTTCATGGAAAATATAACAGAATCATATAATGTAACTTAAATAGCAAGTCGCTGTATTGGTCACAACACTATTGAAAAGTCG
>JBEKTN010000537.1:0-3741 GCA_049516015.1 Isosphaeraceae bacterium | reverse complement strand
TGAAACTCGGTCTGACCCCGCAGCCCGATGAAACTCGGTCTGACCCCGCAGCCCGACCCCGCTGCCCCGCTGCTACAAAGTAAGTGGCCCTTCCGCGCACCTTCCGCGCTTTGAGCCAGAGGACCTGATGGAAAGAGGTAAAAATGATTGAGAACCGTCAGAACAAGGCCAACTTCTCGGTTGTTTCTCGTTTTCAAGTAACTACTTACGACAAACAATCGGAAGTCCCACGGGGGCCTTAAGCGGCGCCAAAACTTCAGGAACCTCTACTAATCTCTACCGGACGCCCGTCCAGTACGGATGAAAGTGGATCCTCTACAAGCTGACGTTGGTGCCACAAAGTGGATGGCCCCATCCAGTCTTTCCGCTCTGCCGTCTGCCGGACCGCAGGTTTCCCGCCGGGGTCCGGGTTGGAGACCTGTCCTTCGGTCGGCGAGATGGCAAGGTCAGGAGAGCTTGCCACAACTTGGTCCGTGATTGCGAAAACTCCGGGAGATTATTCCCGGCCTGTTTCTTAAGGCGCTCCCAACACTTTTGTCAGCGCTCGGGGCATTTTCTCTGTTTTGGACACCGCGTTTTCGAGAAATGTCTCGATAATCTACGGTCCATCTGATCAGTACGTGGATACCTAACTCAAGGTGCTGCAAACACTTCTGACTTCGCGCTGGGCGTTTTGGCTGTTGAAATCCGGGTTATCTAGACATTTCTAGACATTTTACGGTCTATCTGTACAGGCCATGGATGCCCGGCTCGACGCGCGGCATCGATGGCGGCCCCCGACGATTCACCGAGGTAGTACCCACGCCCCACGCCTACAGTGCCCACTGGCCAGTGAAGACGAATTATCGGACCATGGATACCCAGCTCGATGTGCGGCATAGAGGGCGTTTCCCTCGGTCATACCGTGGAGGAGGACGCCGGCCGGGTGCGCAAGGGGTCAAGCCCGCGGGTGATGGACGTTCTTGAGCAACTGGATCCTCGACGTGTGCTCCTTGTCGGGCAAAGGCAGCCCGGCCGCGGCATACCGCCACGACAGGGGCCACCCCGAGAAGTCGGGTGGAACCCGTGTCAAACCCCAATCGGATAATGAAACGGCCTGCCGGCGTCCCAACCTGGCCTGGACGCTGTCGGGGCGCGAAGAGTGAGGCAAGGCGCTCGCGATCAGATCTCGCCGACGACGGTATCGGCTTTGGGTCCCTCGGCGACTGGCCGCTTGCCGGTCAAGGCGACCAGGAGAAGCGCTGCCGAAAGCCCGACAAAAACCCAGATGACGGGCAAGTGGAACGTGGGCTCGCCACCGGGTGTCTGGATGGAGAAATCGAGGGCCTGGCCAAGCCTTTCAAAAACGACGAGCAGGGCGATGATGATGCCCGCCAGCGAGCCGCCGGCGATCAGCCCGGTCGACATCATGGTGCCCGCGCTCATGTCGGACTCCTCGGCAGTGAACTTCCGGAAGCGATCGACCAAGGCGCGGATCAGACCCCCGACGAAGATCGGCAAGGTGGTCGAAAGGGGCAGGTATACGCCCACCGCGAAGGCGAGGGCCGAAACGCCCGCAAGTTGCACGACCACGGCCAGCACCACGCCCAGGATCACCAGCCCCCAGGGCAGGTCGCCCTTCATGATTCCGTCGATGATCGTGGCGAAGAGCCTGGGCTGGGGCGGATTGAATTTCTTGAGTGGTGCTCCCGAGGTCGAATAGCTCAGGCGGCCGCCGATGCCGGGATCCTTGAGGTACCGGGCCGCTCCGGTTTCGTCAACCAGGTACTTACCGGGCAAGACGCCGTTCTCCGGGTTCACCACCCACCAGACCTTGTAAGTCTTGCCGTCCTGCCCCACCTCGGTCTCACTGAGCTTGGAAACGTCCGCCTTGACGCCGGGGAGATCCTCGGGCTTGTCGGTGACCGTCGTGTAGGCATCGTTGAGCGCGAGCAGAGTTCCGCCCATGACGAGCGCCGAGACAAGCGCGCCGACCAGGATGGCGACCTGCTGTTTCCAGGGGGTCGCACCCACCAGATAGCCGGTCTTGAGGTCCTGCGAGGTGGTTCCGCCGTTGGACGAGGCGATGCAGACCACACCGGCGATCGATAGAGCGACCAGGCGGTACTGGAGCCCGACCCAGCCGAGCACGACGAAGATCAGGCAGGTCAGAAGCAGAGTGGCGATCGTCATCCCCGAGATCGGGTTGGAAGATGAGCCGATGACGCCGGTGATCCGCGAGCTCACGGTCACGAACAGGAAGCCGAAGACGACAACCATCACGCCGCCGATGATCCTGCCGGTCGTATCGGTCGGGATCAGGTTCGAGGCGGCGATGGCGGCCACCAGGCCAATACAGCCGAGAAAGACCAATGGCATCGGTATGTCGCGGTCCGTTCGGGGCCTGGCTTCATCTTCCCGGCCGTCGATTCCCGTGAGCGCCGCGTTCTTGGCCCCCCCGAATGCGCTGAAGCTGTCGCGAATCGACCCGAAAATCAGCGGCAAGGCGTTGAGCATGCTGAGGATGCCCCCCGCCGCAACCGCGCCCGCGCCGATGTACCGCACGTACTGGCTGGAGATCTGCCCTGCGCTCATCGCGCTGATCTTCTGCTGGCCTGGAGGCAATACCTGAGGCAAGCCCGCGCCGAAGTAGGCGATCATGGGGGTGAGCAGAAGCGCCGCGAGGATTCCGCCGCCCACCATGACCGAGGCGATCCGCGGCCCGATGATGTAGCCCACGCCCAGGAGCGCGGGGGCCGGCTCGAGCGAGACGATCGCCTTGTTGTAGCCCCTGATTCCCGCGATTGGCTGGTCCCACTCGCTCGACCAGAGCTTCAGCCCCTGCATCAGGATCTGATAGACGAAGCCGAGGCCAAAGCCGAGGAACACCGTCTTGGCGTTCGATCCGCCGTGCTCGCCGACGATCAGCACCTTGGCACAGGCTGTTCCCTCCGGATAGGGCAAGACCCCATGCTGCTTGACGATGAACGCCTTGCGCAGGGGGATCATCATCAGGATGCCGAGTAGCCCGCCCAGCACCGCAACGAGCATGACCCGGGTCCACTCCAGCTCGTACCCCAGGAGCATGAGCGCGGGCATGGCCGCGCCGACGCCGAAGGCGATCGACTCGCCCGCCGAGCCGGCCGTCTGGACGATGTTGTTCTCGAGGATTGTGGCCGACCGCGTCCCGAATGCCCGGGAAAGGCCGCGGAAGATCGTGATCGCCAGCACCGCGACGGGGATCGACGCCGACACGGTCATACCGACCTTGAGAAACAGGTACAGCGACGAGGCGCCGAAGACGACCCCCAGCACGGATCCCAGAAAGACCGCCGAGAGGGACAGTTCCGTGAGCTCGGCACTGGCCGGAATGTAGGGTTTGAAGGAGGTATCCGTGGAGTCAGCGGTCAGGCTGGTTGCGGGGGACGAGGCTGCCATTTCCTCGGGCTCTCCATCGAGAAGCTGAGCGGGGGTCGAAAGCGCGAGAAAGTAGGTTAATCGCCGCGGCAGTTGGCGGAAAGCCCCTGGCCTTCAGCAGGAGGGGCTCGGTCCCCGATCCGGACCGGTCACAACACGGTCGCCGGACGGAGCCGGCACCTACAGAGCGTGGGAAGACTGCGGCGCCGGCCTTGATACTCAGACTAGACCTGAATCAAGCGTGATATATAACCCGGAGGGCAAGATTTCTCAAGAAAAGCTTGAAAACCCCGCAGGTTTTTGGAATAATGTAGAAGAGAACACGTTCTCATTATTCCAAAACAA
>JBEKTN010000536.1:0-3750 GCA_049516015.1 Isosphaeraceae bacterium | reverse complement strand
CCGAAAGACGGGAAAAGCAGCCTATTTTCGAAGATCCTCGCGTCTCCTAATGAATTCGCGATGCTGATTGCTTGTTGCAGTTGACCTTGGAGTTACGTCAAGCATAGCGCTGTAGTACTAAGGGCTGTTCCCCATATTCTCCGCGGCACAAGGCCAGGAGATAGCCTCCCCGGTACTGCAGCGCGAACGCCCCCGGGACTTCGGGCGGGTCTTCCGGAGGCCCCAACGTGTAGTCCTCCCCCATCACCCTGGCCTTGGCCCACAGGCCGTTGAAGCTGCCGTCGGTCGCCGTCTCGCTGCCGACGCGCGGGAAGGCGTTGCCCCAGGGCGAGCCCGCCCCGGCCGAGACCCCGCTGGCCAGGGCCATGATCTCGGTCGCGTCCAGGGAGCCCTCCGGCGGCATCACGCCGGCGACCTCGAGGCCGTCGGTCAGCACACGCGGTCTGTCCAACAAGAGGACGTCCGGCAGTTGGACGACTCGCTCGGGCCGCGTTTCGACGACCGTCACGCCTCCGCGCAGCACCCGCGCGGCGGCGTAGAGGTTGGCCGCCTCCAGGCCGACAAGTGCGACTCGAGGGTTGACCAGCAGCAGGGCGGTGAACGCCCGGGCCGGTGACCGCGTCAGCACGAGGCTTAACGCTGCGTAACCCAGCGACAGCGGACCGAGGACCTTCAGGTAACGACCCAAGAGCGAGGGGGCGAGGTTGCCCGGCCGAGGCCCCGGGAGGAATGCCTCGCCGCCCGTGAGTTGCACCACGAACGGCCCGGCGAAGAGTCTCGCGCCGGCCAGAACCTCGCTACCGGGCACAATTCGCAAGGGTAGGCCGTCGCGACCGGTGGCGGTCCCGACACCTTCGATCACTCGAGCGGTCAAGGGGGCGCACTCGCCCGCCTCCAGGCGGATCACCGCGCCGGGTTCGGCCGCGCCGGCCCCCTCCAAGTGCTCCTCGTAGCGCGCCCAGGCCGCCCGCCGGGCCGCCACTTCGGTCAGCAGGACCAAGGCCTCCGCGCCGGTAATCGCCAAACCCAGGGGGCTGCGGGCCAGGGTCAGCGTGACGACGCCCGCGATGCTGAAGAACACGTCCGCCACGTGGCGGCCGAGGAGCCGGCGCAGCCCGTTGCGGAGAGACGGAAAGCCGTTCAACAGGGTGATCACGCCAGCCGCCGTGGCTGCGGCCTTGATCCGGCCCGGCGCCACTGGCCCGCCGGCCCAGCGCCAGACCGCCAGCACTGCCAGGCCGAGGCCGGCAGCAGCCGTCCGGGAAGCACTTTGGACCAGCGGCGCGGGGTCGAGGGGATGGGCGGGCCGATCCTCACCGGGAAGTTCGGGCAGTTCGACCTGGCGAACGTAGGCGAGCAATTCATTCAACCCGACCCGGCTATCGTCGTATTCGATCATGACGCGGCCGGTCAGCGGGCTTGCCCAGGCATGGACCCCGAAAAGCCTCCGGAGGTGGTTGACGACAAACCGGGCCATCTGGGGATCCCGGTCAATGCCCCGGACGGCGACACGCGCCCGGCGCACCGTGCCCTCGACCGTTTCCTCCAGCACCGGGGGAAACGGCCCGTCCTCAAGCAACGTCTCCGTATCTTTCGCAGCGTCGGCCACGGCAGCCAGGAGCGTTTGCTCGTCCGACGCAGCCGGGTCGAAGCGGATCAGCACGTTGCCCGTCAGGCCATTGGCCTCGACGTACCGGACCCCCGGAAGCCCGCGCACGCGCCTTTCGACCTTCCACTGACCGTGCCCGGACCAGCCCGGGAAATGGACGCGGATGCGACCCGGTAGCGCATGGATCACGCGCGCTCCTTCGACCGTCGCCACGCTCATGAGGACGTCCCTCGGGGTCCGCGGACCGGTCACCCGCGAGGTCGGGTGTTCTTCCGGCCGCGCGATGCAGGAAGGGGGAGTGCGAAGAGGCACCCCCCTCGAGCGAGGGAGAAAATCGGAGCAAAAACGAGCCGCAACGGTGAGGGGTTTCTCTCACCCCTCAAGGTCGCGGCTCAGGCAAACGGCGGCCCGTACCGGCCGCCGGCGCGTCATGCCGCTCTCACGACCGGCCCCGCGTCTTGATGTGCTGGGCTTCCGCCCAGATATCCTGCACTTCCTCCCGGGCCCTGGCCGTCGCCTTACGGAATCGAAGGCCGAGAATGTGGGCGAAGTGTCCGATCCGCTCCCCGAGGTGATCCACCAACTCCTCGGCGCGTTGTAAAGTCGGATGATCCAGCCCCTCGGCCGCGGTCTCCTGCGCCTGCCGTCGCAGTTCGCCGCCTTGAGGCTGCGAACCTTGAGACCGCGACTCCGGATTCAAGACCGCCTGGTTCTGGCCCTCCGGCATCCCTTGTCCCATGAGAGTTCCCTGCCCCTTAGGAGTTCTCAGGCTTGAGGAGAGCCGCTGGCGACTGGCGCGATCCCTGCCGAGGAGGACGCCATGCTCGCCGCCGGCGCGACACCGTTGCCGTTGCGTGCCTCGTCAAAGATTGGCTGAGCGTTTTGAACTACGCTACGGGCGGCCGCGGTGATCTTGTCCCCCGCCGTCAACAAGCCAGCCAACCCGTAAACCAGGCCGCGACGGAGGACTTTCCGCACCGGCGGAGACGTGATCGCCGCAGTCACGACCACGGCCACCGCGACTTCCGGTTCGAAAAACTCGTCAAGCGCCATTAAAGGATTCCTTTCAAAAAGGTCGTCCACATCTCCCGATCGCTCTGCTCAAATTCGATTGGTTTGAGGGGAGATCGGACATGGAAAGCTATCGTTCAAGTTCAGTTGTTCTCGCGCCCGACAGCCCCCGAATTGGCATACCGATCTGAGTGTAACTCAACATGAATAAGTTGTGGGGTCGGGGTTCCCATCACGAAATCTTCTTCTTTGCGAAGGCCAAGAGTCAAGGTTCCGCCGGGAAAGCCCAGGGCTGTTTCATTTTCAGACTGACATTGACAAGGCCTCCAGGGACTCTTCCGGTTTGTACACGTAGGGTCGCGTCGCGGCTGCCTCGCTCTCGTGCCCCAATCGTTTGAACAGGAGGATCGTGATGTTCCTCGGGATGGCCACCACCTGCGAGGCCGACCCTTTCCGGATCCGGCTCGCGTCCTCCCGGATCGCCCCGTCCCTCACACCGTGCATGCCGTTCTCGATGCCCCAGTGGCCGGAGACGCAAGCACGCAATGTCCGTCCTTTGGATGATGAAAAACCTCCTACAGCCGGGGGAGTATGCGGTAACTCCTGAGCTCGCCTGGGTCCAGGTGCAGGTGCAGGTGCAGGGGTGTGCCCTTCAGGTCGCAATGTTCCACCAGGTCACGGACGGTTCCCCGGGTGGGAAGATGGATTGTCATTCCTCCAGTCGATGCGCCAAGTACCCGAGAGTTCGAGACCGTTCGATCGGCGCTCCCGCACGAAGCCAGTCGCAGAGATCTTCGTCGGTCGTGCCAGGATTGACCCAGCAGATCGACCTCAATTCCGGCAAGCTGTCTCGATAGTTCTGAAAATGCGTCCGAACTGAATTATCGAGTGAGGCAATTCGTTTTTCGCTGAGCAAGGCCGCTTCGACCAAGCAGCGATCCTTCTCCATGATCGCAAGGATGAAAGGGTCAATGACTACCTTTGGAAATCGCTTCTCCAGCGAACTCTGGTAACTTCTCAAAAATATCGGGACGAATGGCATGGCAGCTGGTAGAATAGGGCCATGCGATTGACTCTGCCCGAGATTCCTGAAGCAGAAAATACTTCCCTGGTGCGGCAGCTGCTTGAGA
>JBEKTN010000535.1:0-3782 GCA_049516015.1 Isosphaeraceae bacterium | reverse complement strand
GGATCCCAAGAAGGTATCCTCACCCCTCCTTCCGTGCCCCCTCAAACGATTCGCGCCGCAACCGGTCAGGTGGTTCCCACTGGACCGAAATAGTTGCGCCCTCGCTGACCGAATCCGACAAGCAAACCGAATGAATCTGATCAGTTATGCGTGTCCCGAAGAACTGCAAGTCATTCCGGGAGCGGCTTCGAGAGCTCTGAACACCCAGCGATTCTCAAGACATCAAATCAGACCAAGCCATCCTTTGCCCGGAAAGGACGACGAGGTCATGCTTTCACCCAGAACCTGGGTTCTGTCCTTAAAGAAAGTCGTCGAGAACCGTCGCTCAACGACTGACCCGGGTCCATGGTGCCGCTAGAAAACCTAGCACATGCCCCGCCCCGCAGCCACAAGAGGCCTAAGATAGCAAGAAGCCCGGGTCAGGAATGCCGTAAAGAGCCAGCGACTCGTTTTAAACTTGGGTAATTCGGGTAGTATAACAAAAATCAGCTTTTTCATTCTATGGGAGCTCGGAGGCCAGATCATGTTGCTCCTGGACAACGGAGCAAGCGAATTCTTGGAGGATGAGTGTCAGCGGGGATTTTGATTTGACTAGAGTCAACGAATTGGATTACAGTTCGTCGAAGACAGACCAAGACCAAGCCGGTTCAGATGATCTCCGTCATGGGAGAATCGCGGCGAAACAGGTAACTTCGCGCGATCGCTGGGCGGACGGCAGGCAAAGCGAAAGGCTCGGATGACATCATCCGCCGCTGGGAGAGAACCCTGACCGATACAAAGTTCACCCGGATTGTCGGCAAGAGAACCAGCAGTCCAAGCCGTGGCGACTAGGGGCAGACTGCTTTATCCGCGTTCTCTTCCTTTTTATTGAGTAAACTGCACGATGGACACCACGGACAGTGCCAGCGCGAACTTACCAGCCCGACTGCCGGCTGCCTCATCACGGCTGCCAGCTCAGGTGATTGTGGCTCCCCGCGAGGTCGCGGTGGCGTCTCCTGCACCACCATCATCAGTAAATCTCAGAATACTCCTCCGCGGGCTGGCACGTAACTGGTGGCTCATTCTCCTCCTTTGGCTGGTTCTTGTAGCTCCAGGGATTTACCTGATCTATCAATATGTTCAGCCAAGCTACGTGGCCATTGGTATGGTCAAGGTCGAATCGAACCAACCCGATCTCTTCGGGCCTACCGCGAATCCATTCGGGAATGGTTCGGAACCCACCTATCTCTCGACCGAGATCGAGTCCATGAGGAGCAATCCCGTGCTCGAGCTCGCGCTGACGCGGGATGACCCATCGATCGCGAACTATCCCATGCTCAAGAAATCAAAGGACCCCAAGAACGATCTCCGCAGCAAGCTCGTTCTTCAGGTCGTTCCGAACACACACTGGATCCGGGTCGCCATCGAGTCCACGGCCCCGGATGAGGCTCGTGACATTGTCAACGCGGTCATCAATGCCTATGAAGAGGTAACAGTAAGCGAAAGCGTAGGCACCTCTACTGCCAACAGAGTCACGGCGAAGAAGCAACTCGCGAAAAAGATTGCTGAAGGCTTCAAGGCCTACAAGGACGGTCTTGAGGTGAAGATCAAGGCGGCAAAAGATAACCTGCGCAAATACGCCGAGAACGGGAACGTCGAATTCGCCAAGCCGAACATCAGCTTCAAGTCCGACGACAACGAGCAAACACCACAGCCGTCTTTCAACGCCCAGTCTCTGGAGCAGTTCAGGACCACGAAGGACCATTTGATGCAAACCGAGTTTCAGATCATGGAACTCGAAGCACGACTCTTAGCAAAGCAGGCGGAGGCGCAGCAGCAGACACAGTTGGCCGGCGACAGCCCCGACTACCCAAACAACGCGCAGTTGCGAGATCAGGTCGCGCAGGCATTCAAGCATGACCCGGAAGTTGCCTCTCTAATCGACCAGATCAAAGCGACGACAGCAGAGCTGGATCACACCAAGGGAATTGCGCGGCGTGGTGCCGATCCAGCCATGGTCGCGGCCCAGAGGCATCTAACCAAACTCAATGAGGAGTACACCGACCTCTGGAGGACCAAGAGCGAGGAGATCCGCCAGCGACTCCTCGTACCCACGAGTGCATCTGGAGCACCTGAGCTCGATACGCCCACCGAGATCAAGCACAAGATCGAAGAGCTTCGCTTAAAATGTCGGAAGCTCACCGAGCTTATCAATAAATTCGAGGTCGAAAAGAAACATTCACACACCGACGCCCTCGAGGCCACTTTCGAGCGAGACGACCTGAGCCGGTATTACAACATGTTCGACCAGGTCAACCGCAAGCTGGACACGTTGGAGTTCAGCAAAGACAAGGCAGGAATCGAGATCGAGCGGACTGATCCAGCCGAACTCCCCAGGGTCCCGAATAACAACAAGCGACTGAGGTATATGGCTCTCCTGCCGGTGGCTGTCTTGTTCGGCGTTCTGGGACTCTTCCTGCTGCTGGAGGTCAGATCCGAGCGAGTGAGTGACCCCGATCTCCTGTCCAGCCGGGTTCAGTCGGAAGTGTACGCGCTACCACCATTGCCAACGACCCGGTCAGCCCGCAAGCTGGGTGGGCCCATGATCGACGACCAGATCGAGCGGTTCATCCAGCGCCTTGATCACTTGCGGTTCGCGGTCTGCGGCGATCAGCATGGTGCCGACCTGGGCCGGTGTGTGCTCGTCACCAGCGCCGTCGGCGGAGAAGGCAAGACGACCCTGGCCGCTCAACTGGCGGCACGATGTGGCAACGCCGGGATTGCCACGCTGCTTATCGACGCCGACTTGCGGCGAGCGGCCCTTTGCCCGCTCCTGGATGTTCCCGAGGGCCCGGGCTTGAGCGACGTGCTCGAAGGTGCCAAGATCGAAGACGTTGTCATTCCCGTGCAAGGGGGTACCTTCCATCTGCTGTCCGCCGGCACACCGGTTCAGGATACCAGCCGCATCTTCCAGGGGCAGAACTTCCCGATGCTGATTGCTCAATTGCGTCAGCGCTACCAACTGATCTTCATCGACTCTCCTCCTGTCCTGCCGGTTCCCGATGCGCTCATCCTGGGGCGCTGGGCCGATGGTGCCTTGCTCGCGGCCCGGTTCGAGATCAGCCGGTCGCCCCAGGTCAAGCGAGCGCGACGGCACCTCGACATCGCGGGGATTCCGGTGCTCGGTACGGTGATCAACGGAATGCGTTCTTCCGATGCCTACTACGGCCGCTATTCCTACGCTCGGCAGCGAGCATCTCCAACCAATCCAGCCAGCACGATCTAGACTCCTCCTGTGGGCCGCACTGGCGATCGCGTGTGGGTTCGGGAGATTGTCGTCGGCCGGAAAACCATGATCCGGCCTCTTGATCGCCACAACAGCAAGTGACCGCCAGAATGGCCTCTTCAGGCGACCTGTCATATTGATCTCATCAGGGCGAAGGCTTATGGCGTGTTAACCAGCGTTTCTCCCCGACGTAACACAAAGGCACGACGGGTGAAGCTGGGGAACCCGTTGTAATCATTGATTGAATCGAAAAAAATAGAAAGTACCGCAGAATTCAAGGGTGGAAGCAACCCACGGGGACGGAGTCTGCGCTTTGGTTCTGAGGTCAGTGGCGATCCGAGATCGGTGCGGCCAGGGAAGCCCCGGCGGCGCGAGCCCCGAGTCGACTCGTTGATACTAGTCCTGAATCAAGCGTGATATATAACCCGGAGGGCAAGATTTCTCAAGAAAAGCTTGAAAACCCCGCAGGTTTTTGGAATAATGTAGAAGAGAATACGTTCTCATTATTCCAAAACAA
>JBEKTN010000534.1:0-3886 GCA_049516015.1 Isosphaeraceae bacterium | reverse complement strand
CCCCCTTGTTTTGGAATAATGAGAACGTATTCTCTTCTACATTATTCCAAAAACCTGCGGGGTTTTCAAGCTTTTCTTGAGAAATCTTGCCCTCCGGGTTATATATCACGCTTGATTCAGGGTTAGTCGAGTTTAACGCCTTCGTGTTTGGCCGACGTGTCAGCCCCGTCTCCAAGCCGATCGTCACCTTACTTAGCCAAGGTCTCTTTTCCTTCGTCCTCGGAGTAAAGTCCGCCGTGGCCTAGTGCCCGCACCACAAGCCCGAATCCGTCTTGGTGGCCAATCCCGACTTAGGCCCACCCAGCGACCTACTTGGCGATCGCCGGGAGTATCCACTCACCGACGAGTGACAGTCTGGGGTTCGACTACTCCCCTCCTGGCAATCCTCTGTGAGCCAGGTTACCATACCGACGTTCGATCGAGCCCCGGTGATCATGATTCGACGACCACGTAATCCCCTGGTTCAAATCATTCTGATCGCCCTGGCATGTCTCCTGGGGATCGGTTCCCGACGTTACGCCCACGCATTGCCAGGGCTTGTCGCCGACTATGCCGGGGACACGCTTTGGGCGTTGGCGGCATTTTTCGGAATCGGGCTGATCCTGCCCCGAACGTCAACCCGAACGATCGCCATGCTGGCGATGGCTTTCTCGGTCGCCATCGAACTCAGCCAGTTGTACCATGTCCCCTGGATCGACACGATCCGACAGACGACCATAGGCGGGCTGATCCTGGGCTTCGGGTTCCTGTGGAGCGACCTGGCGTGCTACGCTCTGGGAGTGGGGTTGGGCGTGTTGGCTGAGATCATCAGCGGAATCGCCCCAGGAAAGGAGCGGAGTTGAATACGGTAGGAATCGTAGCTCGACGGAAGCTCTGGTATCTCATCGGCAAGCTGACACTCGGCGTCCTGTTCATCATCGCAGGCGTCGGCCATTTCGTTGCCACCGACTTCTTCTTGAAGATCATGCCCCCGTACTTGCCTTTTCACCTGCCCCTCGTCTTGGTGAGCGGAGTGATCGAGATCGTCCTCGGCATTCTGCTGCTTGTGCCAAGGTATACCAGGCTCGCTGCCTGGGGCATTATCGCCCTGCTGATCGCCGTCTTCCCGGCAAACGTTCACGTCTACCAGCACCAGGAGTTGTTCCCGCTCCCTTGGTTCGTCCATCTGCTCCGTCTACCAATGCAGGGTGTTCTCATTCTTTGGGCTTTTGCTTATACAAAGCTGTGAGTCGATCCAACCCTCTCGACCGGGATGAGGACTGACGTGCCTACACTGAACATTCCCCTGATACTCCATGCCATCCTCGAAGAGTATGTCCTCCCGTGGGATGGCGTCCACGGCATCGCCCACTGGGCCAGGGTTCTCGAAAACGGGCTTCGGCTTGCCGAGGAGACCGGTGCCAACATCGATGTCGTGCAGCTTTTCGCCATCCTCCACGACTCCCAGCGGGTGAACGAAGGTGGAGACCCCGATCACGGTCCCCGTGCCGCCGCTTTCGCCCTGGATCTGCGGGGGCTCTTGTTCGACCTGCCTGACCACGAGTTCCGGCTATTGCACCGGGCTTGTGCCGGGCACACTCACGAGCGGACTCATCCCAACGTCACGGTTCAGACCTGCTGGGACGCCGACCGGCTCGACCTTGGTCGGGTAGGCATCACCCCGCACCCGAGCCGCCTCTGCACGGATTTGGCGAAGCGCCCCGACATACTCAAGTGGGCCGCTGGCAGGGCGACCCTCGGCGTCGTCCCGGAGTTCGTCAGGACGGCATGGGGGCTCGATTTGGGGAGCAACCGGTGATGGCAAAGTCAGCGCCCTCCCCGACCCTGGACGGGGGTCTTCCGGCAGTGAGCGGGGGCACCAGTGATGGCCAGGAAGAAGCCAAAGCGGAGATGGGTCTGGGCTCCCAGGAAACCGTCACCGCCGCAAGTGCCGGAGTCGCTCAAGGCTGAAGTGCAGGCCAAGGCCGACGAACTGATCGAGACGCAGTTGAAACCCAAGTTCATAAGGCCACCGCCGGAGGACCAGCGATGGAACTACATCATCGACATCTGGGCCAGGTGGCACCGCTCGTTCTTCCATTTCGGCTCCACCTACGCCAGCCCCGGCCCGAACGCCCTGTCGCCGACCTTCGAGTCACCCTTCGCCCGGATGGAGTACGTCGGCGACGGCAAGTTCAACCTCGCCTACATGCGGCATACCGGCAAGTGGTGGGAGGTCTACCGGGGTCTGACCGCCGATGAGTGCCTGAAGACGATCAGGGACGAGGCGATCTTCCAGCCGTAGGGGCTCGGCCCGCAGGATGTTCGTCAGACCCGGCTCTTCGGACCGGCGGCCCGCTCGTCGTCGTAGTGTCGGTCGTATTCCTCACGGAGCCGCTCCCCCAACGACTTCAATGCCAGATACTCGGGGGTGGTCTTGTCGGGATACTCCCTTGGATCGCCGAGCTCGCAGTCGATCACGTCCATCAGGCACTCCAGATCCCAGCGGTACAGGGTGATCGGCCGAGTCCCTTTATACGCCTCAATCTTGCGGTCGAGGCCAAATGCCTCAGCCATCGAGCCGGTATGCCGCTTCAATTCCCGCAGCTCGTCGCCGGTGATCAGCACCTTGTGGCGGATGTCTCGGCGTCCAGGTTTCATGAAGAAGCCCCTATTTCGTCACCAGATTGGTCGTGGTGCCATCGCCCGAGGAACGGCGACTTGGGCTTCGACTTCTTCTTCGCCACCGTGTCTCACTAAGCCTCAATGCCAGTTCCAGAACCAGTAGCCGTAGTCACCGATCAGCTTACGGTTCCCCACGGCGTCGTCGAGTTCGGACAGCGGGAGGGGAAAAGGCTTCTCACGATCACGAGCTTCGCAGAGCAGCCCTTCCTCTTCGTCCAGCTCGGACTCCTTGGGGTCGATCAGTCGGCTGACGGTTAGCGTCGTGCCGTCGCTTTCGGTCTTTGCCTTGAACGGAAACCTCAGGTTTGCTGCCAGGTAGCGGTAGTAGGCCAGGAGGGTCTTCCGGCTGACATCGGGGAGCGGGTCGTCGTGTGTCAGCCCAAGGGCCATGCGGACCCGATCGTCTTGGTCCTTCTCCGAAAGCGGCTTTGTGATGATCGATGTTGGCTGCTCGATCGGAACGGGGGTGCCGTCATCGTGCTCGATGTCTTCCTCACCCACCCAGCACCGCCACCGCTTGCACAAACCGCCTTGTAAGCCGCTTCATCGTCGTCTCTCCTTGCGTAGAAAGGACAACCTCGTCGATTCGACCTCGCACGCTGGGGCGATCACGACCGCACTCCGGCTCCCCTGTCACGAGCGAACTCACGTTATGTTACCATGACCGATAGATACCCAAAAGCAATTTTTCAGGGCGATCTCGATTGTTCTTGAACCTGCAAGCCTTCCGAACAGGCCCACTGTGTCTGCTTAGGCATTTGCCAGGCTATAAATACGTAGCGATGGTGAGAAAAAATATCATGGAGGGGTTTGGAGAGGACTGCTGCTCACCTCTGACCCCCGTTCATGGAGGGCTGGGCGTCGGATCAACGCAAGGGCATTTTAGGGCAAGAGCACCGGGCATCTTTACGGGCATCAGTGTCATTGAAGTGTGGAACATCGGAATCTCCGAAGTTGATATCGAAGCGTGGAAGATAAGAGATCGGTTCCCCTGGGGGGTGGGGGAACAACGATGTGGTTGCATTGTCTGTTTCTTCACACTCTGAAGATTTTCCCCAGAGGGCTGATGCAGGGCATCGCCGGTCGCTCGCCGGCTGACTTTGACAGGTTTTTGACAGTAGTCCGGCGATTCTTGCCGTAAGTCCTTTCGCGATGGAGCGGCAACTGTATTCCCTCGCTACACATGGTGCCACGTCTTGAGCGATTTTCCCCTTGAATTTGC
>JBEKTN010000533.1:0-3908 GCA_049516015.1 Isosphaeraceae bacterium | reverse complement strand
TCGCCTTGTCCGAAGGGTCGAGCTGACTGGTGCGATCCCTCTCCCTACCCTCTCCCGCAAGGGGAGAGGGCGAAATAACCAACGGCTTGCCATTGCTTTACGGTTAATTCAACGGTATTGGGGCATGGGGACCGACCTTCGGGATCCCTGGGAACTACGCCCGGCAGGACTCGAACCTGCGACCGACGGTTTAGAAAACCGTTGCTCTATCCGCCTGAGCTACGGGCGCATCGCCCGGCGTGAACGCGACGTTGACGGGCCGGACACCCAGGCCCGATACGGCTCCGACTGCGCCCGGCAGGACTTGAACCTGCGACCTGCGGTTTAGGAAACCGCCGCTCTATCCGCCTGAGCTACGAGCGCCAACCGAAGACTCTTAGATTTTCGTTGATGAGACGGTATGCTGTCAACCGACAGGTGCGGCCTGATCGCCCTGGGGGAGACGAACGGCCGGTTGCGACTCGGGCTTTCCGCACTGGTCGTTGACCGGCTGGCCGCAGCCCGATCCGCCCACCGTGATGGTCTTTAGCATCCGTAGGAGCCGCTTTGTCCGGCATGGTTCAACTTCAGCATGTTCGCAGGTGACAAGAGCTGGGTGGCTGGGGTCGAGCTGGCGACAGCCAGCGAGCCCCCAGCGCGGAAGCCTCGGATCTGGGGGCGTCGCCCTTCGGGCGTCGACCCCAGCCACCCCGAAGTGTAACCTGCTTTTGAACCATGCCGTGATTCTCGATGGTGGTCTCAACCTTCGCGTGCTCTGACCATTTCGCTCCCACCAAGTCACCCCAGGAGTGGCAGAACCTGGCCGGAGTCGAGACCTGTCCCAAGCCCCGCTCCATCACGTAATATCGAGCAAGGGACCACGGCATGCCAACTCGCCGCCGCCGAATGTGCGCGACCTCCGCCCGGACGTGCCCGAGGCCCTGGCCCAGGTCATGCCGCGGATGATGGCCAAGCGCACGGAGGACCGCTTTGCCTCCTGCGACGAGTTGATCGAGGCTCTGGACAGGATTCCGGTACGTGACGAGGCCGAGTCTCCGGGGGTCGCGCTGATGTCCCTGGACCCTCCGGATTCCTTGGTCTCCGACGACCGTACGGTGCGGCCGGGAGTCCACGTGATCCTGGACGGTCCGGATTCCCGCCCGCCATCGTCGATTCCTGAGATCTCGCTGGCGAGCTTATCCCCGGACCTGGTCCAGGACGATCCCTCCAGCACCTTCGCGCGTGTTGTGGGCAGAGAGTCGACAGCGGGCGTCTTGCCCCGGCTGGGAAGCACCCGGTCGTTGGCACCGCGGGCAGGTCCGCTTGAGGCCATCCTCGTGCCCGACACGCGCCAGTCATCGCTGTCCGCTTCAGCCTGGATCACGCTTTGCGTTGCCATCGGAGCGTCGTTCGTCTTCATGGTGATCGTGATCGACCGCGTTGTCCGATCGTCCCCGCCAACCTCCATCAGTTCATCGATCGCTCCGGAACAGCCGGAGAGCGACAGGAACGAGCCCTCGAACGGGACGACCGATCAGGTTTCTCGGACGGTTCCCACTCCAGTCCTCTTCCGAAAGGAGCCGGCCCTCCCGGTCCCGCCCATGGCTGTGAAGCCAGTGGAGCGGCCGGCTGCCGTCGCTGTCGAGCCCGTGGACGTTGACCCGCCGGCGCCCGTCACGGCCGCCTACACCGCAGAGACGCTGAGAAAATACCTGCCTGGATGGGCGCTGGCTCCCGTTCCCACACGGGTCGAGGGCCCCTTGATCCAGGTCCGCCGTGTCGCCGGATCGCGTGAGCCAACCCTCTTTCCCACGCTCCGCCTGGCTCTCAACGAGACCAGGGGGACGATCGAGATCGCCGACGAGGGGCCGTTTCCGATCAACGATTTCCGTGTTCCCGGCGAGTCCCGGCTGATCCGAGCGCGGCCCGGCTTCCATCCCATCATCCGGATCGACCGCCCTAACCTGGAGCCGGTCTGGTCCTTGCCCGGTGTGATCGTCCTGGAAGGCAAAAGCTTGATCCTTGACTCCCTGGACTTGGTTGTGAACCTCATGGACCCGACCGCTGCAGAGACCTCGCTCTTCTGCTGCACCGGCGCGAAGCTGACGCCGGTTTCAGGGTGCCGGGATCGCTAGCATCCTCTTCTCGGAAAGTACCGCCGCCAGCCCTCGTGACCGGGTTGACTGGCTAGGTCAGCAGAATCTGTTCTGTGGCTGGAAGGGCTATTATGCCGGCGGCCCAGCGCAAACGCTGCGCGTACCCAGCCTCGCGGCGTTCCGTTCCACGTGGAACGGAACCGACCAGAACAGCCGGGAAATTCTGCGCGGCTCCGGTGAACCGCGACTCGGAATGGCTCTCCTGGCAACCCGGGGCCGAGAGCCGCGGTCGTGCCCTGTTCGAGCTGCATGGCGGGACGCTCCTGCTCTCGCAAGTCCGGCTTCGAGCCGACGAAAGCGCGGCAGTCGACTCCTTGATCCATGTCAGGGAATCAGCCGGCGCTCACCGGCCGCGAGCCGCCGGCGCTAGTCCCATGTCAGATCGGCTCGAGTTGCCGCGGCGGCATCAGCGTCCCGACTACCGCCGGCTCTTGGCCAATCTTGAATGGGTCCCATTTACCTCCTTGTCCCGCCGCATCATAATGACCAACGGAGCTTCGGGGTCCAGTCACAGTCGAGAAGGAGCTTGGCGTCGTGAGCATGCTGCGTCGGCTGCTTGGCACAGGCGTGCTGACCACGGCAATGATGTTGCCGCAAGCGATGGGCCAGCGATCAGGTCATCATGGCAATGGGTCTCTCGCACACCATGTCTCCGGGCGAGCCTTGGGGGGCGGGATCGGCATTGGGGGTGGTGTCGGCGGTTGGGGGTTCGGGGGCTGGCTGCCCTTTTACGCCATGGGCGTACCGAGTGGGATCTTCTGCTTCGTGCCCCCCATTCTCCCCATGGGGCCAGGAGGATTTGTGCCCATGATGGCACCCCAGCCGCTGGCAGTTGACAGGGGCCCGCTCGCCCCACCACCTCCGGCCGGACTGGTTGATCCTGCTCACGGCAATCGACCGGCGAACAAGGCCGGGCAAAAACCCAAGGCCAAGGACTCCACGCGGGCAGGCCAGCTCGTGCTCATGGGCGACCGTCTGTTCCGAGGGAACAATATCAAGAAGGCCGAGGAGCGTTACGTTCAGGCGACGCGGCTGGACCCAAACTCGGCCGCACCTCTGGTCGGCCTGGCACAGATCGCCCTGGTCCGCGTGCAGTATGCCGAGGCCGCCCGGCGGTTGCGAGAGGCCGAGACCGCTCAGCCCGGCTGGATTGTCACCGCCCCTGACGTCCAGTCGATCTATGGCGAGCCGGGGGACTTCGCCCGCCATCTCTCCCGCCTCGAATCGCACCTCCAGGCACATCCCGACGATCGGGATGCGTGGCTGGTCCTGGGCGCCGAGTGGTACCTTTCGGGCCGCACCGCGCGCGCGGCCGACGTCTTCCTGCGGCTCAACGATCCCAAGCGCAAGCCGGATATCGCCCTTGCGGCCTTTCTGCACGCCACGAATCAGGAGTAAGAGCGACCCCTCACCGTCGCACCGCGACGGGGAATTCGACCAGATCAAGTGACACTCTGGCGGCCATCAGCTCTCCGCGCCCAGGACGCTGTCCGCCCCGGGACTGCCATGACCGAGGTTCCTCGCTATTACGCCGCCGCCTGCCAGACATGCCGTGCCCGCGCGACCGCGACGAGATCGCCGGCCGGGTCACTACTTTGTTGGAAATGGAATGTTATTACGACCAGGCCTTCATTGCGGTGCGGGATCGCCAGCAATACCGTTGAATTAGCAATAACACTCTTGGCCAAAGGGACTTCTGGCTCCCTCTCCCCTCGCGGGAGAGGGTTGGGGTGAGGGGGGCTGGGCACGACCAATCGCCTTGTCCGAAGGGTC
>JBEKTN010000532.1:0-4255 GCA_049516015.1 Isosphaeraceae bacterium | reverse complement strand
CCGTCAGGGGCATGCCAGACGTACCAATCGCCCCCCCAGCCACCGGGCCCCCGGAGGGGTGGGCGGCTGTCGGCTTGGTCAGCCCAGCCTCTTTCAACAGGGGGTTGTGGGCGCGTTTGCTTAGGGTTTTGGGTCATTAACCTCTGATTTTGGGGTCGGAACGAGTCAGAATCGGGGTTGTTGACCGTTTCTGACCCTGGCTTGATGAGGTGCCAGATCGGCTTGCCGATGGCCACAAGTCCTTGATACCCAAGCGATTAGATTGCGTCCCATGACCTTTTTCAACCCCGTTTTTAATTGCCTGACGCCTTAAGGTCGCAAAACGATTAAAAACGCGGGCCCCCAGCCAGCAAGCTTGCGAACCTGTTCAGGATCGATGTTCGGGACCATGCTCTCGGCCTCGTCACGCAGCAGCTTGGCGGTCGCGTAACAGAGCACCCGCCGGGTGGGTGGCTTGGGCCTCGCTTCAGGCTTGTGAGCCCTGGCCGCCGCGGTCAGAGCCGCAGGAAGATCTCGTTCCTCTCCAGGTAGTGAATCAACACGTAACAGAGCGCGAAATAGAGCAGGAAGCCGGCCGCAACGTACCAGAGCGGTGAGTCGTCAGGCATGTAGGGCTTGACCGCGCCGGCGACCATCGGATGCACGATGTAAGCAGCAAGGGCGTTCTGACCCAAGGTCCGAAAGAACCCGACTCGCAAGCTGCCCAGGTCGCAGAGCAGCACGAACAGGGCATAGACCGCCAGCGAAAAGCCCGCCGCGAAGGTCTGGTACGAGACGCTGCCAGTGCGCTGGCTCATCGTCCAGAGGTCCGGAATCCCCTCAGCCGGCTCGACGAACGGCGGCGGAGCGTATGACCCGCCCAGACAGGAGAGCATGTAACCCATCCCCATCAGCACGATCGACCCGCCAAGAAGCTGCGGCACCGGATTCGAGCGATCGGATTCGCCGGGGCTGCCGGCGACGACGTCGTAAGCCAGCGACCCGACCAAAAGGGGGATGGACCACGTCAGGAAGCCGAGCGGGCCGCCGTCGATCACCGGAAGCCCCCAGGCATACTGGAAGTAGAACCAGCGTGAAAGGGCAAGGTGCAACGAGGCCGAGGCGATGAGGAAAGCCACCCGGGTCGTCGTTCCGGCCGCAATCACGGGCAAGACCCACAGCGAGGCCAGCGCGATGTGCACCAGGGTTTGAAAGAGATCGCGGCTGAAGGCCTGGGCCAGGAAACCGCGCAGTCCCAGGTGCTGGAGCTCTTCCCAGGATTTCACCTGGCCATCGAGGTGATAGATCACGAAGCCGAGCAGGATCAGGCCCACGTTTCTTGCCACCGCGGCGCGGGTCGCGGGCCACACGCCCAGCGTTTTCAAGCGCCGCAGAAAGGTCAGCCGCAGCGCGAAGCCAACCGCGAAGAAGAACTGCGGCATGATCGTGTCAGCATAACTACAGTACGTGTTGTGATGCTTCCATATCGCCCCGACCGACTGGAACCCGCCGATGAAGTTCACCAGCAGCATGCCGGCCACCGTGTAGCCGCGGAACTGATCCAGCGAGACGATGCGGCTCTTCACGGTTTGGTGCGCAGCGCTCATTCCGGTCACGCTCTTGCAACACGATGTTCTGTTTGTAAGGTCCGCCGCACGGGGCGGACTTGCTCGAGGTGACGATCTTACTGGTCCAGGTCGAGCTTGGCCAGCAGGCTCGAGCGGGCAACGACGGTGACCGAGCTCAGCGACATGGCGAGAGCGGCGATCATCGGACCGAATTGTCCGAACAACCCGAGGGCCGCCAGGGGAATGCCCAGGGTGTTGTACGCGAATGCCCAGAAGAGATTTTGGCGAATCGCAGTGAGCGTCGAGCGGCCCAGGCGTAACGCGCGGGGCACGGCGCGCAGATCTCCCGTGGCGATGACGATGTCGGCCACGGCCTTGGCCAGGTCGGTTCCGGTCCCCAGCGCGATTCCGATGTCGGCCGCGGCCAGGGCGGGTGCATCGTTCAGTCCGTCGCCGACCATCGCCACCCGCCGGCCCTGGTTCTGCCTCTTGAGTGCCTCGATCGTGGCCGCCTTGGCGTCGGGCAGGACGCCGGCCTTGATCTGCTCGGCAGCCAGGCCAAGCTCGGCGCCTATGGCCCGGGCGGTTTGCGGGTTGTCGCCGGTCAGCAGAACAACGTTCGCGCCCTGCCTGCGCAGTTCTTCGACGACCTCCCGGGCATGCGGCTTGAGCGTGTCGGCCAGGGCGATGGCCCCAACGGCCTGGCCGTCGACCGCGACCCTCAGAACGGTGCGCGCCTGCTGCTCCCACGCCAGGGCGGCGGCCTGGATCGGCCCTTGATCGATACCGCTGCCTGTCAATAACGACTCCGACCCGACCAGGACCGTCTGGCCGTCGACACGGGCCTTGACGCCCTGACCGCGGACAGCCTGGAAGTCACGAGCCTCACGGTTGGCAGCGAAGGGTGCCAGGGCACGCGCCAGGGGGTGCTCGCTGCCTGCCTCGGCGGTCGCGGCGAGGCTCAGCAGTCGATCGCGATCCCAGCCGGGCACGGTCAACGTCTCGACGACGGTGGGCTTTCCTTCCGTGAGAGTTCCCGTCTTGTCGAAGACCATGGTGGCCAGCCGATCCATCCGCTCGAAAGCCGAGGCCTCGCGCACGAAGAGCCCGGCGCGGGCCCCCCGGCTGGTGGCGACGGCCACCGCCATCGGAGTGGCCAGGCCCAGAGCACACGGGCAGGCGATGATCAGCACGGCCGCCGCGTTCAGGATGGCCTGGCTCCAGTGGCCCGAGATCAAGCCCCAGCCTGCCAGGGTCGCCAGGGCGATCAAGAGCACGACCGGCACGAAGTAGGCAGCGATCCGATCCGCCAGCCGCTGGACCCCGGCCTTCGTGCCCTGAGCTTCGAGCACCAGGTGAACCATCTGCTCGAGAGCGCTTTCCCGGCCCAGGCGCTTGGCCTCGACGACCAGGGTGCCGTCGCCATTCCGGGTTCCACCGGTCACGCGGTCTCCCGGCTGCTTCTCGACCGGCATCGACTCGCCCGTCAGCATCGACTCCTCGACGCTCGATCCGCCATCGACCACGTCGCCATCGACGGGAATCGTCTCACCCGGCCGGATCCGCACCCGATCACCGAGCCGGACTTCGGCCTGGGGAATCTCTTGCTCCTTGCCGTCGCGGATCACCCGCGCGGTCGCGGGCGCCAGGTCGATCAGCCGCTCGATGGCCTCTCCGGCCGTCCCCCGCGAGCGGACCTCGAGGAACTTGCCCAGGGTGATCAGGGTCAGGATGATCCCGGCATCCATGAAGAAATGGGCCTGGTGGATATGCCCCAAGAGCAAGTGGACCGTGCTGTAAAGGAACGCCGTCGCCGTCCCGAGTGCGATCAAGGTATCCATGTTCGACGATCGCTGGAGCAGCCGTTGCCAGGCACCGCGGATGTAGGGCCCGCCCAGGTAAACCTGAAGGATCGCCGCCAGACCGAACATGCACCAGCCGGCCCATGCGGCATCCTGAAGAGCCGGCACGACCATGGAGCCCAGTCCGAGCAGGACGAGGGGTACCGCGCCGGCGATGCCGACCTCGAGCCGCCTCCTCCAGTAACCCACCTGCAGAGCGCGCTCGCGGCGGAGCTGCTCGGCGGCCTGCGCGCCGAACGAGAGCGTCTGCCGCCGGGCCGTGTAACCGGCCCTGGCCACCGAGGAGACGAGCTGGTCGAGATCGGTGCGGCTGGGATCGACAGTCACGGTCGCTCGTTCCGTTGCCAGGTTGACCCGGGCTTCATGAACCCCGCTCACGCCGCCCAGCGCGTCCTCGACCCGGGCCACGCAACTGGCACAATGCATGCCGCCGATGGCGAGCTCCCATTGCTCACGGTCCAAGGCACCAGCAGGGGCCGGCTTCCGCCGCGACTGGTCAGGCCCCGGCGCCCGGCGGGGTATCGAACCGATCGTCACCAGTTGAGCCGGGGACGCGGCCGGGGCGGCCGCGGCGGCCGCGGGCCCGTTCGGTCTCCCGTTCGCGGTGGGAACCGAGTAACCGGCTGCCTCGACGGCGGTCCGTAGGGTCTTGAGGTCAACGCGGGAGGGATCCACGGTCACCTCGGCCCGGGCACCTGGCAGATCAACCCTGGCGGATTCGACGCCCGGCACCGAGCTGAGGGCCTGGCTCACGGTGCGCACGCAATGGTCGCAAGTCATCCCGGCGATGGGGATCTTCCAGACCTCGGTTGCCGTCGTCACGAGTCCATCTCCCGATCTCGTCGC
>JBEKTN010000531.1:0-3923 GCA_049516015.1 Isosphaeraceae bacterium | reverse complement strand
ACGCGACAAGATCCTCCCCAAGTATGAAATCCTCATCCAACCTCAATCGATCTAACGGACCTCGGATCACGGAGAACCAAGATCGCGAATCAAGATGAAATTATTATCGGGGATTTCCCTTGCTCCTCGATCGCCTCGCGAATCAGCGAATGGTACTTGGCTTCGATGGAGCGGAGGTGCTGTTTCACCTCGACCGCGTAGACCGGCGAATAGCGCCTCCTCCGAGCCATGATGACTATAATTCTGGTCAAAGCTCGCCAGTCATGTCAAGTTCTGATCATCCTACGGAACTCCTGGGAGACGTCGACCACAAAGTCCTCGATGCGGGGATGACGCCCCTCCCGCCAGTCGGCCTCGAACCGGCGGCAGACCGCGTCAATTCGGCGGGCCAGGTCGAAGTCCAATCCGTCGAGGTTTTGGCTGGGTCGGTCGCTCATCTTGATTCGGTCCTTGGTCCGAGGTCCATAAGCTGCTCCCTGCCTGAACCGGCCTGTCGAGGCCAAATGACGAAGACTCATTCGAGGAAGATGTCCGTCTCGCGTGCAGTTTTGACATCGCGCTGGCGATCTGGGAGTTCGCGCAGCCGGAAACGGTCCGGTCCAGAGGTCCAGAGCGCATAGGTTGTCGCCGATGGAAGAATTGCTCTTCCGTCGCCATGATGGGTCGCACGGCCCTCGCGGACGCGCTTCGTGACTTCGGCGGGAATCATTCCGCAAGTGCTGTGGAGCGGGTCGTGTTGCACTCGCGGTGAAGCGTCCGCGGCTTACTCGACAAAGGGAATCCCTTTGGCTTCTAGCCAGTCGCGGGCGATCTCCTTGAACGCTTCGTCTCGAAAACGATACCAATCCTGTTGGATTCCAAGACGGCGAACCGTATCCTTGAAATACCGGAATGCGCCGGGGCCATGGATCGCCGTAAGTAACTCGTCACTTGCTTCCTCGTCGTCCACGGAGTGAGCGAACTCCTCCATGATGGACCACTCGTGGATCTCGTACTTCCCTGGCAGTTTGAAGTGGTCCTCGGACTCGAGAGCCTCCTTGACCTTGGGCATCACCTCTTGCTGCCAGTCCGGAAGAAGGTCCCAGTCCTCCGGGTCCTCGGCAGCCCGTTTTTCCTCTGCCGTGACAGTTACCATCTCGCCAGTCACTCGATTGAGATAGGTGGAGATCTCGTCCCCCGACATACTCATCTCATCGACGACTTCGCTTAGCTTGACCGGAATCGGCATGACATGCACTCCACCGGACCCCTTGATCTGGTGATTACACAGGGAGGCTCGGCGAACCGAAGCCCCTCGGGGACAGAAACGTGGAGTTCATTATACCCCTTCGGCCGCCGGCTTGGCTTCAATTGCCGGGTGCGGCCTGGGCCTGGGTTCCACGGTGAAGCGAATCCCCAGGCGGTGGGCCAGGTTCACGACCTGGTCAAGCAGGGCGTAGCAGACCGGCGTGACCAGAAGCGCCAGCAGCAGTGAGAGCATCTGGCCGCCGATGATCACCTTGGCCATGCTGGCGCGGGCGCCCGAGCCGGGACCGCGGCCGAAGGCAATCGGCACCATGGCTGCCACCAGCATCACCGTGGTCATGAGGATCGGCCGCAGCCGCGTGTGGTTGGCTTCGAGAATCGCATCGAAGCGCGACAGCCCCCTGGCACGGAGCTGGTTGGTGGCGTCAACCTGAAGGATGCCGTTCTTCTTGACGATTCCGACCAGCATGAAGAGGCCGAACATCGCATGCAGGTCCATCAGCGTGCGCCACAAGATGAGCGACAGCATACCGAAGGGAATGGTCACAGGCAGGGCCATGAGGATGGCGATCGGCTGCATCCAGCTCTCGAACTGGGCGGCCAGAATCAGGTACATGAAAGGGGCGCCACGGTGACCGGGACCGCGCGGACCGCCGCCGGGGCTTTCGATGACGGTTGAGCTGCCGCCGGCGAGCATCCGGAAAGACCTGCGGCGGCGATCACGGCCAGGCTCGCGGCGATGATCAAGCAACAGCGTCGTCTCATCGTTTTATTCCATCCCTTGATTCGATCGGCGATCGTCGAAGCCCTCGAGCAGGTCGTGGAGCAGAGCCTGCGCCACGTTCTGCCCCAGAGGTTTATCGCCGTACAGAAAATCGAGCGTCGTGATCACGATCAGGCCGCGGCACATCGTCAAGCACGCATCCACGCGTTCGCGGCGAATGATTCCCGCATCGGCCAACCGGCGGATGGCGGCCTCGGTCCAGCGACCGAGGTCTTCCTTGCAAGGTTCCAGGTCGTGCGCGGCCCCCGAGCCCGGCGGGCCGAAAATCAAGGCGTAGACGAACCGCGAGCGGTCGGGGTCCTCGCGACAGAAGGCAAACTGGGCCTCGAAAACCTGCTCGAGGCAGCGGACCGGGTCGCGCTCGGTGGTCACAATCCGGCGGAGCTTCTCGACCAGGTCCGAGAGCGGCACCGAAACCAGGGTTTTCGCCAGGCCCTCCTTGCTCCGGAAATAGTAGTAGAGCGTTGGCTTGGTGACCCCGGCACCTTCGACGATTTCCCGAACCGACGTTGCATCATAGCCTTGCGTTGCAAACAAGCGTGCCGCAACGCGGGCGATGTGCCGTGCCGCCGGGTTCAGAACACTCTTCCCATTTGCGGTCGAGACCGACATCACACCATCCATTCGCCGGGATCGGCATGGGCCGTTCCGAGTTTTTTTGATCGCTGCTTACCGAACGGTAGGTATCATGGTCCGATCGGGTCTTTTCGTCAAGGGCGGCCGGCACGGGGGGAACACCCTTTCTGGAGGCGCGCGGCTTGGCAGAAGGTTCGGGTATTCGTACTACCAAGCTGGGCCGGACCCCCTGACTTCCCGTTCGTGTCCGCAGAAACCGGGCTAATAAGACTGAGACGCAAGTTTTGGTGTTGCGCTTTTCTGCCGCCCCGTAGGGGCCGAAACAGGAAAGCCCAGGGCAACGCCCTGGGATCCGATCCGAATGAGAATCCACCCAGCCCTGAAAGGGCGAAACAAGGCTCTTGCCCACACACTCGTTGTGCCCCTTCAGGGCGTGGCTATTCATATTACCCGATCTAGTCCCCAGGGCGTTGCCCTGGGCTGGCATGTCGATGCCCCTTCGGGGCGAGGTGCAACAAGCGCAACACCAAAAGTTGCGCTTCAGGCTTGTTGCAAGCGACTTCCCCGCCATCGTTTGAATTCTCGACGCCGATCGATCTCGCGCTGTAGAATCAGGCCTGTGGTCAGGCCATCGCCAGCGAGAAGTCTGTTTCAGCGTCCAGGCATAGTACCCCTGAGGAAGCATCCGATGAACGTGAAACGGCCAGTCACCCCGGAGATCATCATCGGCGACCAGCCCTCGGAAGAGGACCTGCTGGAGTGCAAGTACGAGGGCTACGCGGGCGTGGTCAATCTGCGCAACGACCGCGAGCCCGAGCAGCCGCTGAGCACCGGCGCCGAGGGCAACAAGGTGCGCGCCCTGGGCATGGAGTATCTCCACTATGGGGTGGGCGGGGCACCGCTGGCCGATCCGGGTGTGGCCGGGGTTTGCGATTTCATCGATCGTCTTACCGGCGCGGGCGGCAAGGTGCTGGTCCACTGTCGCAAAGGCGGCCGCGCCATGGCCCTGGTGCTCATCCAGCAGGCGCGGGCTCATGGCTGGACCGCCGCGGAAGCCATCGAGAAGGGCCGCGCGCTGGGCCTTCAGGTTGATGGGCAACTCAAGACGATGGTCGAGAGTTATCTGCGCGGGCAGGGGTAACGTTGCGAACGCCGGAATTCAGTCCACGCTCGGCGGGGGGAGTTTTTCAGGCGACAGAGGCTCAGATCTCCTGACCTGCGGGATTTTGATGTGGGGCCGAACTTGGGCTCTCGGCCTCGGCGGCGATCGAGTAGACGAGTTTCAACTCGGTGCCCGGATAGGTGAACTCGGTCGCGT
>JBEKTN010000530.1:0-3949 GCA_049516015.1 Isosphaeraceae bacterium | reverse complement strand
CCGCCAGTCGCTTATCGACGTACATCCCGCAAAGCAGCGGCTGATCGAAGCCGGTCTGGAACTTGTTCGCCACCAGGAGAATCTGATACTCGTCGGTTTTGAACGCTTCGCGAATGTCGCGGCCTCGAAGGTTCGGGTTCAGCGCGTGGGTGGTTTCGGTGAACGGGTCGGGGCCGGATTCCGCGTCCTTGACCTCGCCCGAGAACGCCACCAGCGTCCCGATGGCGTAGCCATGATCTTTGATGTACTTGTCGATCGCGATCTTCCATCGGACTACCTCCTGCCGGCTACCCACGACCACCATCGCCTTGGCTTGTCCATGCAGTAGGGGCGCGATGTACTGGCGGAAGTGCTCGACAACCACCTGGACCTTTTGCGCGATGTTGTATGGATGCAGCCGTACCCAGCCCATGATCCCCTTCAGGGCCGCGCTGCGTTCAACTTCCTTGTCGTCATAGTCCTTGCCATTGTGGGCCAGCCTGAACGCGAGCTTGTACGTGGTGTAGTTCTGAAGGACATCAAGGATGAATTTTTCCTCGATGGCTTGCCGCATCGAATAGACGTGGAACGGTGCGGGAATGTTGCCCTCACCGGCCGGTTGGGTCGAATCGGGCCACGTGCCGAACAGTTCCATCGTCTTGGACTTGGGCGTTGCGGTGAACGCGACGTACGTGATGCCACCGTCGTCGGCGCGATCGGCCATCTGAGCCGCCAGAATGTCATCGGTGCTGACTTCGCCACCGTCGCTGAGTTCCTTCAGCTCCTCGGCGGTCAACACGGCCTTCAGCTTGGCCGCCGCTTCGCCAGACTGCGAGCTGTGCGCCTCGTCGGCGATCACCGCGAAGCGCTTGCCCTGAGTGGCCGCGAGGTCACGCACGGCTTTCAGGGCGAAGGGAAACGTCTGAATGGTACAGACCACGATCTTCTTGTCGCCCGAGAGTGCCGTGGCGAGTTCGCCGCTCTTGCTGCTGCTCTCGCCCTTGATCGTCGCTACCACGCCGGTGGTTCGCTCGAAGTCGAAGATCGCTTCCTGCAACTGCGTGTCGATCACGTTGCGGTCGGACACCACCAGCACCGAATCGAACAGCTTCTCGTGCTGCGCGTCGTGCAGGTCGGCCAAAAAGTGTGCGGACCACGCGATCGAGTTGGTCTTGCCGGAGCCCGCCGAATGCTGAATCAGGTACTTGCCCCCCGGTCCTTCTTTCAGCACGGCCGCCTGGAGCTTTCGGGTCGCGTCAAGCTGATGGAACCGTGGGAAGATGACCTTCACGATCTGCTTCTTCTTGTCCTTCTGCGCCACCAGATACCGGCCCAGGATTTCGAGCCAGCTCTCCCGCTCCCAGACCTGTTCCCACAGGTAGGCGGTACGGTGTCCGCCGTTCGGGTTCACGGGATTACCGGCCGCTCCGTTATCGCCCAGATTGAACGGCAGAAACACGGATTTCGTGCCGTCCAGCCGGGTCGTCATGTGAACTTCGTGGTTGCTCACGGCGAAATGGACCAGCGCCCCGCTGGGAAAGGAAAGCAGTGGCTCAGCGGCTTGACCTTTGGGCTTGGGATGGCGATCGAAGCGATACTGGTCGATCGCGTCACCGACGCTTTGCGTGAAGTCGGTCTTGAGCTCGGCGGTCGCCACCGGGAGACCGTTCAGGAACAGCACCAGGTCGATGCAGTTCTCGTTGTGAACCGAGTACCGTACCTGCCGCACGATGCGCAGGCGGTTGGCGGTGTATCGGGACAGAATGTCGGGGTTGATGGCCAAGGCGGGTTTGAACTGAGCGAGCGACAACTTCTCTCGCAACCCCAGCATCTCGATACCATGCCGCAGCACATCGAGCGTGCCTCGCTGGTCGATCTGATCGCGCAGGCGGGTCAACAGTGTTTCGGTGGCGTGCGCGCCGTGGTTCTTGGCGATCGCATCCCAGGCCTTGGGCTGAGTGGCCTGCACCCAGGCCAGCACGTCCTCCGGGAAGAGAGCCCGAGCACGGTCATACTTGGCCGAGTCGCCTTCTTCGTACAGCCAGCCGTTGGCCGCGAGGTGTTCGCAGATTTCGATCTCGAAGTTGACCTCTTTGTGCAGGCTCATGCGGCCTCCGATTCCGCCAACCCCCGCACGTCGATCTTGCCGGTGACGGCGGCGGAGATCAGCGCGGTCCGGCGTTCTTGGAGGAGGTCGATGGCGCGCTGAGCTTCGGCGGTGAGGGCGTCGAATTTTGCGGTCTGGGATTCGATGAATTCGACGATTTCGTCCTGTTCCTTCCTCGGGGGGCAGACCACCATCAGAGCTTTTATGTCGGCGACGTTGATTCGCTTGAAGGTTGACCCAACCATAAGTGTTTCGAGTTGTTGCGCCATGGACTCGCCGTGAAGGATGTAGTTCAGGTAGCGACCGTTTTGCCCTCGCGACTTGATCAACGAGACGTCCTGTCCCATTGCGATCGGCTCGTCCGTCGCGACGTAAGCCGACGTCCCCGTGTTGGCCGTGTTGCGGCAGTAGATGACGTCTCCACGAAGCGGTTGCCGGTCGCCACTGATCAAGAGTTTGTAAAACTCTTCGGAAGTTCGGAGTACCTGCGACAAATCCAGGTCGAACGTCCGGACTTCCATCACGCTCGCCACCGGGAAACCCTCATCAAGGAACGGCACAGTGACGTGCTTGCAATCAACGACTTCCCAAAAACGTCGTAGCGGGCCGCACTGCCAATGTTCAGGCAGATCGCCGAACCATTTGATGCCGGAGGGCTTCATGGGGGCGCGGGGGTTCAGACCTTTGGTGACGGCATGGGAGATGACGGCCTGGCGTTTTTCTTTCAGCAGTTCAATGAGCCGCCGCTGCTCCCCCACCAGCGCGTCGATCTTCGCCGTCTCCCGGTCGAGGAACTTGGCGATCAAGATTTGTTCATAACTCTGTGGCATTAAGCATGTTGCATTCCTAACCTGGTCGATTGAAACCGCTTCGTACGTGCTGCCGGTCGCGATGGAAAAAAGTTCCGCTTTCATGACCTCAAGACAATGAAACACGTAGCGTGCCGAATGCGCTGACGCTGGCGTAATGGCGCAAAGTCCTCTACCGATCCCGTAAGCCTGATCCGCAACATTAATCGCGCCCACTGGCGCTCTGACTGAAAGGAGGATGTCGCCAGCACGCGCGAGCTTTGTCGCAACGGCGCAATAGCTTCGCGGCGTTGGGAAGGCGTCGCCAAAATCCGCGTTGCCCTGCAAGAATGGTGGACCCTCACCATTCTGATTGTACTGTTCGGAACTCGGCGACTGACCCATAATGATAGTCGCGACATGCTTGAGGCGCTTTACACCCCAATGCGCCGGGACCTCGCCCAGCCATTCCTCGCCGCTGTCCTTGTATTTTGCGTATCTCGGAAAGCTCATTTGGACAGCTCCCCGATCATCGTCAGAATTCGGTCGGTGACGACCTTCAGTTCGGCGTCGATCTCGGTCAGGTCGCGAGGCGGCTGGAAGACGTAGAAATGCCGGTTGAACGGGATCTCGTAGCCGACTTTCGTCTTCTCGTGATCGATCCACGCATCCGGCGCATGCGGCAGCACCTCGCGCTTAAAGTAGGTTTCGACCTTCTCGCTCAGCGGTACATTCTCGGTGTCGCGCAGGTTGGCGTCCGGCTGGGGCTTGCCCTTCAGCTTGCCCTTGGTGCCGAGCACGATCTTCCCCCTCGCGTCGCGCAGCGGGCGCTCGACCGTGATCGTGCGATAGCCGAAGTCCTCGTTCTTGAAGATGCGGCTGATCGGCACGCCGTCCTTGCGAACTTCCTTGCACTGGCCAAACAGCCGGGTGATCTCGTCGATGTGTTCGGGGCTCAGCTCCTTGCGCTTGCTGCCGAGGCTCTTCCGCATCTTCTGCCAGAAGCCGCTGGCGTCGATCAGTTGCAGCTTCCCCTTGCGATGCACGGGCTTGCGGTTGCTGACGATCCAGATAT
>JBEKTN010000529.1:0-3971 GCA_049516015.1 Isosphaeraceae bacterium | reverse complement strand
GACGCAACGTTCGATCATTCGCCTCCTGGGCCTGGACCCGCGGACCTACGGACTGGCGTAGCCGGTTGCACGGCCCGCTGGAAAATGCCGGGAAATTGCCGCGACCACCGACGGAAAGTAAGACTCAGCGTTGGGGAGAAACTGCAGGTCCTCATCTGTGATCTGACGGGACTGTTCCTCTTCCCGTGCTTGTCTTTCTGCCCTACGTCGGTCGTCTTCTTCTTGAATAATCTTCTCGATCTCGCTGTAGAAATCAGAAATCCTCTTCCTAGGAATCGACAATAAATCAAATAGCCATGGATCCATTCCGCCTTCTCTGGAGGCCGCCGCTCCGCCTTCTCTGGAGGCCGCCGCGCGCCATTGTCGGTTAAGCACATCGAGCTTGTTCTTTATCGCCCCATGCCCTCTTATTGCGGTAAGAATGGCATTGAAGTCCTCCTCGCTGATCTTGGATAAATGAGCTTTGATCGACTCCATGTTTGGCCAATACGCTCGTCGCGCCATGGATCTTCTCCCATCAAGACTCTCTGTCCGAGCAGATCTTGAAGACCGTGGTACCTGGGCATCCGCTCCACGCAGTATAGACTGGTTTTGAGAGGTATGCACCCTTGCACTGTTTAGTGATGGGGCGCAAAGGCATGCGAACGGGTCAAAGCGGCCTTGGGAACGCTGGAAGGCTCAGAGCTCCAGACGGTTAGGCCATTTGTCCGTGCTGCTATTCTCTGTATTCTCTAGACTTGTTCCATGTCACGCATCGAGGCCGACCAAGTTGTCGCGGGCGCCTCAATGCCCTCGTCAGCAATCCCGGGAAGGAGGGCTACCGGATTTCTGCGCAGAGCAACGCACGTAGTCACGTAGGACACTCGTTGGCGCGGCTTGAGCGACGCTCCTGCCTGTCCCAGTGGGACTGATCAAGGATTTGGAGTCAGTTCTGAGCAGGAAGACGGAGACGATCAAGGGGGGCGTGCTAGGTAGTGGGAAATAGGTGCGGACGGCAGCGCTGCTCGGCACGCTACGAAATGCGCGGAGTCAGGTCGAACTCGGCATGTGGCGTGGCCGAACCTGGCGCGGACGGGCCGGCCAAGCGTTCGAGTTCGGTGAGCCTGACGTGGCGGACGGGACCACCGCCGAGTTCATTCGCTGCGGGCGGTTCTGGACCAGGGCCTGGGGCCAACGCGAGCTCGCTGATGAACGAACCGACTGCTTGAAAAGTCCCGCTCGATTGCAGGACTTGTTCAAGGATGGGCTGGACATCCCTCCCACTCACGTTCAATTCAGCTCACTTCACAGGGAACACCCTATCTGGATGTTTGACGCACCACAGCGGGTTACGCGCTGGGCAAGAGCGAATTGCTCTAGTTGCTGATAGCTCTCTCCTTGTTGAAGAAGCGCCGCCCGTGGTTCATCAGCTCGTCGAACAACGCCCTGGCCACAGTGCCCTCCCTATCAGGAATGGTCGGCCGTTTCCTGAGGCCCAAATCTCGTGGTCAACTCGAGCGGCCCGGCTTCGTGACGGCTAGCGACCACGTCAAACGGCCTCTGGGCCTCGCGCTTGTTGATTAGCCAATGGCCCAACTTCACGAGTGCGCATCGCATTTCTGAAGCAACTCAGTTCAGCATATCGCTCGCGCCTGCAAGCTCAAGCGGGGCGAACACGAAAGTTGAAAGAGCCTTCATGCAGTTGGCTCATTTCAGCCAACCCAAGACGGAAGCGTCCTCACCCACCGGAGCACTCCTCACGATCGAAACGACAAAGGAGATCGGGAATCGCAGCGCGTTCTCGAGGAAGGAGACGGTTTTGAGCCAATCCGGGGGAAGGACACAAAGAAAGAGACTCTGGTGGTGTCGCCCTCCAAGCGATCAAGCATGGTGCTGATTTCCCGATCAGTGTCAGCAATCCGGGGGAACGAGACAATGAAAGAGACTTTGTTGGCGCCGCTCTCGAGATGCTCAAGACTGCTGCCGAATTCCTGCTCAGTCCCATTCGATCCGTACTCTCCGCTCTGGAGCTTTCAATCGTTCAAGGACAGGGGTGGGGACGGGCGGTCTACGGCCGTCAGGGGCGTGCTTGTTCATCTGCCCCCTTTCAAGGAGGCGGCGTTGACCATCGCCAAGATGCCGGCCTTGATCGCCTCAGGCAGAACGGGCCAGGAGCATCCGGAGCACTTACACTTCATCTACACCCGCATTGGCCGACACCGAACCAACGCAAGACAAGCCCGAAGGACACATGCTCTCGACGTAAACCATTCGGCGGCAACGCTTCCCAACACAAAACCGACATCGACACCACGCAAGCAAAACCATGTGTCAGTCCCATGGCATGCAAGAGGTCAGGGGTTCAAGTCCCCTATCCTCCACTCCAATCCTGGAAATAACAAAGACCTAAGTAACAAGAGCATATTAGCACATCTTGATTCAATATGTCTGTTGCAGCAGTTTGCAGCATTTCGCGGTCGTCGGATCATGAAACGGCCTCCCTGAGAGCGCTTGTTTTCGGGATTCAACGCTCTCGTGCCCCAAGTGGCTCATCCAGCAAGTGAGCGGACCCCTGGGAGGGCCGCGATCCTGGGCGTTCTTCGAGGCTGAGAATGTCGATGTCGGTCCCAGACGAACGGGTGCCGATGCCAGTTGCTGCTGCAGGCCGTCGCCCGCTCGACAGCCTCGCACACCTCCGCCCACGTTTCGAACCGGCGCGGTCAGGCGGCGAGGGCCCTCGGTTCCCCGGGGGTAGTGGCGAAATAACGCTCCGCCGTGGAGAAACCCCGGACGGAGAACCGGAGGCCCGGGGCGGGGACGGCAGCGTGATCAGCCCCACTCATCGGGCAGCTCGTGAAGGTAAGCCTGGAGCCTGGCGCGGGCCTCGTCGACGGTCATGGGCGTGGGAACCGCGTCCTCTTCGTGCGCCCAGTCGTTGCGGATCCGGCGCACGTCGAGGGCACGCTGGCGGATTCCCGCCTGGATCCCGCGACCGCGTTTGCCGCCGATCTCGTCGATCATGATCGCCGCCTTGGTCTCGCGGGCCGGGTCGCTGCGCTTCGCCCGGTCGAACGAGCGGAGCGCCGCCTCGAACGCAGCGAACAGGCGGACGATGTAGGTTCCGTCGAGGTTCTCGTCCGCTCGGCTGAGGTACTCGCGCGCCACGCGGTCGTTCTTGAGGAGGTCCGGCGTCCCGGCGACCTCGGCCCTCAGCCGGTCGACGGCGGCCCGTGCGGACCTGAACTCGCCCCAGACCTCCGCGATGTGTTCGTGCCAGTCAAATCGACGGTACGGCATGTTCGGCGATCGAGTCGGGGTCCTGGTTGATCGTCTCGGCGGAGAGGGGCAGGGCCTGGGCCTCGACCACGGAGTGCGTCTCCATCGAGTCGGGCGGGAAGGCGTAATGGATCACCCACTGCCCGCCCTCGAAATAGACGCTCGCCGTGGGGTCGTACGTCGGCATCAGGTAGAGGTCGGCGGCCCCCTCGGCCCCCGGCACGTCGTAGCCGATCGGGTCCAGGAGCAGGCTGGTCGGGCCTTTCTGGAGGTAGAGGGCCGGGATCTCGTACACCTGCCGGGCGTCGTCCCGCAGTCTCTTCGGGTACCGTCGTGTGACCCACTCGCGCCGGTCAACCTCCCTTTCGAACCGGGCAGCGAGTTCCTCGACCCGCCGCCGGAACTGCTCGCGCTGCTCGGACATCGCAACCCCCTCTCCGGTCGTGTTCACCTCAGCCTGACATCCTCACCACAAGGAAGGTCTCTCGTCAACGTCGAGCGGCGGCTGGGAGAGCGCGTCCCACTGCTTCGGCGTGAACACCCGCGTCGGCCAGTCGGCCGGGACCACATCCCGGTCGGCCCAGAGGGCGAGGTCCAGGCTCAGATCTCCTGACCTGCGGGATTTTGATGTGGGGCCGAACTTGGGCTCTCGGCCTCGGCGGCGATCGAGTAGACGAGTTTCAACTCGGTGCCCGGATAGGTGAACTCGGTCGCGT
>JBEKTN010000528.1:0-5894 GCA_049516015.1 Isosphaeraceae bacterium | reverse complement strand
TCAGGTCCATGGGTGTGGTGAAACCTTGCTCAGTCCAGGAATTCCTGGTGCCAGAGCTCGAGCCAGAGCAGGGCCCAGAGTTGATTGGAATGGTCATGCGGTCCCTGCGCATTCTCCTTCACAAGTTGTCGCACCGCCTCGGGCCGGAAGTAACCCCGCGCCAGGGCCCACGGGGAGAGCAAGACGTCGACCCGGCTCGGCTGGCAGTCGGCCCGCACCAGTCCGCAGTTCCGGCGCTCGACGCTCCCGCCCCAGGCCGAGGTTGGCCCCTGAGGGCCTTCGGTAGGCTCGTGAGGGCGTACGAGGCGAAGGCGAGCAGGAGCAGGCGAGCGGGAATCGTGAATCGGGCCTCGGTGTGCAGCCAGCAGAGCCCGAGGCTGAAGAACACCAGCGTCAACGCGGCTGCGACCACCGCCCCGCGCCGGGAGTCGCGCACCTCCCGGACCGCAAGGGCGACACCGGCGATTCCCAGCGCCAAAGCGAGCCCCCCCTCCAGCAGAAAGGCGATCCGAAGCGGCGTCGGAATGCGCTCGGGGAAATAGGCCGTCATCCAGAGCCGCATGGTGTTTACCGCGGTGCTACGGAGGTAAGCCCATGGCCGCTCGCGGATGTTCCGGAAGGCGGCCGCCGTCAGAAGGCGTTCCGCCCGAAACTTGCTCTCGTTGTCAGGGTAGGATTCCAGAGTGACGAAGACCGTATCCGCGGGCACGCCTATCTCGCGGTTCAACGCGCGGAGCTGGTCCATCAACCCCGACTCCGCGAGCTCGGCGTCAACGCGGCCGCGCATTCCGAACTCCATCATCGAGTGGACCGAGAGGCGGCTCTGCCAGGTCGCAAGCAGTAGGCTGGTACCGGTTCCCTTGAAGACAGGGCCCGGCGTGAACACGCCGAACGCGATGTGATTGCGGACCGCCCAGGGCAGGATGACCAGCCCCGCGACGAACACCACCGTGGTCGCTTGCCCCAAGGCGCGGCGGTCCCGCCCAACGAGGGCTACGGCCAGCGCGACGACCACGCTGATCGGAAGGAGGTTGGGGCGAACGTACCCAGAAAGCCCGATCACCAGCCCGACCAATACATAACGGAGCGGCGTCGCCCGCGTCAGGCAGTAGAACGCTAGGTTTACCAGAAAAAGCGAGAGGATCTCTGCGGAGGCAAGCCCGCAGTAGTACGGGACAAACACGTAAACCGCCGACAAGGCCAAGAAGACGGAACCGACCCGCCGGCCGAAGACATCCTCGGTGAACCGCCAGGCGAGCCAAACCGACGCGAGGTAAAGCAGCCCTTGGGCCGCCACCACCCCGGCAACGCCGGAGCGGAGCGCCGAGCCGATGAGGCTGATGAACAGCGGGTAGCCCGGCAGGCGCCATCCCTCGGGGACGAACGCCGGGCCGTTCCCGAGTCCATACCCGTGGCCGTTTGCCAGCGAGTCGGCCAAGGCCAGGTACCGTCCCGTATCGCCGGTCGACCACGGGTGGTTCCAGACGATCAAGGCCGTTGCGACCGCGGCGTGAAGGGCGAACAAGGCGGTCAAGGCATTACGGGGCAGCCGCCCCCGCGTGTCGTTCGCGTTTGTCATGGAGTTTCTCCGCCCCACGGGCCACATGGGCCCCCCCTTAGTTCACGCCTCGGACCTCGACGGCCGTGTGGCGCCGGGAGCCCCCCACTCGCCGGTCAGCCGTGCGACTGCGAAAAGCGACGTTCCTGTGCCGAGCTTGTGGGTGAGCGACCGGCCCTGCTCCCATAGGAACGGGATCTGGAGCGCCCACGAGAAAGGCCGGGGGGGAGCCTAAGATAGCGACGGTACGTCTCGGCGGCTGATTTGCCCGGCCGGGATCGCGGGCGGGCTCTTTGCCGCCTGAGCGCCGGGACAAGCCAGGCGCCCCACCAGAAGACCTGTTCGACGGTCACGCCGTCAGGTCCATGGGTGTGGTGAAACCTTGCTCAGTCCAGGAATTCCTGGTGCCAGAGCTCGAGCCAGAGCAGGGCCCAGAGTTGATTGGAATGGTCATGCGGTCCCTGCGCATTCTCCTTCACGAGTTGTCGCACCGCCTCGGGCCGGAAGTAACCGCGCGCCAGGGCCCTCGGGGAGAGCAAGACGTCGTCCAGGAGCGGGCGCAGCTCGCCCCGCATCCAGTTGCCGACCGGCATCCCGAAACCCATCTTGCGACGGTCCAGGATTTCCGCGGGAAGCAGCTTGCGTGCGACCTTCTTGAGGAGGTATTTCAAGGTCGTCCCGCGCAGCTTGTAGCGGGCCGGCAGCCGGGCGGCGAACTCCATGACCTGGTGGTCCAGGAAGGGTGAGCGGGCCTCCAGCGAGCTGGCCATCGTCGCGATGTCCATCTTGACCAGCAGGTCGTAGGGCAGGTACGAACGGACGTCCGTGGCCAGGAGGGCGTCGAGATGATTGCAGCCCTCGCGCCGGACATCCGCGAACTGGCGGAGCAGCCAGGCACCCGCCTCGCGTTCCCCCAGCCGGGCCCGGAACTCGGGCGTGTAGAGACCCTGCTTCTGTTCGGGCGTGAAGTACGTGACCCACCGCAGGTAGCGCCGGGCCAACGGCTGCGCCGCGACCTGGAGGAACCGCTTCGCCTGGCTGAGCCGGTTCCGGCGTGGCAGCGTGCCGGGGATCAGCGCCGCCAGGGGCTCGATCATCCCGACCCGCACGGGCCTGGGGATCCTCTGGTATCGTTCCGCCAGGCCGCTGCCCAGGTACCGCTCGTAGCCCGCGAAGCACTCGTCGCCCCCGTCGCCGTTGAGCGCCACCGTGACGTGCCGCCGCGTCAACTGCGCCACGTGATAGCTGGGGACCGCCGACGAGTCGGCGAAAGGCTCGCCGTAGTGGCGGACCAGGGTAGGCAGGACGTCGAGCGCCCGGGCGCGGACGATCAGCTCATGGTGATCCGTGCCGTAGCGCCGGGCCACCAGGCGGGCGTACGGCAGCTCGTTGAAGGCCTTCTCGTCGAAGCCGATGGAGAACGTCTTGACGGGCCGGTCGCTGAGCCGGCTCATCAGCGCGACGACCACGCTCGAGTCGACACCCCCGCTGAGCAGCGCACCGAGCGGCACATCGGCGATCAGCCGCAGCCGGACCGCCTCGGTCAAGACCTCAAGCAGCCCCTCGGCCGCCTCGTCCTCGTCGAGGTCGAGCTTCGGCGTATATTCCAGCCGCCAGTAGGGTTCCACCTTGGGCTCGGCCGCCCCCACGCCCTCCTCCTCGGGCAGCTCGAGCGTCAGGAAGTGGGCCGGGGGGAGCTTGAAGACGTTGCGGAATGCGGTCCCGGGCGCGGGGATGTAGCCGTAAGTCAGGTACTCATCAAGCGCCGCCGGGTCCGGCTCTCTCCCACACCGGACTCCCGGGTGCTGGAGCAGGGCCTGGAGCTCCGAGGCGAACACGAACTGGCCATCCGCCCGCGCGTAGAACAAAGGCTTCTTGCCGACCCGATCGCGGGCCAGGAACAGGAGCCGGCGCTTTTGGTCCCAGATGGCGAAGGCGAACATGCCGCGAAACCGCTGGAGGCAGCCCGTCCCATACTGCTCGAAGGCATGGACGATGACCTCGGTGTCGCTACGGGTGGCGAACCGGTGTCCGTGCGCCTCCAGCTCGGCGCGCAACGCGAGGAAATTGTAGATCTCGCCGTTGAACGTCACCCAGACCGTGCCGTCCTCGTTGCTCATCGGCTGCCCGCCGCTGGACAGGTCGATGATGCTGAGCCGGCGCTGGCCGAGGGCGACGTTGCCCTCGACGTGGAACCCCTCGTCGTCGGGACCGCGATGCGCGAGGCAGGCGCAAAGGCGCTCCAGGAGCGGCTGCTCGACCGCACGCCCCTTCAGGTCCAAGATCCCCGCGATGCCGCACATTATTCGCCCCTCGGTGAGGTTCAGTCTTCAGCGTCTACGCCACCAATAGCAAGCTTTATTCTAAGCCGCACGGCTCAACAATGCTTACTCATTATTCATAGACGTATCTATCTCAGCTACTAAAATCATTCGATAACTATTCTTGTCCTTGGGGGATGGGACCAGTGGATCGATGATGGCGCCGAGGAAGAGATTGGTCATTACGTAAAGAAGTGGGGAGAGCACGGCAGCAGATCGTACCAGGCTAGATAACCCCACGTTTTCGCAATAAAAAAGTGAGGTTCTGACGGTGCGTCCCGCCTCTGAAATATACTTCCTCACCTGAGAATCGATCACCGTGGCCTTTGGGTAAGGGTGGCTCTGATGCTCGATTACCCAACTAGGAGGAGATTGGCCTTTACGTAGACATGCTGAAAGGAAGTGAGCATCGCAGTCATGTGCGGCTTCACCATGTGGGCAAGCGATCACGAGGTGGCGATTGGATACACGTAGTAGTTCTCTGATAGCACGTTCACGATCAGCAGGCGAAAGATGTTCCAAGACGTCGATACAACTGACGACCGGGAAGGACCGGTCGGGGAAGGGAAGAGCGGTAATAGCGGCTCTTCGAAAAGTAAGATTCGGGATGGTTGTGCGGGGTTGCTCTCGGTCTACACCAATGACTGGAATTCCTCTCAAGAACATTGCTACGCCGAAGCTACCGCACCCCACATCGAGCAGAGCCGGTCGTGATTGGCGACGCTCTTGCGCTAGAAGGGAGCGTAGCAAAGTTGCGACCACTCGGTTGCGCACGCGAGTGTCGAAGCCTAGTTTAAACATAAATGAATGAAGTACGTTTGGTCTCATCAGAGTCTTCCGCAGATTCTCTACGAACTATTATGATGCATATATAATTATAATATACGATGCATGCGACATTACAAGAAATGAAGGCAGGATTGCAAAAACATTCAGCGCGAAACACATTCTTAGCATAGTGAGTTGCCGATGCTCTCTGCTCAGAGATCTGTGTCTGAAGGTCATCAGGTCGTGTATGCGTAATTAATGCCAGCGGGCTGGCGCGCGATCTCGAGCAGGTCTTCGGGCAGGTGCATCTGCGCCAGCTCATCCGGGATATCGTCGCGCGTCTTGTGGACGATCAGGACAAGGTCGCGCTCCTGGAGCTCGCGGGCCACCGATGCCGGGTTGCCACCGATGAGCGAGCGGGGCGGCCAGAACTGGCCCGCGAGCACCGAGCCCAGGGCCACGATGCAGAACGGGGGCACCTCCGCGCCCGGCGCGACCCGGATCTCCGACCCCAGGTAGCAATGGCAGCCCACCGAGATCGGCCGGCCCCGCTGCCGGTTGTGGGTCCAGAACGACGAGTTCCGCCCGCCGACGATCGTGTGGTCGCCGATGCCGATGCCGGCGCTGAAGTCGAGCCAGTGGCCCGACGTGACCGTCGCCCCCGCGCCCAGTTCGAGGACCGGGTCGACCGGGTCGACGAAATCCCGCTTGATTATCGAATTGAAGACGTTCTGCCTGAGGATGCTGGCATAGGCGCCGATCCGGACCTTCCGCCCCCCCCGGAAGAGGTTCAGGAAGCCGATCTGGGCGTGGTCGCCGATCTCCAGATCACCGACCTGGTAGAACAGGTTGAAGGAGCCGATGCGAGCGTGGTCGCCGATCCGGCACCGCCCCACGCCGAAGAGCGGCGAGAGACCGATCCGCACGCCCCTGCCGATGCGGTAGCCGAACAGCATCCGGTAGAGGGGGACCTTGAGCCAGGACGGCAATAGCGCCAGTACCAGGCATCCCGCGAATTTCAGGTGCCACACTCTATTGCTCCGGCAAGCCGCCGCGGAATCTGAAACTACTGAGTTAGCAATAACACACTTGTCCGAAGGAACTCCGGGCTCCCTCTCCCCTCGCGGGAGAGGGTTGGGGTGGGCTGATGAAAACAGCCGTTTTTTGGAGTGCTTCTGGGTTGACATCGGGACGTGCATCTGTTGCGCTTGTCTCCGTTGAGGCATGGTTGCCCCCTTACGGAGAGT
>JBEKTN010000527.1:0-3983 GCA_049516015.1 Isosphaeraceae bacterium | reverse complement strand
CCCCGACGGCGGCGCGGGGGGGTTGAACGCCGGGTCGGGTCTTCGGTGTTTGGTCTCCGCGCTACGGTTGCGCGCGGAACGACTCCGAGGATCCTATGTCCGGTGTTTTTGAGAAGTTACGAACTCTGAGCGTGGCTCTCGAGGATCTTGAGCTTCTTCTTGGCCAGCATGGACAAACGCCAAGTCCGCGCAAAACGGGATTGGTGCTTATCCCATTCGTGCTGGATCGGTGCGATCATAACAATCTGATGACAAATCTCACGGACCGCCAGGAGGAAGTCGCAGCAGCGTCGGGACGTGGGGTGCGTTGACACATCGCCGGCAGCTCTTGCGATGGAAGCGTCGACCACAAGCAGGCGCGACCGGATCTTGGCCATAGGATTACCTCCCGACAATCCGGGCTTCAGCCGCAGAGAGGTAACGACTCTCGGCTTCGAGAGCCACTTCGTCAAAGTCCTCAGGCCAGTCGCCGAAACGACCAGCTTCATCAAGTTCGGCGCTGCGAACGGTCGTGATCCCCGACTCAGGATGGCGAAGGAACCAATGCAGTGCAACATCGGATGCAGGTAGGATGCCCTCGGCTACCAAAGACTGTACCCCCAGGAGAAGCAAGGAGCCATGGGTCTCAATGACGACGCGAACGCCTCGTTTGGCGGCCTTGGCCAGGACTTCCGCCATGGCAACCTGGGCCCTGGGATGCAGATGAAGCTCAGGCTGCTCGATAAATACCATCTGCCTTGGCCTGGCGGTCAGGAGCGCCACCACTACGGGGAGCGTCTGCGAAATTCCAAACCCAACATCCGCGATGTTGACCAGGTCACTCGCTCCCCCTTGTGTTGGCCCGATCAGTCGCCCGACGCGCAACTCGACCTGAATATCATTAACAGCGCGAGCGTGCACCTTCCAGGTCAGTCCCATGTGGGCCAAATCTTCGCCTAGTCGGTCGAGATTCGAGTCCGACACCTCGACCCAGTGGGCGATCATACTGGCTGCATAATCCTCGAATGTGCCGGGAAAGCTTTCGCCGATCGCGGTGACGGGATACGCCCTCTCAGGGTTCCCGCGTAATCCGGGAACGTGGATGATCTCTTTCAAGTGTGAAATAAACGGTCGGCCGGGCACGAAATGGATAATCTCCTTCATCACCGGTAGGTCCCCGGGGGGACTGAGTTTCGCCTCCAGGAAGCAGCGATTTCGAATGACCTCTGCTTGATTCATCCCTTTGGCAGAGATGATCGGGTTCCAGAATGTATTACCTTTGAATTGCTTAATAATATCCTCGCTGCCATAATGTTCATTAAGCGTGATTTCACCGTGAGCGGTTCTCTCCATCTGGGCCACCAGTTCAGCAGGCCACCCGTACCCCCGTCCCTTTTTCCGCGAGTAATTGAGCCGCAATTCCGTTCCATCGACGTGAAGTTCGATCTCGATCAGTTGGCTCTTTGATGTACCAGCGGAATGAAAGAACATCTGCTTGACCTCAGAGAACTTAGCGTTCGGACCGTGAATGAAGAGTGGCCCGGGATCATAGGGGGCTTCGAGTGTCTGCTTGAGCAGGAGAAGAGTCTGCATCATGCTCGACTTGCCCGAACTATTCGCGCCAGCGAGGATGGTCAGGGGCCGGATCTCAATCGCCTGCCTTGTGTGAATCGACTTGAATCCGCTGACCGCGATTCTCGAGATGGCTCGGATGGCTGTTCTCGACCCGACCTTGGAAGGCATAGACGCAGTCCAATCGTTAGAGCAGTCCAGATCGCCCGCGCGGTGCGTGGGTGTGAGTGACGCTCTGGTTCCCTGGTAACTTGATTGACGGCTCGGCTGACAGAATGAATCCGCTGGTTCTTAAGCCTACCATGTCAACGAAGTGCTGGCATCTCATCGCAGAGGGGGCAGAGAGAGCGGAGCCCCAAAACGAGTCCCGGCGCCTTTCTCTTCGTCAGACCGAAAAGCAGCCTTTTCGAGTACCCTCATTCCGTGACATCGGCCAGACCGACGTCGATGCCCTGGCCACCTTCCGTTTGATGAAAATGTACGGCGACCAGGATCTTTGAGCCGGGTTTCATCGCGGCTCGCGCCACGCGCGAGATTTCCAGCGGCACGTAGTTGGTCGTGAACCCGCCTTCCTGCGCGGCAGGGATTCCGTTGACATGGATTGCAACGTCCTCGTCATGGTAGGCAATGAATTGAAGATCCGGATGCGCGCCCTCGGGAACCGTGATCTCGCGGCGCAGCCAGATGTCGTGGGTTATCCACTGGGTGTGCTGCACGAATCCCGGCGGACTCGTTCCGAACCCGGCTCGGCTTTACTTCCAGCCCGTCGCGTCGAAACCGGTTTCCGTCCAGTTGTTCCCCGGGTCCTGCGTCGTGTAGCGCCACGTTTGCTCGGTTGGCACGACCATGCTGATTTTCGGCGGCGCGGGCAACGGCGCCCAGTTTGCGGGTTTCAGTTGATCGCGGGACGCCCACTTTTCCCAGACGGCGCGGTCGCTCAGCATCTTGATGAAGAATCCGCCCACGACGGGTCGCGCGTGCATTCCGCCCCTTCGGATGTCGTCCGTCACATACGAATCTGCGATCGGATCGCGGGCGCTGGTTGCGTTCAGATAGTCGCAGGTCGGCGAAATCATCGCTTCGAAGTCGGACCGGTCTTCCGCGAGCGTGGCGATCCAGAACGACCAGTCGGTCTTCGTCAAGCGCGTGCGGGAATCGAGCGGAACACCGTAGCGCAGCATCATTCTCTTGTAGTGCGCGATCTCCCTCTGCGCGACGGAGGGCGGGAAGACGTTCAGTCCGAGGATGCGGTCCCAGACGAGGTTGTACTTCTGGCTCCAGGTTCCCGGCTTGTCGAAGGCCAACCGGTAGTGGTCTCCCTCGGCAGCGACTTCCATCCAGTGCATGGCGTCGGCATTGGCGAGAGCCAAGTACTTGTCCGCGGTCTCCTTGTCGCCGCGCTCCGGCACAAATCGCCATACGCGGCAAGGCCGAGGATCGCCTTCACGGAGAGATTCGCATTGTGCGCGAGATGGCCCATGAAATCGTCCGTGCAAAGCTGCTCCTCGGGATCCAGGCCGTACTTTTCCAGGTACTTCGCCCACTGCGTGAGCTGCGGCCACCAGGGCGTGACAAAGTCCGCGTTGCCTTCCGCGTGCGCGATGGCATCGCAGAGAATCAACATGTTGCCGCTTTCCTCCACGGGCATGCCCTCGCCTCCGTCATCGCGGCCGGTGACGAACGGATACGTGCCCAGATCGTGCGGCGCGTTCGGAAACTTCCAGGGAGGTGATGCGGAGTACATCAGCACGTGGACCAGCGATGCCTTCGCGAGCGACGGGCTGAGAAAGACCCAGACCGAGTCCTTTGCTTTGGCTTGGGAGCTGTCAAGGGTTGGTGAGTCGGAGCTGGATGCCGGCGGGTCGGAATCCCAGCCAGCCTCTTCACGGAGCGATCGGCTGGCGTGGATCTGGCCCACCCGAGCACATCTTGTCAATCATTCGCCGCGGTCCCTTTGGTGCCGCCAATGATCCCATCGACCTCGACGGCTGAGCTTGAAACCAGGCAGCCACCGCGTGAAGAAGATCGCCGATGTCGACCATTGACACCGCTTCCCCTTCTCGATCTCAATGATCGTGGGAAGCGACGCGCTGGTTGTCAAGGGCCAGGAAGGAGTTCCGGGGACACCATACCGAGGAGTTCCGGGACACCATTGCGGAGTCGAACTGGCTAAATTTAGACGACGAGAGGACGAGCGTCCCACCTCTCTTCCATCCTGACGGGGGGGATCGGCACCGTGGCGTTCAGTCCGGACGGCCGGAGCATCTTGATCAAAGGCAGTGACGGGGTGGCCCGCTACGCCGTTAACCCTTTTGTCGATTTGCAAAAGAAGTCTTGATGCAACTGAGGCTTATGGCTCAAGTCATGCTTTACCACAAGTGAGGCTTGGCCCACTACCTCACCCGAAAGGAATCGGGAATGTCGCATCAAGA
>JBEKTN010000526.1:0-5763 GCA_049516015.1 Isosphaeraceae bacterium | reverse complement strand
CGAAATCTCACTGGGCGATGCCTTGATGTCGGCCTTTGCCATGTTCTCGCTCAAGGACCCGTCCCTGCTGGCCTTCGACGACCGCCGCCGCGACCCCAACGACAACTTCCGCACCATCTATGCAGGGGACAGAAGCGGGACAGGTCCAATATTGCTAAGTTAGGTGACTCCCCTGCTTGCCCATATTGCCAATAGCGGACCTGTCCCGCTTTCCGCTCCCCTCGATTCGGCGATTGGTGCCGGGCAGGCGACATGAGACCTTGGTACGCTGGCGGCCGAGTCGCCGGGTTGAAGCGCGGCAAAGGTCGAGGACCATACGCTGGTAGCGATCCGGGGCCGACGGGAACAGGTTGTGGTGTTCGGCCCCCGGGAAGAACGCCAATTCACCGTGGCTGGCCACCCGATCGAAGAGTGCCTTGGCCTCATCGGGTCGCGCCACCCGGTCGGCCAGGCCCGCCATGATCAGCACCGGCACGTCGGACGGAATGCCGTCAATCGCCCGCAGCGGTGCGATCTCCTCGAGGTTCGATAGAAAGAACGGACCGACGACGCGCAATCCGGCATAGGCAACCTGGGCCAGTACCGGAGGTAAGTAGGTCTGGGTCCGGTTCCAGACGGCGGTCTTCAGATCCTGGTAGGGACTTTCGAGGATGTATCCGTGAACCCGGCGGCCCAGCTCCCGCGACGCGAAGATCGCCGCGGCTGACCCGAGGGACACTCCCATCACCACGATCGATCGACCGGGATGCTTCTGCTCAAGAAACTCGACCGCGGCAACCACATCGTGACGCGCGCTGTAGCCGATATCGTTGAAATCGCCCGTGGAGTCGCCATGAGCCCGAAGTGAGATCATGAGAACCGGATAACCGGCGGAGGCCAGAAACTCCGCTCGCTTCAAGGAGTTCGCGCGACTTCCCTTGTTGCCGTGCAGCAGCAGGATCTGCGGGGCATTGTCCTTATCCTCTCCCTCAACAAACCAGGCGCCGATGTCTTGCCCGTCGCGGGTCCGGAGCCGATGGTCCTGGATCGATCCCCAGGCCACGTGAGGGGCCGGTTCAGGAAACCATGCCCTGGGCCGCCTTGTGAGACGAAACGCGATTGCGGACGACAAGGTCAGCCAGGCCATCAAGACGATCGTGATTCCGACCAGGCAGCGCACCCGCCGACGCCGTGAAAGGAGAGGAAGGAAGGCCACGCTCATAAAGATCCTCCAACATGATGTTGGCCCACCAAACATGCCGTGCCTTGATCCGATCGTCAACATCAAGGCTGTTCAACAGTGCCAACCCCGGCATTACTCAGCTTTTGCGCATGGATCTCGCGGATGCGCTCAATGTCGACGATCCGCATCGAAACGCTCCCGTTCGCGCCTTCCATGGAGATACCGGCTTCGTTCACGGGGAGTGGCCGGCTCCGCCCGGTGCGGACTAAGCTGGCGCGTATTGTTCCACTGCGACAATGCGGCGGCGTTTCAGTCACGAGATCCCAATCAATGACATCTGAGGTATCGGCGGAAGGCGCAGATGACGAAGCGGCCGGCTGGGGCTGGCTGGACGCTTGCGGATCTGACACCGTATGCTTAACCATGATTGTTGTCCTCCTTTGCTCAAGCATACAGAAGATCGATGGTTCGCTGAAGATGAGCTCTCGGCAAAGATGCGTACCTCAACGCTCCGGAACCGAAGTGCACAAGCTTCCCAAACGGAGTGTACTGACAGGTCAAGGGACAAATTCATGTTCGATGTTGACACCCCTGCCGCCACCGTCCGCTCGGTCGAGGAACACGAGGCCACCGGCAAGGTCGCCGAGATCTTTGCGGACATCAAGCGGACCAAGAACATCGATTTCGTGCCCCGCTTCTGGCAGGTGATCGCCACCAACCCCGTCCAGCTCGAGCTGGTCTGGACGAGCCTGAAATCGCTGATGCACCCCGAATCGGTCGGCCGCGTCGCGCGGCTTGACCCAACAACCCGCGAGATGATCGCGCTGGCCGTCTCGGCCACCAACGGCTGCCCCTACTGCATCAACTCGCACACCGCGGCCCTGCGCAAGCTCGGTGTGGATCACGAAACGCTCGGCGAGCTTATGGCCATCGTCGGGCTCTTCAACATGACCAATTCCCTGGCCAACGGCTACCAGGTCGAGCCCGATGTCCGGCCGCGGGTGGATTAAGGCTCCTTCTTCTCTGCACTTGGCATTGACGATCGATTGAACATATTTATAAATCCGCAGACGTGATACACGTCACGTGAAGCTCGTCTCAACCACCCGTTCCCTTGCTGCTGCTGGGTAGCTTTGCCGTCAGTTCTTCGACCTTCGCCGAGAGCTTGGCCACCTCGTCCTTGCTGGCCAGGTTTAGCCCCGAGACGGCTTTCTGCACGGCGGAGTTGATCCGGGTTTCGAATTCCTTGCGAGCTGTCTCCGACTGCTTGAGCAGGTGATCGACGAACTCTTTTCCTTCGTTCTCGGAAAGCTTGGCCTGCGAGGCGAACTCCTTGCCCAGCTCCTCGACCTTATCCTTGGTCATGACGGCCAGACCGACGCCGGTGAGCAGGGTTTTCTTGATGAGATCGAACATGGCAGTCTCCTGAAAGGTTCTCGATTGCTCCTCAAGATGTATTATAGCCGTGCTCAGCGCATCTATTCGACAGAGCAGGCGATGATCGTCACGGCTTCTTGATCACCTCGAGCACTGCGGAGGCGCGCAGGACGCCAGCGAGTGGGCCGCTGTTGAACTCGGTGGAGGGATGGACGGGGCCGGCGGGTTGCGACTGGGGCACTCGGACCGAGGCCGGGCAGAAGGTGCCTCAGGCAAAGCCCGAATGAGCGGTTCCCAGCGTCTGGCCGTCGGTCGAGGCCAGCGTGGTCACCGCACCCAGGTTTTCCTGCGCGGCGGGCGCGACCGGCGTGCCACGATACGCGACGTTGATCAAGAGCCCGTCGCCCGTGTAGAGCAAGGGCTGAACCGAAACATCCTCGCCGGCCTTGACGGTCTTCACCATGTCGGCAACGTTCAGCCCCATCTCGAGTGTGCCGATCGGGTCGATCGCGACCTGCTGGTCCTTGCCGCCGCCGTACCATTTCGGGTCGCCCTTGCCGCCGTTGTCGGAAAAGATGAACGACCAGTTCTGTCCTCCCTGGGGATCGTCGAATGCCGCCGTGACCGTGCTCAGCCGGTACTCGCCAACCGGAACGGTCGCCGGCTCGCTACCGGAGAGGCCGAAGGCCGAGCCGTCGCGGCCGACCAGGGTCGCGTGCAGGTCGGTGGCTTTGCCCTTCTTGAGCGCGAGCTGGACGGTCCCCGTGCCGACTAGGGGTTCGAGCGCCAGCCGTGCCCCGAGCGGGTCGGAACGAAGTACGTAGCGCGCACCCTCCAGAAACCAAGCGTCGCTGACCGGCCGTTTGCCTGAACAAAGATGACAAATGGAAAATGACAAATGTCAGACTTAAAAGTAGCCGGGGGTCGCCATGCCCGTCAAGGACAAAGCGTCTTCTGGAGACGAGGGGACTGCGGACGCCAGGAGCCGGTTGCTCGCGATGAGAGACTCTCAGGCATGTGGCTTTTCTTGGGGCTCTCGCTTTCGCCCTTCCACTTCGTCCCGGAACGAGGTGAGGTTCTTGAAGATGCCTGGGAGATCACAGCTCGCGAATCTTGCGGAGAGCCTCGAGACCACCCATGACGGGCATCACCAGGTCCATGGTAACCAGGTCGGGCTTGAGTTGCTCGTAAAGCGCAACGGCCTGCTCGCCGTTGGTCGCCTCGCCGGCAACCTGCCAGCCGGCTTCGACCGCCACGCCACAGATCAACTTGCGCATGAACAGGGCGTCGTCAACCACCAGGAGTCGCTTCATGTTCGTTGCCTGCTTGCCGCGTTGGGCCATCCCCTGACCTGATGAAAAGTTGGTCTTGACCTGCCAAAGTCACCTTGCCCGATTCTCCGTCTTTTGTTGCGCTAGTGCGGGTTTAGGGTGTTCCCAAGGACGCGGCAACAGGAGTGACGCATGGATGCCGAGCCTTGTTGATGACGAGCTCCCCCGCCAGATTCATCAGGTGATCGAGCCGATCGCTCTCGACCCGAATCGTCTCGGCAACCTTGGCCTTGCGCGGCTCGCCTCCGGTCTTGGGGCCAGTCGGCCCGGCCGGCGCCGAACTGATACGTTCGCTGACCGGGGATGCCACCGGAACCGGCATGGTTACGGAAACCGGCAAGTCGGACGTCTTGTGATCAGCGCCCGGCGGTGTGGTGATCACGGCCGGTTCAGCCTGCGGAGGTGGCGAAGCGGCGGGAACTGTTTCGGGCTCTACCGCGGCTGAGTTAGAAGCTGAGGCTGAGGATCTGGCTGGCTCGTCGAGACCGGTTGTCCGCCGGAGGTTGGCGGAAGGCTCGATTCGGATCCGGGCCACGCCGTCGACATCGGCCAGCGATCGGAGTTCCTCCAGATCGCACTCCGATGTCAGCCAGACGGTGAATTCGGTGAGCGACTCGACCTCGTCAAGCTGCTCGGCGGGAGGACGCGTTTCGAGGACGCGCCCCCTGGAGGCCAGCCGGTTCAGCACCAGGCTGGCCTTCATGTCAGGCAGCGGCAGGTTTGGCTCCAAGACCACGGTCACACCGATCCGCTCGGGTCCCTCGAACCCTTCTTCCGGAACCGTGGGCTGCTCGACCTCGACCGGAACCGCGGGCTGAGCAGCCGCCTCGGCATTCGCATCAGGGAAGGAAGACGTTGCCGCTGGCTCCAAAGCCGCTGGCCCGGGTTCGGGCTGCGGCTGTGGAACCGGTGAGGTGGTCTCGAGCGCGGCGATGACCAGAGGAGTCAACGCCGCGAGGTCCGCGGTGCCCTGTCCCTCTGCGCGGAGTTCGCGGTGGTAATCGCGAAGTTCGTCGAGACAGCGGAAGGTGAGGTCGAGCACCGGCCGATCCAGCGTCCGCTTCTTGACCCGGAACTGGTCGAAGAGGCTCTCGAGGTGATGGGTCAGGCGATTGACGGGCTCGAACCCCATGACCACTGATGCGCCCTTGATGCTGTGGAACATCCGGAACGCTTCCGCCAGAGCCTTGGCGTCGGTGGGATCCTGCTCCAGTCGCAAGAGCGCGTCGTTGAGCGCGGCGATATGCTCGTCGGTCTCATCGAGGTAGAAAGGCAGAAGCTCCGACAGGTCGAACCCCGACATCGCCGATTCCTCTCAGGAAAGCTTCCGGTAGAGCCAGGGTTTGAGCTTGGTGAGTGGGTCCAGCATCGTGTAGATCCCCTCGGTCGGGCCGATCACCAGATGGCCCCCCTTGGCCATCGCCGCAAGCACGTTTCGCACCACGGTCTGCTTGGACGCCGTGTCAAAGTAGATGAGAACGTTCTTGAGGAAGATGCAGTCAAACGGTTCTTCCTTCAGTGGTGAAAGCAAGTTGTGCAGCTTCCAGGTGACCAGTGACCGCACCTCGTTCTTGATGGTCCAGCGCCGTGCCTGGGCATCTTCCTCGAAGAACCGCTTTCGCTCGTCGGGACTGACCAGGTGGATGGCCCGCTCGTCATAGCTGCCAGCGCGGGCCGAGGCCAGCACCGAGCCGCTGAGGTCCGTCCCCACCAGGTTGATTCTCCACCCCGAAAACTGCTGTCTCTGCGCCGCCACTTTGAGTGCGATCGAATAAGGGAATCCCCGCAGAATAGTCTCGGCATGATTCGAGTTTTCTGTTCTACTCCCCTCCGTTGTGGTTTCGGATTCGAGAACTGGTCCCAGGGAGGGGATGATGAAAGTTCTCACGGACG
>JBEKTN010000525.1:0-4661 GCA_049516015.1 Isosphaeraceae bacterium | reverse complement strand
CCGGGTCTTCGGTCGAGCGTCCATTCTCGCATCCCCTTCCCTGGAAAGAAGTAGGATGACAAAAATGCCGCCGGCCGGATACCCGGCATTTCTTCAATACCTGCAATCCGGTAGGGTCAGAAAAATTGCACTCTAACTTACATTGGTTATGAACTGTGGGGCGATGAAGCAGCCAAGATCACGGTCACGGAGGGTGAAACGCTCGTCGATGTTGTGAGGCATCACCCGGAACCGGAACAATCGGCGTGAGTTCGAAGTGGGAAGAGCCAGGTGTGGGATCCTGAAGGCGTTTGGGACCATAGCCCATAACGTCCTTCGGCCGAAAAAGTGTCAGGAACCGTTATGTTGTTCCTTGGGCCGCCCGTGGGGACGAAGCGTCAATTCCAAGCGAGTCAAAAACGGTTCCCGACACATTTGGGCATCCCGGGCTTTCTTTTTTCCCCGGATGTACTTGTTGTCGTTCTCGACGCGCAGCCAGAGGTTGACCTTCATGACCTTGGATGGTGCAGGTCGCGGCTGCTTGGCGTTCGAGGGCATAATGCAATTTAGAGTTGGGGCGGGTCCGTCTCGATAAGGAAATGCTCAACTGGCCATGCCATCCCGACGCGAGGTCCGGCTATGCGGACAATGTCAACAAATCCTTTCCCTTTTCCCTTATCGCCCTCATATTGCCAAAACATTTGGATCCGACGATCAATGCCATCGCCGAGAGCCTGAGGGATCAGCCGCAATAGGGCGCTCCTCCAGTTCTCGCCGGGCATGCTTTCGCCCCTAGTGAGCAGTTCGGTGTCCGGCTTGAGGATCGTCATCGTGAAAATGGAAGGGTCCTCCATCAATCGAAGCCTGAGGGCTCGGGCGATCTTGTCTGCCGAATCGAGCTTCAGCCCGCGATCGCCATCGAGAAATCGCTGCACGATGGTGTGACTCACCCCGGCATCCTTAGCGACCTTGTAGGCCGTCAACCCACGACGCCGGATCGCATGCCGAAGCTGCTCCGACATAGTCAGATCAGGGTCCGACATCTTGTCCTGACTCATTGACGCACCTCGGATTCGTCCGCGGATGTAACCCGCCACCACGATATCATTATACGCCAATTGTTGTAGGAGTCAATGGGCACATGCAACATTTTGTGAGGTGGAAAAGTGACAGCCACCAAATCTGGACTCTGGGCAGTTTCCTGTGATCACCTACCCAGTATGGCTGGGGGAAGGGAGCAGAAGGGTCCACCCACTTTCTGACACCAAGCAAACTTGGGTGGCCCCTTTCGCCCCGTCGGGTCAAGAGCCACCGCGTCAGACAATCCCTCCGGAAAGCTCTAGAGGCATCGTCCCGCTGACAGCCGGCTGGACGGGAATACCGCGTTGCGTAAGAATCGAAGGAGAACCCTCTCACTTCATCTGCATTCGTGATACGTTCCTTGCCGAATAGTTTCGGAGGGCAGACGGACTGGCACACTGAGCTTTAACGTTAGCCCACAAGTAAAGACGATGTCGGACACAGAGTTGAAACTGAAGTTTTGGCGCGGCGATCAAATCGGTTCCGAGCGATTGGCTGCCACTATCCTTCACTTGGATGGCTTTTCATCTGTTGACCCACAGTGCCCGCTAGGGGGTCCCGACGGATTGAAGGATCTCCTGTGCGAAAAGAACGGATGGAGGTATGTCGCCGCTGTTTATTTTCCCAACTCCACCGAGAAGCTCAAGGCGATCCAGGATAAGTTCATTCACGACCTAGCAGGGGTATCAAAGAACGCGGCGGATGGCCTGGTGTTCCTGACGAATCAGGCATTGTCGCCCGGTGAGCGCACAATGCTCAGCGACCTCGCTTCAGCAAAGGGTCACCAGTCCCTGATCTACCATCTGGAGAGGATACGCGCTCTGTTGGACAGCCCACTTGGCTATGGTGCACGGCTTGAGTTTCTCGACATTGAGATGTCTCATGAAGAACAACTAAGCTTTTTTTCACAGTGGAATCGGTCCCTCTCCGATTCGTTGCAACAACATGGTCTCATGATTATTCGCGAGCTCTCGAAGAAGATCGACTCGGTGGCCGCACTAACGGAAGCATTCGGCGGCCAAGTTCGCGCGCTCACTGCTGCTGCAGAGCGCACTTTTTCCTTGCTCAATGCCCGTGTCGAGCAAAGCGACAAGCAGTCGATTGACGTCGCACCATTGGGCTTTGCCACGAACCAACTGACGGTCGATCTCTTACTCATGCTTCACCGCGCATTGCTCTTCGATGCACCGCCCCCTCTGCAAGTCGGCATGCTTAGATCGACAAAGGTCTGGATTGGCGCTGAGAATGCTACCTTGGACACCGCGACGTTTGTTCCGCCTGAACCAGAGCTAGTTCGAGATCTACTGGAGAAGCTTCTAAGTCAATGGCGAGACGCCTTTCCTCGGCTTCTAACACTGCCGGGTCCGCAAAAGGTTTCAGAGATCACTCGGTTCCATCATCATTTCCTCCAGATTCATCCTTTCATGGATGGAAATGGACGTATAGCTCGTTTGCTCCTCGAACAGCAGGCCAAAGAGTTGCTTCATCGAAGCCGACGTATCGTTATTGAAGACACGCGGCCCTACCAGGATGCGCTCGCTAAGGCTCACCACGGGGATTATTCCAATTTGGAGGCCCTAGTCACTCAGGCCATCTATGGGGTCGAGTTTATTCCCGGCTCACCTTGCGAGATGTCGGGCCAGTCGTGTCCGAGCTGCAAGGTAGGCGTTATGGACATCGATCCTACTGGATCGGGCGTTAGGTGCGGCTCCTGCGGTCTCCTCATAGCCGCGGTCGAGTCGTGACGTGGTCCGACGGTTATGGCTTGGAGGTCGCGTAGCCAAACCTCAAATCGGCGTCCAGCGAAGGGGAAAGGTGATAGCCACCAGATCTGGACAACACAGAGAGTACAAGTAGCCGTGGCAAGCCTACGATTGTTTCTTCGGTCTTCCACGGGGCCGAATCGTCGATTCCAGCCCCAATCGCTTGGCCGTGTCCGTGACCCAGTTAGGATCGCCGCAGGGCCGACACAGGATTTTGGATTCTCGATTTTTGGATTTTGGATTGCGGACTGAAGCAACACGAGTCTCATTGCCGGAAGCGCCTGCGCGGGGAGAGAGCGGAGCGGACGGGGCCACCCACACTCTGGTACCTGGGAAACGTGAATGGCCCCATTGTCACGCCAACCAAGTAGTTGCAGCAACCGGCCTCGTTGATGACGCCATGACCCCGGCACGAAATAAAGGCATTGCAGGTCAGGCTGGAAAGCCTGACCTACTTCCTTGCCGGGGTGAGGGTTTTCCAGCAATTCGACTAGGTCTCACTCATGGCCGCGTAAGGTATAGTCCGTTTCTTACCCGCCGAAACCGAGGAAAACGGCCAAGAATGCAAAAGACGAGGGACAGCAGCGGCTATTCGGCGATGGCTCGGCGGAGATCCAGCGATGAAGGGTGGGAGCGGAAGGGGCCACCCACTCTCAGGTACCTGGGAACCGTGGATGGCCCCCAATGTCAATTGGCTGCGGCAATGCCGCCGTGCCGGCCTCTATGAGCAAGGCAAGGCGATCTATGAAGAGGGTGGCTTGAATCTTGCGAACCTGACCGACGAGCAGCAGATCGAAGCCGAGGACGACTATCGGATCTGCGTCCGCCGTGGTAGAGATGAAGAGACCAAGCCGAAGAAGCGGCAGCGTAAAATGAAACCCGACGACGAGCACGAGGAGGAATCATGACGAAGACCTTGCATGGCAAAGTCCATGGCAAAACGATCGAACTCGACGAAGACCTTGGCGTGGTCGATGGCCAGGAGGTGATACAACTCCGGGCATACTGATACCGCCGAACGTCACAACGAGCACCAGCCGTGAACGCCGTTTTCTTGGATACCGTTGGGCTGATCGCCGTCTGGGATCTCGCGGACCAATGGAACACGGCGGCGGATGCAGCCTACCAGATTGTGATTCAGCAGGGGCAGCGCTTGGCGACGACGCCGCTCATTCTTTGGGAATGTGGCAACGCCGCCGCACGCCGTCCCTTCCGGCAGCGGGTCAACACGCTCCGGCACTATCTGCTTCAAGAAGGCCTGTTGATCGAACCGACCGCCCAGGAGATCGAGGAAGCATGGGCCGCCTACGACCGTGGCGAGGCGGGGCAGGCCGGCATCGCCGATCTGTCTCGTTCCAGGTGATGCGCCGGCTCGGCATCACCGAAGCGTTCACGAATGACAAGCACTATCAGGCGGCGGGCTTCACCGTCCTGTTCTGAAACGACGAGAAGCTCATGATCGAAGAATGGGTCATCGATAAACTGAGTCCCCTCAAAGGGGAAAACCTCATTATCCTGACTGATCCCCAGCGAATGATCCGTGCCGGGGCACGGGCCGTCGATGGCTGGGCGAAGGAGAACGGGTTCACCGTGCTGTTTTGCAGCGGGAACCTCGCCCTTCGGGAAAGGTACGAGGAGGAGGTGAAAGGTGACAGCCACCAAATCTGGAGAATCAGATCTGGAGAACACAGAGAGTACAAGTAAACGTGGCAAGCCTACGATTGTTTCTTCGGTCTTCCACGGGGCCGAACCGTGCATTCGAGCCCCAATCGCTTGGCCGTGTCCGTGACCCAGTTAGGATCGCCGAAGGGCCGACCGCGATTGACGCAGCAACGCAAC
>JBEKTN010000524.1:0-4073 GCA_049516015.1 Isosphaeraceae bacterium | reverse complement strand
CTCCATTGACCCAGGTGGTAAGATAGGGAATTCGGGAAAGCATTATGCGCAATGAGTTCGCGAAATGGGAGATCAAAACCAGCGTGTTTTCAGGGCGAAAATCGCAGGCCGGGAATTGCTGGGTAGGCAACGAGATCGCCAGGGTTTAGCCTGGAAATCAGGTACTCCTCATTGTCCACTGCCTACTGTTGCCTGTATGAGCAGCACAGCGATCAAACCGTTGACCCTCCGGATTGGCACTCGCGGCAGCCGCCTGGCGCGTTGGCAGGCTGAATGGGTTGCGAACCGCCTGCGCAGCTATCATCCCAGCCTGAATGTGGGGCTCATCGAGATCCAGACCCAGGGAGACCGCGACCGCAACTCGCCACTAGCTGCCATCGGCGGAACGGGGTTGTTCGCCAAGGAGATCCAGCGCGCGGTCCTTGACGGATCGGTCGATGTCGCCGTGCACAGCCTCAAGGACCTGCCCACTCAGAGTCCCGACGAACTGGTTCTGGCTGCCGTACCTCAGCGCGAGGACGTTGCCGACGCCCTGATCGCTCCGGTCCATCAAACTCTGCAAGCCCTCCCGGCGGGGTCGCGAATCGGCACCAGCTCGCTGCGCCGGCGCGCCCAACTTCTGTACCTTCGTCCCGATATCCAGGTGACCACGATGCGGGGCAACGTTGAAACCCGGCTGAACCGCGCCCTTGAGGGAAAGCTCGATGCCGTGATCCTGGCCTGGGCCGGCTTGTACCGGCTAAGCCTGCACCGGCACGTCACCCAGCGGCTTGCGCCTCCAGACTTTCTGCCGGCCGTGGGACAGGGGGCCTTGGGCATCGAGTGCCGCGTCGAGGACACCACGACCCGCACGCTGCTGCTGCCGCTCGATGATGCGCCCACCCACCGCGCCATCCTGGCTGAACGGACCACGCTAGCCGAGATGAAAGGTGGCTGCCTGATCCCCATGGCCGCCTGGGCTCGTGATATCGATGTTGACGTCGATGGTGACAAACCCAGTCAGCTCGCCCTCGATGCGGCTGTCTTCGACCCCGACGGTCATGCCCACGTCGCTGTTACACTGACAGGCCCGCGCGAGGACCCCCGCGAGCTCGGTCTCCGCGTTGCCCGTGCCCTCCGTGCCCAGGGTGCCGAGCCACTGCTCGAGCGAACTCGGTAGCGGACCACTTGAGCGGTGCGGCATCGGCCGGGAGCAGATCTTGCAGTAGGGTGATGGCGTTGGCCGCCGCCGTGCCCTGGTCGGTGGCATCCTGCTTGACCAAGGGGAGAACCCATGCGATGCGGGGTAGGAACCAGGCACTGAGCGTGATCACCAGCGACAGGAACGGTACCAGGGCCGCGAGCGCGTAGAACGAGATGGCCGCCGCACGAGTCAGGATCTTATGCTTGTTAATTCTCGCCCAGGTCTGCAGGCACACCTCGCGGAACGTCAGGCCACCCAGGTGCATCACCGACAGCAAGCGCCGCCTGGAAGAGGTCGTGGCTCCTACTGGCCCGGCAAAAGCCTCAAGACCTGCGTTCGGAGAACGGTCCCCGGTTCCTGCTCGAGAGGCACATTCAATGTAAATGTGATACCGGCTGCAACTGGTATCCGATGGTACTCTCACCCTGTCCCAAAGGCATGAGTTTACCCGCCTGGCTAGTCGATAGAGCTAGGAGGGGAGCCGGATCTCTTCGAGACACGAACAGTCTTCCCCCGGCGCTGATTGGGACAACAAGACCGGCCGGCCCGAAGAGACGGATGGGGAAAACCCGGAAGGCTCGCTCGGTCAGGACGGTTCAAAGTGCGTCAAACAGGACGGAACCTCCTTGAGCCCGACGTCGAGCACACCCAAGGTAAGGTCTTCAACCGCGTCCCGGCGGACCCTGCTCCGCCGTCATCACAAACCTGGTGAACCAGCAGACGCCGGCGCTCGCCGAGCGGAGCTGGTAAGAACCCTGGGAATCGTGGTCCTGGCCGCGCTCATGGGTTTGACAAGCTGGGTGGTTGCCTCGATATCGACCTGGCTAGTTCCCGTTTATGTGACCGTGATGGTCCTGATCTTTGTAATGCCCCAGGTTCAGCACCTGGAAGAACCAGAGCCAGCTAGCGAACCGGCCCACGTGAGTGCGGAGCGAGCGAGTGGGGCTAGCAGCCCTGCGAGCTCGGGCCCAGACTCCCTGGGCGCAACAACCCTGGAAGTGGACGGTTCACCCGAAGCTTCGGCCACAGGCACCAAACCACCCGGTTTCACGACCGCGAAGCGCCGGCACACCCGGGCCCGAGGTCGAAAACCGGTCAAGCCAGGGCCTGTACCGATCGTCGCCACTACACCTGCAGCCTGGATACGAATTGGCCCGGGCAAGTTCGTCCGGGCTGATTTCCAGAATCAAGGGTGCGCTTCGGCACCGGTACCTCACGCCACGTTAGAAGCCGCTGAGGCTTCGATCGAGGCGGTAGGTTCTCCGCCAGATCTGGTCGAGGAGACCAATCCGACAGCCGTCTCAACCGAGGTTGATGTTCCAATCTGGGCGGACCTCAATGAGCCTGGGCCGAGCCCTGAACATGAGACTCCCTCCGAGGAGCCAGCGGCGATTGCGGATCCGGAACCGGATTCGCCCATCGTCGCCCTTGTGCTGAAAGCCGACGTGGCACGGCAGGAGTTTGACTCCGCCGCCGCCCCGGCGACGATTGGAATCGACGGGGATTCCCCTGCCGATTTGATCGTTGCTGAACCGGTCACCGAAGAGTACGGTATCACACCCTCTGCCTTCGGCCCCAGTCTGCTTGAAGCTTCCCTGGAGGAGGACCACGGACAGGGATGGACAGACTTGCCAGGTTCCACCGGGACAGGTACGAAAACCCCGGCCGATGCTGGAGATGGCAACGAGAACGGGTGCGACTGGATGCGGCTCAAGCTGCAATCCAGCTTGCACACGGCTTTAAGTTGCCGTCCTCGACTGGAAATGCCGCAGCGTTTGCAGAACGTTCGCTCCGGCGAAAGAAGGCAAGGTTTCAGGAAACTGGGCTGCGCGGCAAATTGCCGCGTGTGCGTCACGGTTCAGCGAAACTTCGGCCGTTCTTCTAGGGCCCACCGTGGCTATGAACCCCGCTCACCACCGGAGGGTTCCTGACCGATCGCCAGTGCCGGTGCCGGCTGTTCCTTTGACGAATTGAGCCGGCGCCGGCGGCTAGGAGCATGCCGCATCCTGACTGGTATCCCCCTTGGGTTTATCGTATTCGCGGCCTGATGAGTCGATGCTCGCGGCCAGATAGAATTGTCCGGCCAGCCCACGGCACCCTGATATTTACCGGCCGTGTCTTCTACCGCAAAGTGGAGCGCGTCCAGAGGGTTCGTCAAGCAGTGGTGGTGAATGCTGGGGGCTTTTCCACTGCAGGAGCTTTGCTGCTTTTTCTGGCAACATGGAAGCCACCACATCGTCGGCAACGGAAAGTGACAAGATGATCGCTTGCCCGGTTGCGGCCGGTTGCTTGATTCCAGAATTGCAGGCCAATGCGATACCCTTCGGCGCTCTGGCGGTCGGGATGGAACACCTTGCCGCAGGTGGCATCGGCGCGTGGAAGAATCCAGTCAGATTTTGCCATTGAGGATCATACCTCCGGTCAAGCACCCGTGAGCACAAGGGCCCCGAAACGTGATCGTGTGGTTTACTCGGATGTGGTGGGAAGCCGGCCCGTTGCACGATCTGCCGGAGTGCTCACCCGCAGAGAAGAGGCCGAGACGAATCGAAACGAGTACCGTGCCCGCCCGTCCGTCCACCAAGTAAACGCCCTGGAAAACTTAGGGTGACTTCGAGGGCTGGCCAAATGCGTTACATGTTGCAAGCAAGCAACATAGGCATAGTGATCTAGTCGATGGGTTTGCCTTGAGACACTGAAGCAGACCTTGTTCAGTTAGCGCGGATGACGGCCTCGACCTCGTCGTCCCAGTACACGGGAAGCTGAGCCCAGGGGTGGGCTGATGAAAAAGGGCCGGCGAATTATGAGCGGACTTCTGCCAGTTTTTGTTGCGCCGTTCCGGCGATGGCGAAGGCCTCCTTTCTCTGTGAGAAGAGAGTTGGTCCGATGTGTT
>JBEKTN010000523.1:0-4083 GCA_049516015.1 Isosphaeraceae bacterium | reverse complement strand
CGAAACAACGACGGATAGCGGGTCGCGAAGGTTGAAACGAGGAGCCGTGTGCGTTAATTGCGCGAGCACGGATTTGTGGGGGGCCTGGGTGGGCGACCACCCAGGCCTACCCGGCGCCACCAGTAACCGTGGCCAGCCTATGGTTGTTTCTTCGGTCTTCCACGGGGCCGAATCGTCCCTTCCAGCCCCAATCGCTTGGCCGTGTCTGTGACCCAGTTGGGATCGCCGAAGGGCCGACCGCGATTGACGGAGCACCGCAACGCCTCCACTTCGGCTTTCGTTTGCGGCTGGTTGACAAGTTGCAGCCAATCGGTAGGGCGAGGCAAAGGCCACGCCGAGAGGATGGGGACGCCGTGTCTTCGCGCTCTACACGGCGCAAACTCGACCAGCGCCACGATTCCGCTTGCTCCACGAGGTTTGCACGCAGGGCGTTCCGCTCCACGTAGCGAACGACCTGGTAGAAGTAGTCTTCTGTTTCCACCGGGAAACACTGGTAACGCCCTTGATAGAGATGGCCGTACCCGATCTCGTGACGATGCTCCTTCCATCGTTTCACATGTGTGTTGGTCACTTGCTGCATGAACGCGGGAAGATCGCCATCCCGCTCGGGCCAAACGACGAAATGCCAGTGGTTGGGCATCAAACAGTAAGCCCACAACCGCATCCGGCGAGTTCGCAGCGTTTCCTCAACGACCCGCTCAAACGCCAAAAAGTCCTCGTCCTTGGTGAAAAGCACTCTCCGGCCCACGCCTCGGTTGAGCACGTGGAAAACCATCCCCCACGGAGAATGTCGCCTCGGTCGTGACATTCACGGCTTTTTATCAAGATATCCCAGCTTTGTCAATTTGGTGGCTGCCACCTTTTCGGCCTCCACCTTTTCGGCCTCAGGTCTTCCTTTCGCGGGCCCTGCTCGAAGCTGATCACCGGGACGTGATGCTCCCGCGCGAAGTTGTCGATGCTCCGCAAGAACTGCTCGGTGATGACCTTTGTCTTGTGGGAGGTCACGGACCGTTCTCCGTAGTGATCGCGGAGAAAGTGGAACGCGGCCCTGGGCGTCTGCAGCTTGGGCTGGTACACGTCGAGATAGACCCCGTCCACGGATTCCAACTCCAAGGTCACATGGGAGTCGATGACATAGGCGACAGTTCGCGGTAAACTCATGGCTGCTTCGGGTGTCTGGTCCGAAAGCACCACCAACGGCTTCGCGGTTTCATGCACAGGGTCAAAACCCTGTTTTCGACACCCCGGAGCCTTTTTTCAAGCAAGTCTTGCCAACGCGACAGTTGGTTTGAGGCGAGGCCTCGCTAGGATCAAGAACCTTCTCGCACCAGGAGATGAGCATGTCCCAGCCGGAACGCTATGAAGTCCTCGTCCTTGGCAGCGGCGAGGGCGGCAAGTACCTGGCCTGGCACCTGGCACGATCCGGGCGTCGGACGGCCGTCGTCGAGCGCCGCTGGATCGGCGGCTCCTGCCCGAACATCAACTGTCTCCCCAGCAAGAACGAAATCTGGAGCGCGAAAGTCGCCGACCTGCTGCGCCACGCTGGGCAATTCGGGGTCGTGCCGGGCTCCCTCGCGATTGACATGGCGCAAGTGCGGCAGCGCAAGCGCGACATGGTTGAGGGCCTGATCGCCATGCACCTGGATCGTTACAAGGCGAGCGGCGCCGAATTGATCATGGGCGCGGGGCGCTTCGTCGAGGCGAAAACGCTTGAGGTGCGTTTGAATGACGGCGGTACCCGCGTGTTGGCAGGCGAGCGGGTATTCCTCAACCTGGGGACCCACGCCTCGATTCCACCGATCCCCGGCCTGACGGATGCCGGGCCGCTCACGCACATCGAGGTGCTCGAACTCGACCGGGTGCCCGAGCACCTCGTCGTCCTCGGCGGCGGGTATGTTGGCCTCGAATTCGCCCAGGCGTACGGCCGCTTCGGGAGCCGCGTGACCATCGTCGAGCACGGACCGCAGCTCCTCGGCCGCGAGGATCCGGACGTCGCGGCCGAAATCCGCCGGATTCTCAGTGGCGAGGGGATCGAGATACTTCTTGCGGCCGACGTGCTCCGGGTGGAGGGGCGATCCGGCGAAGCCGTCCGCCTGCGCGTGCGGACGGCCGGAGGTGAACAGACCATCCCCGGCAGCGATATCCTGGCCGCGACGGGACGCACTCCCAACACCGCCGGGATCGGACTTGAAGTGGCCGGCGTCGAGTTGAACTCGCGTGGCTATATCAAGGTCAATGACCGGCTCGAGACAAGTGCGCGGGACGTCTGGGCGCTCGGTGAGTGTGCCGGCAGCCCACAGTTCACGCATGTGTCCTTCGACGACTTTCGGATCATCCGGGACAACCTTGCCGGGGGGAGTCGCAGCACACGCGACCGCCTCATCCCCTACTGCCTGTTCACGGACCCGCCGCTGGCAAGGGTCGGCTTGAGTGAAGGGGAAGCGCGGCAACGGGGGATCACGGTGCGTGTCGTCATCCTCCCGATGAGCGCCGTGCTGCGGACGTGGACCATGGGAGAGACAGCGGGCTTCATGAAAGTGCTTGTCGAAGCGACGGGCGACCGCATTCTCGGTTTCACGATGATCGGTCCCGAGGCCGGGGAGGTAATGGCCGCGGTGCAGACGGCGATTCTCGGCGGGCTGCCCTACACGGTTTGCCGCGACGCCATTCTCACGCACCCGACGATGGCCGAGGGACTCAACGCCCTGTTCGCCGCCATACCGGCGCCGCATTGAGCCGCCGGAGGACGCAGCCATGCTGAGACGCAGTGACTTCGTGGTGGGGGTGTTAGCCGCCGGTCTGGCCGTCGCAGCGACCCTGGGCTTTGTCGCCCTCACCAACTATGTAAGGGGAGCAAAGGACCTGACCATGAATTCGAGTGACCTTGCTGATGCCGACCTGGTGACGCTGCCCAGCGCGCACGGGGCAAGTGAGACGGTCGAGCGCCTGAAATCGTTGTTGGCCCAGAAGGGAATTCAGGTCTTCGCGCACATTGATCACGCCGCGGGGGCAGAGAAGGTGGGGATGTCGCTGCGGCCGACCCAGGTATTGATATTCGGCAACCCGCAGGCGGGCACGCCGCTGATGCAGAGCCAGCAGACCATTGGCCTCGACCTGCCGTTGCGGGTCTTGGTCTGGGAGGACGGGGCGGGCCAAGTCTGGCTGACCTACCGCCGGCCGGAGTTCCTGGCGCGGCGCCACCACGTTGCGGACCACGACGAAGCCGTGAAGGCCCTGGACGACGGCCTGGCCACCCTGGCCCGTGTGGCAACCGCCCAAGAGAGTGGTTGGTGACGGGCTCTCTGATTCCGGTTGCTTACGAAGTATCATCGGGCCGAGGTAAAGGTGACAGCCACCAGCCGAGGTAAAGGTGACAGCCACCAGAGTACAGGTAACTGTGGCAAGCCTTATGATTGTTTCTTCGGTCTTCCACGAAGCCGAATCGTCCATTCCAGCCCCAATCGCTCGGCCGTGTCTGTGACCCAGTTGGGATCGCCGAAGGGCCGACCGCGATTGACGCAGCACCGCAACGCCTCCACTTCGGCTTCCGTTTGCGGCTGGTTGACAAGTTGCAGCCAATCGGTGGGGCGAGGCAAAGGCCACGCCGAGAGGATGGGGAACGCCGTGTCTTCGTGCTCCACACGGCGCAAACTCGACCAGCGCCACGATTCCGCTCGCTCCACGAGGTTTGCGCGCAGGGCGTTCTGCTCCACATAGCGAACGACCTGGTAGAAGTAGTCTTCTGTTTCCACCGGGAAACACCTGTAACGCCCTTGATAGAGATGGCCGTACCCGATCTCGTGAAGATGCTCCTTCCATCGTTTCACATATGTGTTGGTCACTTGCTGCATGAACGCGGGAAGATCGCCATCCCGCTCGGGCCAAACGACGAAATGCCAGTGGTTGGGCATCAAAACAGTAAGCCCACAACCGCATCCGGCGAGTTCGCAGCGTTTCCTCAACGACCCGCTCGAACGCCAAAAAGTCCTCGTCCTTGGTGAAAAGCACTCTCCGGCCCGCGCCTCGGTTGAGCACGTGGAAAACCATCCCCCCCGGAGAATATCGCCTTGGACGTGACATTCA
>JBEKTN010000522.1:0-6275 GCA_049516015.1 Isosphaeraceae bacterium | reverse complement strand
GCATTACGCAGCGTGCCGAGCGGCGCCGCTCTACGCGCCTATCTTACCGGACATGGTTCGCACGCCTTGGGTGGCCCCGTCTTCCTGCTCAAAATTGGATCTGAATTCTTGCTCGGTCCCAGGCACCAACGTCACGGGGAAAACAGGCCCTGGGAAACCATTTCGATGGCATTCTCGTCAGCAACTCCCCCTCGAACACAATCGGTGGGACGACGGCGGCGGCCCGTAACGTGATTTCGGGAAACCAACGGTTCGGCATCTGGATCTTCGGTGCACTTTCGACCGGGAACCTGGTGCAGGGAAACTTCATCGGCACCGACCTCACCGGCACGGCCAACCTGGGTAATTCCCACGACGGTGTCCTCATCCAACAGGGCCCGGTCGGGAATACCATTGGGGGAACGACGACCGCGGCCCGCAACGTCATCTCGGGCAACGGTGGGTTCGTCGTCTCCATCGGCCTTGCGACGAGCAATGTCGTGCAGGGGAACTTCATCGGCACCGATGTCACTGGGGCCAAAGCTCTGGGCAACTCCCAAGGTGGGGTATTCATCCAGGACGCCGCTTCCAACACGATCGGCGGGGCGACGGCCACTGCCCGCAACATCATCTCGGGCAATACCGGCAACAGAATCACTATTGATGGCTCTACCGCGACAGCCAACCTGCTCCAGGGCAACTTCATCGGCACCGATGTCACCGGCACCCTCGCCCGGGGCAATTCGGGCAACCGCGTGCAAATCGCCTCGGGCGCAACGAACAACACCACCGGAGGGACGGTAGGCGGGGCCGGTAACCTCATCGCGGCCAACAACGCCAATGGCATCTTCATCACCGGTAGCGGTACGTCAGCGAACCCGGTACTAGGCAACTTCATCGGCACGAATGCCGCAGGCACCGTCGCGCTGGGCAACACTCTCGATGGCATCAGCCTGAGCGATGCGTCGAACAACCGCATCATCGGCAACGTGGTCTCGGGCAATGGGATCAATCAGGATGCCGCCGAAATCAACCTCGAGTCCAACGACCGCAACGTGATCTCCGGCAACGGCCAGTTCCCCGTCGCCGATTTGTCCACCCAGGGAGGCGTGGGGGTCTACATCTACGGTGCGAACACGTCGGGCAACGTCGTGCAGCGCAACTACATCGGCACCAACGCCGCAGGCATCGACGCGCTGACCAACTCGGTCATCGGGGTGTTGATCTCTCAGTCATCCGGAAATACCGTGCAGGGTAATCTCATCTCTGGCAATCGGTTCGTCGGACTCGAGATCGCGGGTGGCGCGGGTGGGACGGCCACCGGCAATCTCGTCCAGGGCAACTTGATCGGAACCAATGCCGGAGGCACCACGGCGATCCCGAATGGGCTCGACGGGGTCTTCATCAACGACGCCCCGAACAACACGATCGGCGGCACGGCGGCCGGCGCGGGCAACCTGATCTCAGGCAACGGTTCCGTGGGAATCCAGCTCTTCGGGCCGCTGACCCAGGGCAACGTGATCCAAGGCAACGCGTTGGGCCTGGATTCCGCGGGCCGGTCGACCCTGCCAAACCCGGCGGGGGGTATCTTCGTGAACACCGGGCCTCTGAACAACACGATCGGAGGAACGGCCCCGGGGCAGGCGAACCGCGGCCAGATTATCCCGCTGTACACTGTGTCCGGGTCTCAGCAATCCAATCCCGGATCGACGGCCCAGGCCGCAACTGCGGCTGGACGTCGATTCCGGATTCGTGGTCGAGCGAGGACATCCCCGCGCGCTCACTCTACCGCTCACTGACCGATGACTGGCGGGGTGAACGGAATGTTCCGGCCTGGCCGGCCGCCAAAGGGTACGTTGAGCATGAGCGCCAACTCCCCGCTGAATGGAGTGGGTCCGGTCACAGGATGAACGTAAGCCGCGGAGAGCATGGCCCTGCTGGCAAGCCCGAGATTCAGCCCCCAGGTTAGGTCGACAATGTCCGGGGTACTGCCAAGGTATCGCGGCTGGAAGCCGGCCCAGTTCAGCGGAATGTTCAGGTGGGTCTCGAACACCGGGACGTTGGCCGAGATCAGGGCACGTGGATTCTGCGATCGGTAAACGAAATACCCCAGAGCGATATCGAAGTAGTACATGGTGGCCAGGTTCCGATCCGTGGGAACGGCAATCGAGCTGAATCCCTGGACATAATACGGGTCACGCTGGTAGATGTAGCCGAGGAAAGGCTGGAACTCGAAGGAGTTGATCCCCTGGATCGAAGGATAGCCGGCGAAGGTCGTGGGGCCCGTGGGAAAGCTCATGTCCACGCCCCCGGAGATCAGGTTACCCCGGTTGTCCTGCCAGAGCACATACTTGAAGAACGAGCTGAAATTGCCCGTCGATGTGTGCGTGCCGCCCAGGCCGGGAAACCCGCTGGTGATCGTGAGCGTGTTGACGGGGATCCGGAAGCCGATCGAAGCTTGCTGATCCAGGAAGGTCTTCTCGAAGCCGAAGATCTCGTTGTAGACTTGCATGTTCTTGATTGGTGCCCGGAGCTCACTGTTGATTCCGGAATTGACACCATTGTTATAGTTGAAGCTGACCCAGACGCGATCGACCGGTCGGGGATACTGGTTATCGGCGATCTTAAAGCCCCGGACCGCCGGCACGATTGCAGCGACCGATCTCCCGGTCAGCGTCGCGGGATTGTTGCCGGAACGTGGCACGCCGGGGGGAAACGGTGGCGGAACAGGGGGAAAGCGCATGCTCTGACGGAGGAACATTGGCCCCTGGTCGCCGATCATGGGAAATGCTTCCGATGCGGCGCCCAGTCCTCCGCCGAACCCAGGACCGGCCGCGCCAGCCGCCGCGGCGAAGGCTTCCGCTCCCGCCGTTGGCGAAGGCCCAGCGCCCACGGGAGGTACTGCGCCCGTGGTCGCTGCACCTGGCAGCGCTTCTGCGCTCGGCGCCCCCTCGGCACCGGGCATGGCGCCCACCGCGGGAGGAGCTCCGGGCATTCCCATCTCTCCGGGCAAGCCGACCGGCGGGGCCGCTGCGCCTGTAACCGGCAACCCTGGATACTGAGGGCTGGGCTTGGGCGCGATCCATTCGAACAGCCCTTGCTTCACGGGAGCGCCCTGCCACTCGAAGGGATTGCGGAGTTGCGCGATCGCCGCTCTGGAGATCACCGGGGTCGACACACCCGAGTACTGGGTGCTTGGCCGGACACGGGTACCTCCCACTTCCTCGGTCTGAGGGGAAGAGGGCGAACCAGACAACCCGCCCGAGGAAGTCTGAACGCTGGCCCTTGGGGCTGAGACCTGGGAACTTGCCGTCGGTGTCTGGGACTCATCCTGAGCGCGTGCCGTCCAGGTTCCTCCGAGAGCGAGTCCGATCGATCCCAGCGTCGCGAGTTTTGACCATTTCCTTCTCATGGATCCCTGACCTTCCGTGAGTCAGCGATAAGCTGGGAGGCCGAGCCCATCCCCTCCCGATCCAGTCTCTGGCGGGACAGCACGGAAAACCGAGCGGGTCGCGCGGTTCTAGGGTGATTATCGGATGAACCGGACGTAAGCATCAGAATGTTTGTGACGAATAAGGCGCTGGCATTTCGGGTAGGCGGGGCGGTGGAAAGGGACACGTGTAAGCGTCCTGCATCTGATTCCGAGGCGTCGATCAAGGTTCCAGTGAGGCTCGTCTGATCAACCGGGGCTCGTTCGTGGCTTTGAATCGGCCTTTGCGAGTCTCCAATAGCAGCTTCCTGTATACTTGCATCATTCAATCGACGGGGGCCCTCATGCTCTCTGCGAACCCGGAATCACCTCTCACCGGGCCATGACATCTTACTTTCCGTAGGTGGCGGCGACGATTTCCCGCAATTTTCTGAGGCTGGCTGGCGCGTGGCGTGGGAGCCAGGTCCCTCGGACCCGGTCACCTCCCACCCGAAGCCTCGCTTCCCCGCCACACTGGCTGGCGCGGGGTGTGGAAGCCAGGTCACCTCCCACCCGAAGCCTCGCTTCCCCGCCACACTGGCTGGCGCGGGGTGTGGAAGCCAAGTCCCTCGGACCCGGTCACACCGGTTAACTCATCAACCCGACGGGCCCCTTGCCTCAATGCACCGGGCTCCAGACCCGGTCATGCTACGTCACTCCGCCGGCCCCATAGCCGCCACTGCCGCCAGCTCTCGCCTCTCACCACCCGATTGCCAAAGAACCCCCTTCCGCCAGGAAGTTTTCGCAACGTCGCGCCGTTCGGCAAGAGGTCGGACCGCGCCGACCCCCCTCGCTTGTATATAAGCCAAATTGTATGCTTGTGACGTAAGTCGAGTTCGACCCAACTTACGTCAAAAGCAATTTTCATAACTCCAATAACAGAATCTCTGCAAAATTTTTTCCGTCTTGACGATCCCTCACCCCTCTTGGTCCCCTGGTCACACGTCCGTCGATTTTCGCTGGCCATCCTTGGGGTGATCCGCAATGCCCGAACAGAAACCCGTCCCCGATCGCTCGTCTCCCTCACCACGCCGCTCCAAACGGGATGTCCTCCCAGGCAAACACGCTCAGGCCGACGGCCTCCAACTCCGTTCCTATGACGTCGGGGCCCTGCCACTGCTCAAGCGAATCGTCGAGCGTATGCAGTTGCAGCGCATCCTCAGCGAACATCTCCCCAGGGACGACTCACGTACCGAACTGCCGACCGTTACCGCCTTGCTCGTACTCTTCGCCAATCTCCTCATGGCGCGCCAGCCGGTCTATGGCGTTGGTGAGTGGGCGGCCCTCTTCCCCCCCGACCTCCTCGGCCTTCGCGAGCAGGATCTAACCCGATTGCACGACGACCGCCTCGGTCGCTCTCTCGACCGCATGTTCGAGGGGATCGGACCCACCTTGATCATGGCCGTCGTCCGCCATGTCATCCAGGAGTTCGCCATCAGTCTCGATGAGTTGCACAACGATTCGACCACCGTGTCGTTCTACGGTGCCTACGACGAGGCCGGCCAGGAAAGCGAACAACGGGGACGACCGACGCACGCCATCACCTGGGGACACAGCAAGGCGCGGCGTCCCGATCTCAAGCAACTGCTCTACATCTTGACGGTCACCAGTGACGGCAACGTGCCGGTCTTTTTCTCCAGCGCCAGCGGCAACACGGTCGATGACCGTACCCACATCGGGACCTGGGACTTGCTGTACGAGCTGATCGGCCACGCCGACTTCCTTTACGTGGCCGACTGCAAGCTGGCCAGCAGCGAGAATCTGAGCCACATCGCGACGCGAGGCGGCCGGTTCGTGACCGTATTGCCGCGCGGTCGAAGCGAGGATGTCGCCTTCCGTCAGCGCCTCCGCGCCGAGCCCTCGGTCCTGAAGTGGACGCTCTTGTATGCGCTGACTAATGACCAGGGCCACATCGTCGACGAGTTGTTCGTCTGCGGGGACGACCATGTTCATTCCGAAGGCTATCGTTTGCTCTGGTATCGCAGTACTCGCAAGGCCGAGCAGGACAAGTCAAGACGTGCCCGGACGATCCAGAAGGCGACCGAAGCGCTGAGCGACTTGCGGGAACGCCTCCAAGGTCCGCGCACCCGGTTCCGCACGCGGTCCAAAGTGGAACAGGCGCTGGCGGAGATCCTGGCGGAGGCCGAGGCGAGTTCCTGGCTGCTGGTTGAGATCGAGGAACAGGAGGAAGAGACGTTCCGCCAGGCAACACGGGGCCGACCGAGCGAGCAAACCCAGTATCTGAGGGAGACACGATCGCGTTTCACACTGACGTGGAAGCTGAACCTGGAGTCTCTCTCGGAAGCGGAGCGAGAGGATGGCGTATTCCCTCTGTTGACGAATGACCGGAAGCTGAGCGCCACCGAGGTGCTCCAGGCGTACAAACGCCAGCCGTTGCTGGAAAAGCGGTTTTCCCAATTCAAGACCGACTTCGCGGTGGCCCCGGTGTTCTTGAAGAACGTGTCGCGGATTCAGGGTTTGCTGGCGGCGTACTTCTTCGCCTTGCTGGTGCAGACGCTGCTGGAACGGGAGTTACGCCAGGCGATGGCCCGGGCGGGTGAGGGGACGTTGCCGTTGTATCCGGAGGCTCGGCCGTGCGCGCGTCCGACGACGCACCGATTGATCGCGGTGTTCTCGTCGATCCAACGGCACGAAGTTCGAGTCGGTGAGGGGGAGCCCCAGGTGATGGTGACCAAGCTGACGACGACGCAACGTTCGATCATTCGCCTCCTGGGCCTGGACCCGCGGACCTACGGACTGGCGTAGCCGGTTGCACGGCCCGCTGGAAAATGCCGGGAAATTGCCGCGACCACCGACGGAAAGTAAG
>JBEKTN010000521.1:0-4436 GCA_049516015.1 Isosphaeraceae bacterium | reverse complement strand
TTGGGCTTGGAGGACCCTGCCAATCGTCTTCCCAAGGCCGTCGCGCGGACCGCGCCGATGGCGTTGTTCATCTACACTCTGGTAGTGGTTTGGTTTCACCAGACGGGTCATCAATTGCTACGCTTTCCGTTCCGGCCTTGGTACACCAAGAAGGAAGAACCATCGTTCGCCGATATGTTGACGACCCTGAGGCGGGTCAACTGCGAGGAGAAAACCCCACAACCGTCTCCAAAACAGACTCGACTGAAAACCTGGATCGCCCAGCTCACCGAGCTTCTCAGCCGAACAGGGTAAGTGACACTTCGGCCGAGGATCCCGGCCTCCAGCACCTCTTCACGATCGATTCGCCGGGGGGAATTTCACCCGCCGGGCCGCTCGCGATCCGCCTCCAAATTTACGAAACAAGAACTAAGCCGCTTGCATCAAGCGTTTACGTGCATGTTCCCGAGGCTCCTTCCCCTCGCAAACGGGCGATATCAGTGATGTCCCTTTTTCCCTCCTTGCATCAAGCGTTTACGTGCATGTTCCCGAGGCTCCTTCCCCTCAAACGGGCGATATCAGTGATGTCCCTTTTTCCCTCCCCTTTTTCCCTCCCCCGTGTCTTTCGTCTCTGCCATCTACAACATATTAACTGGTCTGTACAATTCTATACCTTTTCGGGGCGTTGGGCAAAAAACCCCAAGGCCGCCCGCGCGGAGTCGACCGGACGCCCGGGTCCGTCGCCGCCGCTCTCATTCGACTCACGTGTTGACCAACCGCGACTCGCCCCGCACCATCTGGCGGGTCATGATGGCGAAGTGCGTGTGCATGATGCACTTCCAGGCGAACTGGAACAGGTATCGCGGCGGTCGGCCCGAGGTCAGCAGCTTTCGGAGGTACTTGGCGTACACCGGGCGATAAGGCCGGGTGCTCGGGTCGGACCAGATCCGGGCCAGCATGTACAATCCCCCGAGGATCGTGATGGCCTGCACCTTCAGGTAGCTCAGGGGCTTGTGGCGCCGGAGCCAGTCGATCTTTGCGGTCGCCAGCGGGAGCCGCCCCTCGATGAACAGGGCGTCGAATCGCTCGAAGTAGTTCTCGGCGTCGTAGAGCCGGGCCATCAGGTCGAGCCAGCCGTCGCGCATCTCGGCCACGGTCATCTTCAGGGGGATGACGTTCGTGGCGACCTTCGGGTCGTCGGCCGCGTCGTGGTCGAGCCGGCCCTCGGCCTCCAGGCGCGCGTACAGCGGCGTCTTCGGGATCGCCGAGAGCATCCCGGCCATCGCGCCGACGACCCGCGACTGGCGGAGGAACTCGTACTGCCGCTCGAAGACGGTCGGGTCGTCGTGGTCGAAGCCGACGATCATCCCGGCGTAGACCTCCAGCCCCGCTTCCTGCACCTTGCGAACCCGGTCGACGATGCTGCCGCGCACGTTCTGATACTTCTTCGTCTCGCGCAGCGCCTCCTCGTCGGGGCTCTCGATGCCGATGAAGACGGAGATGAGGCCCGCCTCGGCCATCAGCCGCAGCAGCTCGTCGTCCTCGGCCAGGTCGAGCGACGCCTCGGCGTAGAAGGCGAGCGGGTAGCCGTTCCGGCGCTGCCAGTCGATGATGGCGCGGAGGATGTTCTTGGCGGCCTTCTTGTTCCCGATGAAGTTGTCGTCGACCAGGAAGATGATCCGGCACCCGAGGCGGTGCTGGGCCTCGATCTCGGCGACCACCTGCTCGGGCGTCTTGATCCGCGGCTTGCGGCCGAAGATGACGATGATGTCGCAGAACTCGCACTGGAACGGGCAGCCGCGCGAGGTCTGGACGCAGCCCATCGCGTACTCGCGGAACGGGACGAGGTCGTAACGCGGCAACGGGACCTTGGTCATGTCGGTCTTGTCGGCCTGCTCGTACCGCGTCTGATGCAGCCCCTGCTTCCATTCATCGAGGAACTGCGGCCAGGTCTGCTCGGCCTCGCCGACGAAGGTGACGTCGACGTACTCGGCGAACCAGTCCTCGACCACGCTGACCCAGGGGCCGCCGATCACGGTGAAGATGCCGCGGGCGCGCAGTTCCTCGAGGATCTCGCGCATCCGGTCGCGCTGGACCGTCATGCCGGTCAGGCCGACGATGTCGAAGGACTCGAGGGCGTCGAAGTCGATCTCCTCGACGTTCTCGTCGACCAGGACGACCTCGTGCTCGGAAGGCGTCAGGCCGGCCAGGACCGGCAGCGCCAGGACCGGCATGTTCGACTTCTTGCCCAGGAGGGGCATGCCGTAGTTGAGGCCCCAGAACGAGGTCTGGAAGCGCGGGTTGATCAGGCAGATTCGAGCCATGGAGGCGTCCTTCGGTGCGGGCTCGGGAGAGCGGGGACGATGGTAGCACGGCCACGGCGAGGGCTCGCGCGCCGGCCCTCCCATCGACGATTCCCTGAGGCGTCCCCCGCCCTTGCCAGGTGACGTTCTGAATGAATCATCCCACGGGGTTGATCATCGCTACGGCGGCCGTCCTCCGGCCTCTCGCCTGTGCATTTCTCCGAACACACGCGTTCTCCATCCTGCCCCGCGGTGAAGTACAGTTGACTAGAAACATATCGGAGAATCCGTCCCCAGGAGTGAATAATTCCCCTGCCCGCTGCCGATCGGCAAGTAGTAGGCTTTGGCCAGGCACCTCCGCCTGAGCTAAAGGGGGAGCTTGGGGCAAGGAAGTTCACTTGCCAGCCAGATACCTCTGTCCCAAATGCGGATGCGTGGCCAGAACTTGCCCCGCCAAGATGCCCTTGATCCCTATTTGTACCATTTGTCCCAGTCGTTGGTGTGCGGCCTAATTGACCTTACGGGTGGAGGATTTGAAGAAAACCTTTAAGGAGTCTGGGGGAACATCGAGAGAACAGGCATTGCGGCTGATACCCATCCGGCAGGCACGCCTGGAGCCACTGGCGTTGAGCGCCTCCGGCCACCAGAGAATGGTCTACGGTCCGACGGCGGCGAGCCGATGTTAGCGGCGGGCAGGGAGTGAGCCACTATGGCGGTCAAGGAGAGCCACCCTTGCGAGGGGGTTGCGCCCGTGTGCCTCGCTCCAAGTGCCCTCAGCCCTCTGTGAAGGGCACTTGGAGCGAGACACAAGTCGATGACCAGGGTGGCTCAGTTCTCCCCGCGATAATGGCTCACTTTCTGTCCGCGGTCGACAGCGGATTGATTTTTCCGTAAGGATCGCCCGGATTGGTGCCATACTGAAATAGTGGGGCCGCTCGTCGAGATCGGGCCCCGTTCGGTCTTTGGTAATTCGGCGGTTGGTGTCATGCATTAGCCAGCGGGGGAGGGTCCGCGCACGACCTGACCCCGCTGGACTGGCGTCGTGGAGCGTGAGGCGTGGGGCGTGAGGCGGAAGAACAGTGGCCAGGTGGACGTTGGGGGCCAACCAGGTTTCCCGGGTGCGGGACAGTGGGTGGCCGCTTCCGCTCTCAGCGCTGATTTGTGGGCCGGATGGGGGTAAAACGGCCTGAAAACGGGTCGAAAGGGCGACTTTTGGCGGAATATGCTACGTAGGCCTTGACGGCGCAACTCCTGTATCTACATAGAGTTAAGCCAATAGTTGCATTCCACTAGAGTCAAAGGAGAAACAGACGTAAGACATTACTAAATAGCAAGTTACGCCGACACAATAGGTCGCCAAACTCTTGCAAAAAACCCGAAAACGTAGCATTTCGTAGCATGTTAACCGCCTGCCGGGTGGGGCGTGCTGTACCCAGCTCGGCACGCGGCATCGATGGCGGACCCGGTGATCGTGGGGCGTGGAACGTGGGAGGTGAAGCGAGTGGCGAGTAGTGAGTGGCGAGTGGCGAGTGAATAGTGATCAGTGAGAATGGAGCTCGCGGTGATCGAAAAGCGCCAGAACGAAGCCAGTTGGCTCGGGTGCTAGTCATTGACAGATCGAATCTTACGACAAACCATGGTGGAATCGGGCAAGCAGAACGAACCCATCTATGAGAGGCCGGTTGTCAAGCGAGGCTGTGCAGATTTTGTGTCGCAGGGCTCCCGACACATCCTCTGAGCCCGAGGCCGAGGGAGAGCTTCCTCCCTCAGTGCCGGCAGTGTACGAAGCGTTGACCGACGTGACGTGATTCGCTCAACCATCTATTCGGGGATCACCGGATCGCTCCGATGTCGCCAATAAGCCGGAATCCAAGGGACGCCACCATTCAATTACGCGACATCCAGCGATGGGGCCGTTGTCGGGGTTCGTTGCGGGGTCGTCCTCATGGTCGTCACGTCCACCGGCCTTCGCTCGACAGGTGGCTCGCTCTCACAGGGATTTCGTTCGGTTCGGTCTTGCTCTGCCCTCCTTTTCGGGGACCGGGCGGCCCGCTACGTGGTTATGGTCTGGTCCGGAGTCGACGTCCTGACCAACTTCTTGCCAGTTGTCCGAGGAGCCGTGGTCTCCGTGGGTGTGGTCTGCTCCGGAGTCGA
>JBEKTN010000520.1:0-4100 GCA_049516015.1 Isosphaeraceae bacterium | reverse complement strand
CGGCATGTGGAGATCTCGCTCAACGCGCTCATCGATCGCCAGAACCGGCAGCTCGCCGACCTGCTCGATCGCCAGATCCAGGGGCAGACGATCCAGGGCCTCGACGGGTTGATTTCCCAGGCGGAGGCTCACCTCGACCGGCTCAACGAACGGCTGGAGCAACGGCTCCATGAACTCGAGAGGGAGCGGCACTGTACCATCGCCGACATCGTTCACATCGGCCGTGCCTGGGTTCTGCCCCACCCCGAACGGGCCACGCCTCGACTCGCGCCCATGGTCGAGGACGCCGACATTGAGCGGATCGCGGTGGAGTTCGTGATTCGGCACGAGGAATCGCGGGGATGGCAAGTCGAGAGCGTCGAGACTCAGAACCGCGGCTTCGACCTCATCTCGCGCCGGCCTCACCCTGAAGACCCCGTGACCGCGATCGAGGTCCGCTTCATCGAGGTCAAGGGGCGGGCACAAGTGGGGCAAATTTCTCTGACTGCCAACGAATATAAGACAGCCCAGCGGCTCAAGGGGGATTACTGGCTTTACACGGTGTTCAGTTGCGGGAGCACGCCAGAGCTGCACCTGGTTCAAGATCCGGCCAGGCTGGGGTGGGAAGTCGTGGTCCAGGTTGAGCATTATCAGATCGGCGCCGATGTGATCCGTAAGGAGCGCGGGTTACAATGAATGGGCGTTCAAAGCTCGTCCTGTGCCATTTCTCTGGCATCGATTTCCGTCTGGAATGCGCCTGATCGGGATGCGGCAATGCTGAAGCACATTGAGATCACCGGATACAAATCACTGGTGGACGTCCAGGTCGATCTCCGGCCTCTCGTCGTCATGTTCGGTCCAAATGGGGCGGGGAAGAGTAATTTTCTGGACGCGCTCCAGCTCTTGTCGCGGATGGCGATCAGTCCCACCCTGAAAGCGGCCTTTGAGCCCCCCTACCGGGGCAAGCCCCTGGAGTCCTTCTCGTTTGGAGACGAAGGCATCCCGGGCTTGCGAGGGCGGGAATCCGCAAGGTTTTCGATCCAGGCCGACGTCGAGCTTTCCCAGGCGGTCGTGGAGAAAGTCAACCGCCAGATCTGGGAGATGAAACCAGCCCGTCCCTCGGAATCAGGGAATGGATCGGGCGGCGATTCCTCCAAGCTACCCTTCGTTCGCGAAAAAAATCTGAGGTACCGGATCGAAGTCGAGATCCTGCCGAAGCTGGGGATCTTGCGGGTCGCGGATGAGTCTCTGACCGCACTCAACTCGCAGGGAGAACCAACCCGAAAGCGGAAACCGTTCATGGAACGGATCGAGAATCGCCTGCACTTGCGCATGGAAGGCCAGTCTCACCCCACGTATTACGAACGGCACCTGGATCACAGCATCCTCTCGTTGCCGCTTTACCCACCGCATTACCCCCATCTGGTGGCGATGCGACAGGAACTGGCAAGCTGGTTCTTCTTTTACTTTGAACCGCGAGAGCGGATGAGAACCGCTAACCCGGTGAAGGAGGTCCGTCACATCGGAGTTATGGGAGAGGAGCTGGCGGCGTTCTTGAATACGCTGCATGCGCTCGACCTTCCCCAGTTCCAGGCGATTGAGAAATCACTCCGTCTGGTGATCCCCTCGATGACCGGGATCGACGTCGGGGTGAACAGTCTCGGGGAGGTGGAGCTTCGGGTCCTGGAAGGGGAAGCCCGCACACCGATACCCGCTCGCGTCCTCTCGGAGGGGACCTTACGGGTCCTCGGACTTCTGGCCCTGGGAGGTGCGAAAGATCCTCCAGCCCTGATCGGTTTCGAGGAGCCGGAGAACGGGATTCATCCCCGACGGATTAAGTTGATCGCCGAGTACCTCAAGACACAAGCGGAGCTGGGATTGACTCAGATCATCGTCACAACTCACTCCCCGATCCTTCCCGACCTGATGGCTGATCGTTCCCTCTTTGTTTGCCGAAAGAGCCAGGGCGGAACAGTTATCGAAACTTATGGGCATTGGGGACCGCTGACGCGGCGGCAGGGAGTGGAGCGGGCTCTCGACGACGAGCACGAGGCGCTGAAGGTTTCGGAGCGGATGATGCGAGGCGATTTCGATGCGTAGAGTCGCGCTCTTCGTCGAGGACTTCGCCCATGAGGAGTTCATGACGGCTTGGGTTCAGCGGTTCTCGCGCGAGACCGGGGTTCCGGTGGAGTTGCACCCCTACAGTGTCCGTGGTGGATACGGACGGGCGATTCAGGAGCTGGGTCAATTCGTCCAAGATGTTCATCAGGCCGGTGAAGCATGGCCCGACCTCCTCGTCGTGGCTCTCGATGCCAACTGTCAGGGATACAACCAGCGCCGCGGCGAGATCGAAACCGTGATAGGGGAGCTGTCTTTTCGAGTGGTTCTGGCCGTACCCGACCCGCACATCGAGCGCTGGCTGTTGCTCGACTCGGCGGCTTTCAAATCGGTTCTCCGCAAAGGCTGCGAGGCTCCGGACCGGAAGTGCGATCGGGACCGCTACAAGAAACTCTTGGCCCAGGCGGTTTCGCAAACGGGTGTCGCACCGTCAATCGGAGGCATCGAACATGCCCGAGATATCGTCGAGGCGATGGATGTCTCTCGAATGACCCACAAAGGGGCGGACAAATCGCTCGGCCGCTTCATCCAGGAACTGCAAAAAGTATTCAAGGATTGGTCCCGGTCATGACTTACCCCAAGCGCCTGATCGAGGTCGATCTTCCCATTAAACGGATCAGCGCCCATGCGCGGCGGGAGAAGTCGATCCGGCACGGGCACATCTCGACGCTGCACATCTGGTGGGCGCGGCGGCCGCTGGCGGCGTGCCGGGCGGTGATCTGCGCATCGCTCTGGCCCGACCCGGCCGACGAGAACTGCCCCCAGGCCTTCCGCGACGCCGCGGCGCGATTGATTACCGAGTTCGCCGAGAAGGTGAATGACAGCAAGTCTCTCCTCGCGACGGCCTCGAAGGAGAGCATCGGCCAGTGGGAGGGCATCGTCGCCGCCAAGGCGAAGGGAATTGATCTCAACCCGAGTGACGCGGCCCACCTCAACAAGCTACGATTTGCCCTGCTCGACTTCATCGCTGACTTCGCTAACTGGGACAACTCCACCGTCCCAGCATACCTGAAGACGGCCAGGGCTCTCACCTCCGCAGCGCATGCTGCATTGGGTGGCGAACCTAGGACGCGTCCTCTAGTCGTCGACCCCTTTGCAGGGGGAGGGTCCATTCCGCTCGAGGGCTTGCGCGTGGGCGCTGACGCCTTCGCCAGTGACCTCAATCCTGTGGCCGTCCTCCTCAACAAGGTCGTCCTCGAATACATCCCCAAGTACGGCCGGCGCCTCGCCGAGGAACTCCGCAAGTGGGGCGAGGCGGTTTCTGTGCAGCTTGAGGGCGAACTCGCCGAATACTACCCCAAAACCAAGGACGGTAATTCAACAGGAGCATATCTTTGGGCACGCACCATTCTTTCCGAGGCTCCTGATCAGGACGGACATCCTGTTGAAGTTCCTTTGTTGCGATCGATGCTCCTCCTTAAGAAGCAGCATTTCTACCAGGCTTTGCGGTGGGTACGCGACCATAAGGGCAGGGTCATGACACAAGTTGTGACGATTACCCATTCTGATGGCAGAACGCTACAGGTCCGCAGACCATTGCTTGAAGTCTTTCAACCCATATCGCCATCAAAAGTCGAAAAGGGGACGTCGTTGGGAGGTGCAGCGACATGTCCCGTCACAGGCTACACGACATCAGTTGAAAGTGTTCGCCGCCAATTAACCCTCCGTCGTGGGGGTGCGGCGGACGCCCGACTTGTCTGCGTAGTCGCAACAAATCGCAAAGGGCCGGGTCGTCTTTATCTTGCCCCGACCTTCGTCGATACTGACGCCGCAATTCAAGCCACGACGAAACTCAATTTCCAGATCTCCAAGCATGTTGGCAACTTCTCCTTAGTGCCTGATGGCCACCTGAATCATCTGCGGGGGTTCTTCAACGTTGTCCTCTACTTCTACAGCGCCGGGTCCACCACAAAGAACGCCGTAAAGCATTAAATCTGAGTACGTTAGAACGCATCGATCATTTTGAATAACGAGCCGTCGAAATCCAGAGAAACGCCCAGTTA
>JBEKTN010000519.1:0-4112 GCA_049516015.1 Isosphaeraceae bacterium | reverse complement strand
GGGGAAGCCCGAGAAGGTCAAAGTCCATGACTTCCCCGACAAGAAACTCGGCAAGGCGATCCCCTATGGCGTGTACGACATCGCGCGCAACGAGGGTTGGGTCAGCGTGGGGATCGATCACGGGAGCCTCGGGGTCAGACCGATTTAGAATTTCTTGTGGAGAAAATTCTAAATCGGGGAACGAAACAGGGACGCAGAACGAAACAGGGACGCAGATAGTTTCTCGGCTCTGTCAATACTAGCTGCGTCCTTGCGCCAAGAAGCTCGGGAAAGGAGAATCGTCGCAGATGTGAAACCTTTCATTGGAACCCAGCGGGTAACCAATCCCGTCCGGCAGAGCCGGGCCAGCAGCCGGAAGCGAGTCTTGCGTGGTGGCGGGTGACTTCCACTGCGAAGCGTAGACAGCGAGATCAAACGCTATGTGATTGAGCCTCGAAATTTCCTTGTCGTGAGCCCTCGTCTTGGACGCCTGCGGGGGCCGAGTCAGGCATTAGCGGCACTTGGACCCAACAGCGTGCCTGGTCACACCGGGGTCGGAGGAACATGGCGAATGATGATAGGGTTCCCCGGGAACTTGGGAGACCTTGCCGTCTCCATCGACATGCCGGCCGGAGACCCGGCTTACCAACTCCAGGTTGATCCGCGGCCGACGTCCGAGGCCGACGGGGACGAACGACGGACGAAACGATGGTATCGCCAAGCGAAGGAAACGAAGTGCGGCGAGAAGGGCGGCAAGGAGTCGCAGCGCCCCATAGTAGTGTTGAAGCGGGGGAACGGCCCTTCCGGACCCCGTGGAGCGAAGGGGGTGCCACGTTGTGGACGGGGAGTTGGAACCACGCCGAGGACATCGTGCCTCACCAGCGTGTCACCGCGAAACCACCCAGTCGTGTGAGGGACAGCGATTCCCCAACGTGACGAACCGGATGCGTTTAACGCGCACGTCCGGATCTGTGGGAGCTCCAGGGAGCAATCCCTGGAGCGACCCGGCCCGTTTCCGTCCTTGGCGCTTTCGATCACCGCGATCTCCTCCGCTTCGCATTCACTGGCCACTGTTCTTGCGATCCACGCCCCGCCAGCGGGGTCAGGTCGTGCGCGGCCTGCAAATATCGACTGACTTTGACCGAACCCAGGAGAATCTGGTTCAACCCGCACGTACCCGTTCAATGCACACTGCCTTGACTTCGAGGCTGTCTTGGCGTACGCTTTCAATGTGTACAAAAGGGAGGATAACATGCCCCGAGCAGCCGTCGACGACAACAACCGAGTCGCTCTGCGCGTCCGACCCGCCGACAAGGCCGTCATCATGCGCGCCGCTGCCCTCGCGCAAACGGATATGACCACCTTCATCCTTCGCACGGTGCTACGGGAAGCCCAATTGGTCATCGAAGAACACGAACGTGTCAAGCTCACTCAACGCGACAGCCGTCTTGTGATGGAACTGCTCGAGAACCCACCCGCACCAAACGCGAAGCTGCGAAAGGCCGCCCGCGCCATGCCGGAAAGGTCATGAGCTTGCCCGACTGGCGGGAAGAGCCGATTACCAAAAAGCACGACCGTGCCTCGTTCGACTGCGGCGAGCCGGCATTGAATGAGTTTCTGCGCCGGCACGCCCGCCAGAGTCATGACAGGGGAGCCGCCAAGACTTTCCTGGCCATTTCCAAATCGGACGGCAAGACGATATTGGGCTTCTACAGCCTCTGTCCGGCTTCACTTGAATACGCCCGCGTGCCGGAGATCGTTCGCAAAGGCCTCGCCCGGCATGAAGTACCGGTCTTTCGGCTCGGGCGATTGGCGGTGAATCGTCCGGTACAGGGACAAGGGCTGGGCGGTCAACTGATCTTGGCGGTAGGACGACGCTGTTTGCTCGTGGCGACGGAAGTCGGCGGGGTAGCGCTTCTCATCGACGCCAAGAATGAGCGGGCGGCGAAATGGTACTCCTCCTACGGTGCGATACCGCTGGCGGACGCTCCCCTGTCCCTGCTGCTGCCTCTGGCAACCGTCCAGGCCGCGCTCGAAACCTCTGGGAAACTCTAAGAAATCTCTTCCGTTGAAACTCCGCATTCAGGCAAAGAGGAACCAGTTCAAGTCGCCTTGTTGCAGTCGGGGCGACAAGACGGCTATTGAACTTTTTCTGGACGGAGTGCGTGGTTCGCTAAGGGATTTGTTCTAGAGCACAAAGCGACTTGGGTACGTTCCCAAGCGCCGAGTTAAACCGCTTGTGACGGAGAAAAGCTCGCCTCGGACAGTTATCGATATGTCGTATGCGAGCTTTTTCGCCAGAGAATCAGAGGCGGGGCGGCATTATCGCTCTGGCAGCAGGCGCATGAGAGCGGAAAGGTCCACCCAGTTTCTGGCACCCGGGAAAGGTGGTTCGGCACCCCCCAAAGGGGACATTGCTGAATGTCATTGACATAAAGCCTAAGACCTTGTTACTACAATACTTACGTCAATCACATGGGCCTGTAGTTCTGATGTGATGTTGATATTAGCATTCATATACATCGCTGTTATTCAAGGTGTTTTCACCATGACAACAAGTGGACATGTGTTAAACTCATATGTTTAGTCTCGCCAAAATCGACCGCAAGTGCAAAGGCGCCTTGGGCTTACGCTTAAGTTAATGCCATTCAAGAATGTCCCCTTTGGTTCCCGCCCGTCGTCAGAAAATGGAACAGGTGGTGAGCCGTCTTGAGCCTGGGGAGAAGTTCCGGGAACACCCTGCTCAACTCCGGCGACACGGGTCTTTGCTTGAACCGGGTCAAGCCGCGTACGACCTCGCCAGGATCAAGGCAACCAGTCCATGCAGAGAACGCTCGCACGTTGTGCCGGCAAGTTCCGCTCTGGCCGTCGCCGAGGGACGCGATGGCTTGCTCGTCCCCACCGCCAATGGCCCCGAGGCCGTCGTCTGGGAGTCCGTCACTTTAACGCCTCTAGAGGCTTTCGTTGCGGTTTCTCTGCTCCCAGGATATTCTCGTTATGCTCCTCTCGGGTGACCGCATCGGAAATTGCCCGAGGCTGCGCCGCTTTCACTATCCGAAAAATTCCTGATGGCCCTGGCGTATGCCTGCCGGGTGTTGGCTTTGCGGATGGTGGCAGCGAAGAACTCGATGAAGCGTGTGGGTTGCCGCGCGGCGGTCCACCAAACCACCTTTGAGGGAAATGCCTCGTAGAGAGGAAGAGAATCATGGACTTGAACAAAGCCATTGAATTCGCACAGCTTGTCAACGCGGCATACGCCATACCTCCGGACAACCTCGCTAACTCTGCCGGTACAGCGTTGATCGCGGGTGACACAGCCTACACGGTCGTGACGACGATTTATGCAAACGACCTCGCGACAGACATGAATCCTGGCCGCGGCAATAACGAGGTCTCGATCGGGTTTGTCTGCCAGGCGGACGGAACTGGGGATGTCGTCATCGCGATTCGCGGCACGGAAGGAATTCAGGAGTGGATCAACGACGTCCAATTTCTGCTTGCAACATGCCCTTTCCTCGCGGGAGCCGGCCACACGGAAGATGGCTTTACCGCCATGTACAATTCCCTTCGGGCGGGTGATGCCGCTGGTTCGCCAACTGTCGTCAACGCGCTGGCGACGCTTCCCTTCCCGCAGCCGGTCAGCTCGGTGACGATCTGCGGACACAGCCTGGGAGGAGCTCTTGGGACGCTGCTGGCCCTCGACGTGGCGGCGAATACGATCTTCAAGAACCCTACGGTCTACACCTTCGCCAGCCCTCGCACGGGAGATCCGTCGTTTGCGAGCACCTACAACCAGGTGGTCAAGAATTCATTCCGCATCGAAAATCGACTCGACCTCGTGCCGAAGCTGCCTTTGCCCCCGGTTTATGAACATGTGGCTGAGCTCTATGAGCTGAGCCCGATACAGTGGATTCCGATCCCGCCCAAGATTCTGGTAAAGCCTACCATTACTTGCGAGCACAGCCTCGACAGCTATCTTTATCTCTTGTCCGTGGTCTCTGATGTCCCTCTCCTGCCGTTGGATCCAGCATGCAAGCCTTGAGAAGACCCGGAACAGGTGGTACGGGTCCGAGATATCGTCCGAGCGTCGTGAGGCACCTCGTGAGATGACCGGCGGTCTCACTAATCCCTTT
>JBEKTN010000518.1:0-4130 GCA_049516015.1 Isosphaeraceae bacterium | reverse complement strand
ACCATTCCAATCAACTCTGGGCCCTGCTCTGGCTCGAGCTCTGGCACCAGGAATTCCTGGACTGAGCAAGGTTTCACCACACCCATGGACCTGACGACGATCGACCGGCCCCTGGCTCGCGATCTGGACGTGCTGCGTTGCCCCGGTTGTGGGTGCGCGCTCCAACCAGGCAACGAGAGTCCCATCACGGATGCCGAAGCGTCACTCCGGTGTGACCGGTGCGACGAAACCTTTCCGGTGATCGACGGCATCCCGCGCATGCTCCTGACGCCGATGCGCGAGGCCATGATGGCATCGGGCCCGCACGATGGCGCAGATGCCCGGCAGGTCGCGACAGCGCGGAGCTTCGGCTTCGAGTGGAGCCGGTTCCCGGAGATGCGGGACGAGTGGGAGCGCAACTTCCTGGAATACATGGCCCCGCACGGACCTGATTTCTTTCATGGGAAGCGCGTGCTCGATGCCGGTTGCGGCAGCGGGCGACATGCGTACTACGCGGCGCAGTATGGGGCGGAGGTCTGGGCCATCGACCTGGGTCCGGCCGTCGAGGTGGCCCGGCGTAACACCGAGCGTTGCGACGCCGTGCATGTCGTGCAGGCAGACCTCTACAAACCGCCGTTCGCCCCCGAGAGCTTCGATTTCATCTACTCGCTCGGGGTCCTCCACCACCTGCCCGACCCCGAGGCGGGATTCCACAACTTGCTGCGTTATCTGAAGCCGGGGGGCGAGATCCAGGTCTTCCTCTACTGGGAGCCCGAGGGCCAGCCGCTCAAGCGGGGCCTGCTGGCGGTGGTCTCGGCGGTCCGCCAACTGACCACGCGTCTGCCCTACCGGATGGTCCACTCGCTCGCTTACCCCGCGGCATGGCTGGCGTTCGGCCTCTTCGTCTGGCCCTACCTGGTGCTCAGGCAGATCCCGGGTTTGGGCAAGATGGCCGAGCGGATTCCCATGAGACAGTACGCACGTTATCCCTTCGGCGTCTGCGTCAACGACCAGTTCGACCGCCTCTCCGCCCCCATCGAAAACCGCTACACCAGGGCGGAGGTCGAGGCCTGGTTGGTTCGCGCCGGCCTCGAGGACGTGGTCGTGTATCCCAACTGCGGCTGGGTGGCGACGGGCCGGAAACCAGCCGCGCCCACCGCGTAACCGGAACCTCGAATGAGGGTCTTGGCACTTTCATCACACCCGGTCGAAGCGGCTTCAACCCGCTACCGCCTCGTCCAGTTCATCGCTCCGCTCGCGGAGCGGGGGATCATGCTCGACGCGCGGCCGTTCCTGGATTCGAAGCTCTTCGCCTCGCTTTACCGGCGCGGTGAGCTTCCACGCACGTCACTCGGGCTCTTGCGAGCCGGTATCCGGCGCCTCGGTGACGCGTTCGCCGCCCGTAACGTCGATGTCCTGTTCGTGCAGCGCGAAGCCATGATCTTCGGGCCGCCCTTGATCGAGTGGCTCGCGAAGAAAGTCGGTCATTGCCCGCTGGTCCTCGATCTGGACGATGCGACCTACATCTCCTACTCCAGCCCGACCTACGGTCGCCTCGGGAGCGTGCTGAAGTGGCCGGGTAAGACCGACCGCCTCATTCGCTGGGCCAACGTGGTGACCTGCGGTAACCGGACGATCGCCGAGTACGTGAGGAGCCAAGGAACGGATGCAGTCGTCATCCCGACCGTGGTTGATACGGACCGATTTCGGCCCGCGAGCGGTTCAAACAGAAGTGATCCACCCGCGCCCGTGATCGGTTGGATCGGCACGCATTCGACGTATCCTTACCTGGAGTCGATCTTCCCGGCGCTTCAAGATCTGGCGCGCTCGCACCGCTTTCTGCTCAAGGTCATCGGCTCGGGAAGGGACCGGATCCGCGTTCCGGGAATGAGCGTGCAGACCCTGGACTGGAGCCTGGAGCGCGAGGTCGAAGATTTTCAGTCGTTCGACATCGGCCTCTATCCGATCGTCGACGATGGGTGGTCGGCCGCCAAGTCCGGCTTCAAGGCGGTCCAGTACATGGCCGTCGGCATCCCTTACGTTGTCACGCCCCTGGGTGCCTGTGCGGAGATCGGCGAACCGGGCGTGACCCACTTCTCTGCATCATCGCGAGATGAATGGTGCGGGGCTCTCTCACGCTTGCTTCGGGATGGCGAACTGCGGGGACGCCTGGGGCAGGCCGGTCGCCAGCACGTCTTGCGGCACTATCATCTCTCGGCACAGGTAGAGATCCTCTCAACGCTTCTTGGACAGGTAGCCCGGAAAGATCGAACCACCCCAAGCCTGCGTGAAACCGAGTTCCTCGATAGTCGATCAAACTGCGACTTTCAGCTTCATCAGGATGCCGAGGTTACGCCATGATCCGGACATCGAAGCGAGTCATTTGGGTGTTCCTCTTGGCATTGCTGATGGTCGCCTCCTACTGCTACTCGCGCTTCCAAGAGGAGCAGCGTTGGTTAGCGGTGAAGGCGCGACAGATCACCGACCAGGCAGGCGCACACACCCAGAGGGAGCGAATCATGGCCCTCAGAGACTACTTGCGCCGTCACGTCAAATGGCGGGGAGCAGCCTACGACGACCGCCCGTTCCTGCGGGCGACCGCCAGAGAGACGCTGGAATCGGGACTGGGGTATTGCGGTGAGTCGACCCGGGCGTTCATCAACCTGGCTCATCAACTCGGGATCAAGGCCCATCGCGTCAACCTGTACGGGCCCAACCCTCACGTGATCGCCGAAGCCGAGGTCCGGCCGGATGTCGATATCCTGGTGGACCCCCAGGATAGCCCGCTCATGAACGCCTATTTCGACCGGCGAGATTGGACGCTGGATGAAGCGATCAGGGACCCCGGCGTCCCATTCTTGAGCTACTCCAACATCCATCTGAGACGTGTTCCGATCCTCAATCAGTACCTGTCGCGGGTCAAGCTGACGAACAGTACGGTCACCTGGATAGTCGAAAATCCATGGCTTATTGGAACATACGCTTTCGGTTCTCTGTTCATATTAATAATAGGAATTCTATTGATCGACCGCATCGCCATCAGGTTCTATGCCTATCGCCTGGGGATCCGCATGCCTCGACCCCTTTTCAACTTCCTCCGGCGCCAAGGGAGGACCGAGCCCGTCCCGATGCGGACCTTCCTTCCGCGACCCGCGCAGGATGATCTGATCGGGTGCCCCGATCATACGACTGGTTCCAGCATGGCAAATGGGACATGACAATTGGCAGAGGACCTGCATTACCGCTGATTTGTGATCCGCCATGTTCCATTTGCCCTGCTGGCTTCAGTAGCTCGCAGATGCTCGAGCGATCGACGCGACGCGAAGGTTATGGCGGAGACACTCGTAGGCGGCTCGGAAAGGATGGCCGACGTCGTGGAAACGTGTTCCCGCTGCGGCAAGCTGATCGAGGGTGGACCGGCCCTGGTCGTGGTCCAATCCGGGCCGCGGGCCCCGGCGCAGCCCGTCATCAACCTCTGCCCGGCGTGCGCCGAGTCGATGTCACGGTGGTTCGCCCGGCGGCACCACGCCCGGGAGCCGGAGCCCGCGGCAGAGCACACCGAACGACCGGCCGACTCGTCCCATCGCCATCGCGATCACCATCACCGCCGGCAGCGCCGGCGGTGGCGGGCTAGGCGAAGGAGGTTGATCCGCGCGGCCGTCGCGATCGCCTATGTGTTTGTCTCATTCGCCATTCTGACGTTTGTGGTTTATCAAGTTTGGAGACTATCATTATACGTCTTTTGAGTTCCGGGTGGCGATTTTCCATCCTCCGAGGCGCGCGGAGCGGAGCAGGCGGGGCCGGCGACCACCGATCGAATAAGAGGTGGAGCATGATCTCGAGCGAGACGTCAACGTCCCCGGCCTTGAGGTAGAGTGATGTTGGGGGCCACCCACGTTTCCCAGGTGCCAGCAAGTGGGTGGCCCCTTCCGCTCCCAATGGGAGCAGGATCAAGATGAGGAGCAGGATCAAGATCAGGATCAAGATCAAGATCAGGATCAAGATCAGGAGGAGGATGAAGAGTGCAAGGCATGGCGTAGAGCACGCAGAGCAGCTTCCTGGCCACCGCCACGATGGCCCGCTTCTTACCGCTGCGATGCCTCAACCGAGAGAACAGGGCAGCCCATTTCGGGCTTTTGCCGACCAGCCGC
>JBEKTN010000517.1:0-4423 GCA_049516015.1 Isosphaeraceae bacterium | reverse complement strand
GGGGCGTCTTTTTTTTCAACCGGGCGGAGCGGGACCTCCGCCTCGGCGATCACCTTGTCAACATGGGGAGTTGTCTCAGGCTGCTCACTGGCCTTGGCCAACAGCCCGGCGACATAGAGATCGGCCTGCCGCCGCGTTTGCTCGTGAACCTCGAGTTCCACGGCGGCGAAGCTCGCCGGGTCGGTCGTCAGACGTTCGAGCCATTCGCGTTCGCGCTCGGCCAATAAACGCCCGGTTTGGTCTGCCACGACGGCTGGTGAGGGTGCCGGCGGGCCGGCGGGCCTTTGACGCTTTCCTCTTCCCTTCTGCTTGTTCCGGCCCATTTGCTCTTCCGACTCCAGTAGCACTTCCATGACGGGCTCCTTCCCGGTTGCTGATCATCTGAGGTGTTTGGCCTCCGCCAGTTCAGATATCTTAACCGACATCCCTTTCTTGGTCACCGCTTTTTCGGATCGGACCCTGAGGCCCTTCAGAGGGTGTATGAAAAGCCGGTGTTACACTTGTAGGGTGGATCGCAGATGCCTGTTTTTCGAGGGTTTGGCGTGCGGTCCCCGCCTATTTCGCCCCTTTTCATACACCCTCTTAGGGCATGTCAAGCGCCTGGTAATCTATCTGGACAACGGCCCCAAGAACTCCGGTCGGCTGACCCAGTTTCTGAAACGGATGGTCCAGTTTGCCGACTGGTCGAGGTTGGAGATTCGGTTGGTGTACTATCCTCCCTACCACAGCAAATACAACCCGATTGAACGCTGCTGGTCGGCTCTGGAGAAGAAATGGAACGGCGTGTTACTGAACTGCCTGAAGGTGGTTCTGCAATGCGCCCTACGAATGACCTGGAAGAGCCGGCACCCGATCGTGAAACGCCTCCATGGCGAGTATCCCGATGGCGTTCGAGTTGACGCCACGGAGATGAAGGAGTACGAAGCCCGATTGGAACGATCGGCGACCCTGCCGAAGTATGACATCACCATCAAACCGAGAATCACCGAGCAGCAGGGAAATTAAGTCCTGCCGCTCGCCCAAGCGTCCAGAGCGTCACATAGTAGGCCCAGGCGGAATGTCCCTTGGAGAGGATGAACTGGTCTTCGGGACCAAGAATCCGATGGCGCAGCGTCAGCAGCAGGTCAAGGCACGAGAGGTTGCCTCCGATATGCCCGATTCCACTCTCATAATGCATCCGGAGCAGTCGAAGCGTTGCGCCAGTGCGCAGATCGCCCCAGGATCGGGTCGATCTCTTCATGGGCATTGATGCGGTCTCAGGAGGAAACAAGCAGGGTCGTGAGTCGCGAGAGCCTTGAGAGAGAACTGCTAGCGGAGTATCCTGAAGAGGTCGGTTCGGTGTTTCTTCGCGTGCTGGTTCACGGCGAAAAGGAGATTTTATCCTATTGAACCGAGACGGCATCGTCAACGACATCGACGTTACTTCGATATGTCACCACGTCATTTCGCGGCGAGATGCCGGCAGCGGTTCCAATGAACTCCGCCTGGTCTCGGCCGTCTCCACGCGATTGGCTCTGCGAGAGTCGCCCCCGGACGAGGGCATGAGCGAAAACTCTCAGTGGCCCGACGGGTGGTTGGATTCAAGGAGATCGGGGCCCGGGGAATTCCTGCCCGGCGGGAATGATCAGGCCGCGAACGGTGTCGATGCCTGCCGGAAGGAAGGATACGAGAGTGGCCATCTTGACGACCACGCGACCGCTACCAGGCGATAGTCCAGCAGCAATGCTGCCGGCGGGTCGGACTGATGAGCCCGCGTCCGGCTGGTTCGTACTGGGAACGTGGCTCACCCTGAGCGTGATGGCACTCGGGTTCGTCACGGTTTGCGGCAACCGTATTCCGCGCTGGGAGGACTGGTTCTTCGTCCCTTTCGTGACCGGCACCCAGCGGGTTGATCTCTCCTGGCTCTGGGAGGACGTCCAGGGACACAGGTGGCCGATAATGAAGCTCGTTTTTGTCGTGTGCTACTCCCTCTTCGGCTTCAATTCGAAGCCCATTCTCTACCTGAATGTCGTACTCTTTTCGGCACTCTCCGTCGGGTTGCTCTGGGCGATACGCAAGGCCCGCGGTCGATGGAGCTATTGCGACGCCTTCTTGCCCATCGTTCTCCTCAATCTTGGTCAAGCCGAGGCGTTCTCCTGGGCCCAAGTCTTCACCTATGTCTCTGGGACTTGCTTGGAGACGCTGCTGCTGATCCTGATCCTGATCCATCGAGGAGCGTTGAATCGGACGAGCCTCGTGCTGGCTGGCGCGAGTCTCGTCCTCCTGCCTTTGACCTACGGAGGCGGCCTCGTCTTCGCCGCGATGATGGTTCCCTGGATGGTCTACCAGGGATGGGCGGTGAAAGCAACCACCGAGCCGTCCCGTCGTGATGTCCACCCGGTGGCGTTGGCGGCGGCGAGTGTCACGGTCATCATCATCGGGCTCTACTTCGTCGGTTATCGAGCATTCAACGGCGCGCCCTTCTACGTGAAGCCCGGGCTCTTTGCCTACGCGAAGACGGCACTGAAATACCTCGCGTCCGGGTTTGGCAGAGGTGCCAGTTTACCCTGGAAACAGGTTCCCTGTGCTCTCCTCGTGGTAATCCTGCTAGCGACCTCACTCTGCCTGTTCAAGGCCCTAGCACGCGGCCAGTTCAGACGCGATCCGAGAGCCGTCGGGCTTGCTTCCTACATGGTGTCGTGCATGGCGGTCGCCTGGGTGGTCGGACTGGGCAGGTACACGTGGGGAGACACGGTGCTCGACAGTCGCTATGCGGCCTCGTCGGTCGTGGCGCTGCTCGGATTCTACTTCGTCTGGGAATTCCATGGCCCGCCGTCCCTTGTTCCTCTGGGCCGCATGTTCTTCTTCACGGCCGCCGCTGGCTTTCTGGCCGCGAACTTTCAGTTCGGCGTCCAGCATGGACAGATCCGGAGCGAGCACGAACGTGCCTTTCTGCGGGACTTGCGGGCCGCCGAGCCGATCCCCCGCCTTGTAGCTCATCATTCCTGGATCACCTATTATTTCCACCAAGCCCTGGAAGCGTATCTTCGACAGCTTCGGGATGCCGGCATCGCCCCTTACGATCGATTGCCTCCTGACCCATCTTTCCGGGTGCGCAGACTGCGCGCAGAGCCCACCGAGGTCCATGAGATCGACTGGAAAGGCGACGGCGGCAAGGTGCTCGGGCCCGATGCGTATCTCAGCTTCGACCTGGACCAGCCGGTGTTCGTCAGCGGCTTGCGGTTTCGATTCTCACTGGTCGATCCCAGCGGCATGCTGCCCGCCGTCAAGGTCCGATGGCAGACCGACACCAGGGGGGAGCTTCAGCTCTACAACTGCCCCTACGGATCGACGACGGGGGATGAGGTTACATTGGTTGTCTACATTGACGATTGGATCTCTCGAGTTGTCTTCATTCCGAACGATCGCGTCTCCTCATTCCGGATGTCGACCATCGAGCTCCTGCTGCCCGAAACCGATCAGAGCGGTCCGAGAACGAAAGCCTTACCCCGGGCACGTTGATTTTCCATCGGATGAGCGAGAAGTGGATGTTCCTATCTGGCTCTTCGACACGATCAACCAGATTCAAATCCATCCCGACAAGAGCCCCACGATTTCACCATGATTTCGGTGATCGGTGAGCCGGAATAGGTCAAGCTTGGCGATGTCGTGATCGATATACTGCGGTTGCCCGCTGTGCCGCCAGGTGTCAGGTAGAACGCGACGGACGTGGAGCCAGCGGGGATCGTGACGCTCGAGACGTTGCCGCCGCTTGACGTGGCCTGGAACGTGTCCGAACCGTTCGTGCTGGCAGGCGCGACGGTCACCCCACCCGTCGACGCGGGCTGATTGAGGGTGACCGTGAACGCCGTCGACTGCACGCCCACAAACCCCGTACTTGGGCCCGAAAGCGTTGCTGCCGTCGGCACGGCCGCGGCGCTACGTGGCCTGGAACGTGTCCGAACCGTTCGTGCTGGCAGGGGTGACGGTCACCCCACCCGGCGCCGCGGGCTGATTGAGGGTGACCGTGAACGCCGTCGACTGCGCGCCCACAAACCCCGTACTTGGGCCCGAAAGCGTTGCTGCCGTCGGCACGGCCGCAGCGCTGTAAGTGATCGGCGAGCCGGAATAGGTCAGGTCAAGCTTGGCGATGTCGTGATCGATATACTGCGGTTGCCCGCCGTGCCGCCAGGTGTCAGGTAGAACGTGACGGACGTCGAGCCAGCGGGGATCGTGACGCTCGACACGTTGCTTCCCCGCGACGCGGCCTGGAACGTGTCCGAGCCGTTCGTGCTGGCAGGCGCGATGGTCACCCCACCCGTCGCCGCGGGCTGATTCACGGTCACCGTGAACGCCGTCGACTGCACGCCCACAAACCCCGTACTTGGGCCCGAAAGCGTTGCCGCCGTCGGCACGGCCGCAGCGCTGTAAGTGATCGGCGAGC
>JBEKTN010000516.1:0-4183 GCA_049516015.1 Isosphaeraceae bacterium | reverse complement strand
TTCAACAAGTCGAACCGTCGGCTCCCTGCGGGGATACTGCGCCTGGTGCCACGCCGCCTGTGTGATCGCGCAACTCACGGTTCTGTAAGAAGATGCCACTGTATACTGTCAAAAACAAGTCTGAACGACCAGTTGCTCGATATGGGGCATGGCGAGATCACCTTGCGGCGGTCCAACTCATCAGAAAGTCACGCGATCAGGTAAGGGCCGTTCCGGGGACACCATGCTTGATTTTCGGAGCCTGGTAGAGTGTTCCCAGAACTCGCTGTCTTTCTTTTTCCGTTGATCCGGAATGCTCTGGCTATGGGCAAGTATTACCGCATGTCGCGTCTCGAAAACCGGAAACTGGCTCTGACCCCGCGAAGCCGCTGACCCCGCGAAGCCGCCCTGTGCAGTCCGTCCTTCAGGGGCCTGTAACCGCTGATCGAGAAATAAGCGGTTGCGATATCGAGCGGCATTCGCTCAGTTTGAGCGAGCAGTTGGTTGAGCACGTCGACAAGCTGGTGATGAACGTTGTCGATGACAAAAGGGAGTGGCATGGCTTATTTCCAATGCGAGCGTAGGGCTTGGGCGTCTTTCTGCAAGTCCTTCGGGACATAGTATCGGACCTTTTCGGCCGGGGCCTCGGTGACCGGCTTGAGCCTTGTTAGACGATTGGAGATCTCGATAGGCCGGGCTTCCCCCTCCACACGGACCCAGATCGCATTCTTCACGCTCTGTTCATCATGCTCTTTCTCGGGGAAGTAAGGCTGGTAGTATTTCGCCTTGACCCGATCCACCAGGCAATAAACCTCAGGTGGATCATATTCGAGTCTTGAAGCGACTAGCTGTCGAAGCGCCTCGCCCCAACCCTCATAGTCCGGGGTCAGACTGCCCTCGAAATCGGGTGGGTCAACCATAGCCAATCGCTCCCGGTAGAGGAACCGCCTGGCGAGGTCATTCAGCGCCTTGTCATCGTGCATGGTCCAGTTCTGAATCTGCTGGAGGACGGTGAACTCCTCGATCGCCAGGTATTGAGCAACGCTCGGTTCCGAAGTACTCCAGAAGTCCCGTATCGCGGGTAGGAGGAGTGCGTCCTTTCCCCGGTCGAAGAACTCCTTGGCCCTGGACCACATCGTCTCGAGCAATTTCTCGAAGCCTCGCGTTGTCTTGTGGAGGTACACATTATGATACATGTAGTAGCGAGAAAAGATGAACTCCTCAATGGCGAGGCATGCTTTCTCAGGCCAGACGATGTCACGGCTCGACTGGCCGTCATCGTACAGTTCCAAGCTGTTAATCAGTCGATACCAGTCAAAGTGCCCATAGTCTGCGCCGGTGAAGAAGCTATCCCGCCGTAAGTAGTCGAGGCGGTCCATGTCCAACTGACTCGACAGGAGATACTTCTGCCACGACGGATGACGGCGATTCCTGGGATCGACCAGTTCGGCCACGGTGTGAGGAAGAGACTGATCGCAAGCACGAAGGGCCTTGTGCAGCGTGGAATCCAGGCACTCGATGATCCTGACCGACCAATCCTCGTGGTCGGTGCCCAGGCAAGGCTCAAAGAGGTGTGAGAACGGGCCGTGCCCCACATCATGGACCAAGGCCGCACCGAGGAGAGGCTCTCTCGCTCGTCGGACCTGAGCGTCTTCGTAATTGGATTCCAGGTGCTTCATCATCTGGGTCATGAGATGGAGGACACCCAGGGAGTGAACCAGACGATTGTGATCGGCACCCGGGTAAGTCAGATAGCTAAGGCCGAGTTGGTGAATGCGCCGGAGTCGCTGAATCTCGGGGCTGTTCAAAACGTCGAGCAGCCAACCGTCTCGCTTCCGGTCGATGCCGATGTAGTTGTAAAGGGGATCACGGATGATCTTCGCGGACATGATCAACCTCGATCACGCGACGATCTCGCTTGCAATCGCCTTGCATTTTTCCAGGAAGGGGGTGTCGGCAAGCAGGTTCTTGAACTGCCGTGTCTTCTCCACGGCGTCTATCCAATCGTCCCCTTGCTTACGAAAGAAAACGATGGTCGAAGCGACCTCGAGCTCCTTGAGATCGGTCTGCTCGAGTTTTCGGGCGAGCGATTCGAACGCAGCCATCTCTTTGGCCGGGCCGGCGCTCCTTGAGCTCGACTCGTACGCGGAGATCTGGCGGCTCGCCTCGTCGGAGAGAACGTAGGAATACTGCTCCCCGTAGTGGCGCGCCTCCGTTGTCTCACAGAGAAGCTTCTCGCGCACCATCTCGTCCGTGAGCCGAGCGACATCCTGCGAATAAGGTCCGTAATGATGCAGGTCGTAGTCTGCATCCAGAGGGCAACCAGCCGCCTTGAGAAGGAATATCATCTTCTGCATTCGCTTCCGCGAGCGCAGCGTTCCCGCCCATTGCACGATTTTGGCAAGCTGGTAGCGGTTCATCCGTAACCTCCCAAACGCAACCAGGACGCTTTTCGATGCTCTTGCGACTCCCGACGAACTGGAAAGCGAGAGCCTCACGCAGTCCCGGTGCCATCATGTTCCATGGTTGCGTCGGCGAACTCGGGTGGATTCGTCAGACTCAATATCTCCCACAATAGACAGAAGTATACTACCTGTTTACTGCCTGTCAAGAGGGCTTTTCATCGTTTGGAATACCGACATCCATGCCAGCCGACGTCCAGTTCAGGCCGGCTTACGGCGGGTCCGTCCTCGCGACCTGTGCTCGACCTTTCGGTCGCGCGGCTTGGAGGCGATTAGCGGGGGCTGCTACGCGGGTAGTGACTTTACGCCTCCTTGCTTTTATCATGTAGGCTGGCTTTTTACAGAGGGCCTATCCCTCCAACGCAGCGTCCACCCTGCCGAAGCCAGTTCCAGCAACCATACTGTACCATAGATCAGCATCGCGTGCGAGGACGTTGATTAACATCAACATAGGAGCGGCCGTATTACCCCATGGCTGAAGCTAGAGGCTTTCCGGCCGAAGATTGGTGAGTGACGCTAAGGACCAAACCGAGGCCGAGCGACAGGCCCGCTATACCTGGGACTTCAGCGAGGTCATAATCAGCCAGTGTGCATATTGCGTCCGGCTTTCTACGACTGCCGAATACGCCTCGGGCGAGGCCTTCCACGGAACCATTCCCGAGCCGGTCCTCATGAACCGACACGATCACCGCACGCCATGGATCGACCCGGCAACCGGTCAACGGGGAGATACCGGAGCGAGGGGGGACCACTCTCTCCTCTTCGAACCGAAGCCCACTGTCCCCCGAGTCGTCCTCGACCGGCTTTACAAAGTTCTCGACAAGGCCCCGATATGACCACCTTCCTCGGCTACGTTCCGTTCAAGCAAGCCGGCAAGGATCTCACGGCCCATCTCACAGAGGACGGCTGGAATCTCCCGGAACTCCCGACCCTTGCGCGATACCTGAACCTGGTTGTAACGAGTTCTCGATCCCCCAATGACCGCGAACCCACTGCAGGTATCCCTTCGCCGTCCCCGCGGCACTCCCAATGAAATAGCGAATCTGACTGCTGGGGACACCGTCGATGACGCGCAAGCTCACCACCATGCAGATCGCCGTCAGCTCGGTCCCGATACCGAATCGTGATTCCGATCGGGCCAGTGCTGTCTCGCGATCGAAGCTCGCGTAGCCTGCCTCTGTGCTCGATCGCGCCTTGACGTTGGTTTGCAGGGCGTCGGAAAGGAAGCCGAAAACGTCGAACAGAGTCGATTTCCCGCAACCATATGGTCCCAGGACCACGCTCATGGGTTGCAGGCCGTCGAGTGTGAACTCTTTCAAGACCCGGTAGTTCTGAACGACCAGTTCCTCGATATGGGGCATGGCGAGATGACCTTCCGTCGGTCCAATCCATCAGCAAGTCATGCGATCGGGTAAGGGCGGTTCCGGGGACACCGTCCTGAATTCTTCGGAGCTAGGTGCAGCCCTCCCGCAACTAGCCGTCTTTCTTTTCCCCTTGATCCATAATGGTCTGGCGATGGGCCAGTATTGCCTCAGGGCACGACGCGAAAACCGGAAACCGGCCCAGATCGCGCGGACCAGCCATCTGTTCTCTCCCTGATTTCCCAGAGTCCGCCCAAGCAGTTAGGTATGGTGTCCTTGCGTCAGGTAAGCTTTGGAAAGGAGGAAGAGACTCGAACTCTGAAACCTTTCGTTGAAACCCTGCGGGTACGAATCCCGCCTGGCAAAGCTGGACCAGCAGCC
>JBEKTN010000515.1:0-4219 GCA_049516015.1 Isosphaeraceae bacterium | reverse complement strand
CCGCAAATTCCCCTCATCCGGCCGTTCCGGCCCGACCCCGCAAGCGGGGTTCCCCCCGCTCCCCGCGGGAGAAGGAGAGGACGTCCCGCCGCGTCTGCAACTCAACGGTAAAACGCGCTAAGATGGAACGGAAGTTCCGATTCACGAACGAGCATGGTTTCGGAGACGGCTGGCAGCATGAGATCCGCCGAGGAATGACGCATGGCTCACACGAAAAAAGGATCGGTCAACTCTCGATTCCAGGTGGGAGACAAGGTTCGGGTTCAACGGGGCGTGAACGACCCGCTCTTCCCCGATATGCCTCTGGGAGGCTGGGCCGGGACCGTCACCGAGATCATCAAAGGCCAGGGTCAGATCAACTGTGTGTTCAAGCTGGACGATCGAACTCTGGCGAGTCTCCACCCGATCTACCGCAAGCGATGTGATCGGGACGGACTGGATTTCGAGACCATGAGCTTGGGTGAGGAGGAACTCGAACTGGACGACGGAGCCTCGGTCCCGATCGAGCAGCCGACCGAGATCAAGACGCCGCCGTTGTCGGAGAAGGACCAGGATGATCGGGTCCGTATGGCCTTCGGGCTGACCCACGACGACCCGATCCCCGATGTCTCGCCCGAGACTCTGATGACCTACTACCGCTACCTGGCGGCGAACCTGAAATTCCCGTTCTTCACTTCCTCCTGGGCGAAATCCGGCCCGTTCTCCAGCAAGAAAGTGACCGTCCCGATCTCCAGGCTGGACCCTCCGGTAGACGACGAGTTCGATGAGGAGTCTGGGCTGTACGGCATCGGGCACGATCAGGACGAAGAGATCGAGTTCCCGCTCGAAGTGATCGAACTCAAGAAGAAAGACGCAAACTACCGGCTGATCTCTGACTACACCTACTGGTCACATAACTGGCGGTGAGTTCAACTCAAGCCCAGCAAGGGCGGTGACCGTCCCGACCCTGAGAGGAGCATGAATGATGGCCAGGACTTCTGATCGAGCGATGCTGTCTCGCCTGGTGGATGTTTATGATCGGATTTCGGAGGAGAGCCTCGGTATGGGGGACCCCGAATTCCATGAGATCGAAGAGCAACTCTTCGACGCCATCGACGATTCCGACTATCGTGCCGTGATCAAGAACGGGGACATCTACATACCTGACCCGAATGGGCTTCCTGGGGAAATCATCGTCGTCGATCCCGCTGAACCGGAGGATCTGGACGATCCCACAGTCCTCAACCTCGACGAGGACTGAGCAGGGCGGATCGGCTCTCGTGGCATGTGGGGCGAGTGCTGAAAACCCTTGGGGTTTGGTCAAAGATCGAGAGTGCGCCCATACCGGAGGGGAAAAGCCATGTCCAAGAAGAGGATTTCACGAAACGCCCCGTGTCCATGCGGGAGCGGCAAGAAGTACAAGAATTGCTGCTACGGGAAGGGATTCGAGTGGGTCGAGGACGAGGATGGAACGGTTGGCAAGTCCATTCCCATGACCGAGGAAGTCAAGGAGGTCTTTCAGGAAGCTCGGCAAGCCTTCATCGACAAGCATGGCCGGGAGCCTGAGCCAGATGAATTGCTCTTCACGGACCTGCCTCACCTGGAATATCTGGAGGCCATGCTGGTTGGAAACATGAGGGCAACGGGTCTGGACCCAGCCTTCGTCTATGCTTTCGAGAAGACCGGCTTGCTGGTATCGGAAGAGAACCAGCACTTGATTCCACAGAAAGAGCTGAAGGAATGGAAATCAGCCGTCGAGGAATACCGGAGGAAGCACTCAAAGCGACAGAAGCCTGTAACGTACCCAACGGGCACCATGGCCTTTTACGGTCCCGACGACAAGACCACGACCAAGATCGCCGCAGGTGTGTTCACGGCAAAGAATTCCAAGGCGATCATCAAGCGATGGGTCGCTACCGACGTAATGACTAACCCAAAGATCCAGCGGGAGATCATGGAGTTCTTCAACGAACATGGGGTCACGTCCGTCGCAATGAGCGATGGCAACATGGGTTGTCCGCACGAGGAGGGCGAGGATTTCCCGGTGGGCGAAGACTGCCCGTTTTGCCCCTTCTGGAAAGGGAAGCAGGGGAGCAATCAGTGGTTCTGAGGTCAGACCCGTCCGATGAACTTGCTGCCGATGTTCCTCACAGGGTTTGAACCTAAGAAGCGATGGGAGGTCTCGATGACGCTTCAGCAGGCGTTCTTCCTCGTCTCGGGGATCATCTTCGGACTGGTCGCCCTTTTTCATGCCCTGCGTCTTGGCTTCCGCTGGCAGGTCCGTCTTCGCTCGCAAGAGATCCCCATGTGGCTCTCGGGCGTCGGCTTCGTCGCCGCTGCCGGGATCTGCTTCTGGGCGTTCTGGCTCCTTCTTTGATGGCTCGCTCTCCATGATCTTGAACCAGACCGGCGTCTCGTCCCCCTGCTCTCCATTGTCATGAAGGCCAGGTCTCGCGGTCGATCAACCCCCACCATGGCCTCCTGCCCGATTCCATCGCCCTCGGATTGCCGTACGACGATCGAGCGCCGGTCGAGTCGCGGACCCCCGCCTCCACGAATCCCACCTGGGACCGCATTTCGAGGAGTGATCGCTCTTCTGGCTCTCCGGCGGTTCCGTCGCAACACCTTCCTGCGGCGGATCCTGCATCGGGCGTGATTTCGGGCCCCGGTTTTGTGCTTCCCCGTTTTGATCCTCGGAGTCGTGAGACGGAGCCGAGATCAGGTCGGCTAAAGCGGCAACGGCGGCATCGGCATCGCAACCCTCGGCTTCGAGAGCCAGCATCGTTCCGCACTCGGCGGCGAGACTCAACAAGCTCAGGATGCTCCTGCCGTCCGCTATGATGCCCTTGCAGTAGACCCTGACATCGGACTGGAACGCATTCGCCAGTTTGACGAACCTGCCAGCAACTCTGAGATGCAGTCCCAGGACGTTGTTGACCCCGACCTGGCGACGGGCGAGATGAATGTTCTGAGCCATAGGAATTGACTCCGCTTGGTCACATCCCTGCTCACTTGCCTGCCAACGTTTCGACAGACGCTCCTCTCGATCTGGGTACCAGATCCCCATTATGCCAAATAAAGCCGCGAATGCAACAAGTTAAAGCAGGGCCATGGTTCAGCGTGTTGCTCATCAGATATAGTCACATAGTATAGTGTGAGAGCGACTCTTGATGACTGGACGGTGCGAGCCGACTTGACGATGCTTCCAATAAGCGAGAATATGGGTGCGATGTTCCCGAGGATGGTTTGGGACGCCGGTCCCTGGACGCCTCGAGGGTTCATGCGCAGCGACAAGAAAGCGGGACCGTTCAAGCCGGAGATCGCTGGGTGAAGGTGGTGAAGACGGAGCCCGCAGGATCAGCGAAGGAATAACGTGATCGTCTGAGGGAATGCCAGCCATGCCAGCCAAGAAGGGGAAGCAACCAGACGAGAAGTTCCTGCTCAGGCTAACCTCCAAGCAGCGGGAATCGGTGGTAAACGCGACCCGGTTGACACTGCGGCTCAAGACCAGGATCGAGGAGGCAGCCGCCGAGCGTCACTTCGTTGAGTTTATCAAGAAGGAACTGGTGAAGATGCGCGAGGAGATTTACACCTACCTCGCCTTCGCCCCACCTGCTCACACCAAGCGGCTGAGGACCGTCCTCGGCAGGATCGCCGACCTGCTGGATGACCTGGAGAAGAAGCTCGAATGGATCGCCTCATGAGACCAGGATCGTTTGGTCATTCTAATCAACTTATGATTTCACCACGCAACCGATGGAGATTGGTCAAGACGGTCTTGTTCTTCGGCGTTGCTTGCGGCATTCTCGGGGCGACAATCGGGTCGGCCGTCCAGGCTCCGACCGGAGCGAGGCTTGCGGCGATGATCGGGGGCGTTCCGCTGGCGATCATAGGCTCGTTAGCACTGGGCTGGTACGGGGGGTGGATGCTTATGATCGGATTGCGGAGGAGAGCCTCGGCATGGGGGACCCCGAATCCCATGAGATCGAAGACCAACTCTTCGACGCCAGCGACGATTCCGGCTATCTTTTCGTGATCAAGAACGGCAACATCGACTTGCCTGATCCGAATGGGCTTCCTGGGGAAATCATCCTCGTCGAACCCGCTGAACCGGAGGATCTAGTACTACAGCGCTAGATTGGCCTTGATTAATTTCGCCAAATCGACGAATCTCTCCTCCCACCAATGGTTTAGGGAGGATCGAGCATGGATGTTCAAGAGATCCGAGATTTGAAGCCGA
>JBEKTN010000514.1:0-4497 GCA_049516015.1 Isosphaeraceae bacterium | reverse complement strand
GACCCCGAACAGACCCATCGAGAAACGGAGGTGAAGATCAAGAAAGAGCCAGACGAAGGCGTCAACAACCGATAACACGAAGGCATGACGGGAGTGGGGATCAGTACAGTTAGGAGGGGGTCGGAATTACTGTCGCCTGACAGCTGTGACCTGCGTTTGAACCATGCCGCGACCTGGTGAGTCCGTGGGGACCGTGTCTGCAGCCGGAGCTGGAAGATTCCGTCCAACTTCTGTGCCGACAAATCCATCATACCCGGGCGAGTCCCGTCTCGGGATGGCGCAGTCGGATGGGGGGGAAGAGATCCGGGGTCAATGGTCGGATCAAGGAAGGCGCGAACCCCAACTCGTGACAGGTTGAGCGGGGTCCGGATCGCATGAGTTGCCCCATCCTGGCCAGGTGGTAACCGCGCGACGATCTCACCATCCTCAGCCGAGAGAGGAACGGCCCGTTCGTTGGCGACAAGAACCATCCGCGGGACCGCTGCTCCAGAAGGCTCGGTACGCAAGGTCAGCACCCAAGGACGAGCCGGAAGCCACGGGCACCTCAAGGAATACGATACGGTAATCTGCGGATGCGGGCACGGCACGGCGGTCGTGGCACTCGGCTCCAGCCCCGGAGAGACGAGGCTGGCACCGTCGATCTCGGCAAGACTGAAGGCACTGACATACCAGTGGTCCGATCGAAGGCTGAACGGACCGTTCGCCGGTACGTCGGCAGGTTGAAGTTCGAAATCGCTTGGCTCAGCAAATGCGGTGCGGGGAAGCTCGAGGGTCCATGAGCCGAGCCGTTCGTAGTCTGCGCGAGCCACGGTCGTCACGATCGCATCGGGGTCGGACGAACCGCGTGGGGGTGAGCCCTGGCGGGCGAGAAGCCGGGTGGCAGTCGCCTCCGGCACCCAGCGCCACCGCAACAAGATCCGGCTCGCGGTCGATGCCTCTTCACCCGGTCCGCCGGTCCTGGTGGCTTGGAGTTCCGAAGGATCGGCCACCCGCGAGAGCGCGGCCGGATGGCCGACGGTGACCAAGCTTCCGACCGTGACCAGAGGCGTGTAGTAACAGCAGCCGGCTGCCGGAGGATCGGTGTCCTCGGCCCGGTCGGGGCCCGAGAGAGGAAGCCAATCTCCCGCAAATTGCTCGGCAGCAGCGATGCTGAGCTGGGCTCCTGGAGAAGCGGTTAGAGGCCTTGTCGTGCGGAGAATCCGCACGGAACCTCGCGGGGGCTCAGTCCAATCCAGCCGGACATGCCCGCTCGGCGTGATCATCAGCCGTGGAGCGTTCATGGGAGCAAGAGGCAAGCGGGGAAACGCTGACACAACGATGCCCTGTGCGGGATATCGCCGCGAGTCGGCCATGCGATAGATCGCATAGATCGCGTAATGATAGACTTGGTCCTCCCGCAGGCCGGAGTCAAGCGCCTGGTCCAGCGATGCGGCAATCCGCTCGCCATCGCGGGGATCGGCCGGGGGAGAACCGCCTTTGCGGACCACGCGGATCTCAAACACGCCATGGGGCGGAATCCACGACAATTCGATTTCCCCTGCGCGCGGTTCCACCCGCACATCCTGAACATCGGGCAGATAAACCAACGGTCCAACCGCGACGGCGGTCAGGGACTCCGCCTCACCGCGCTTGGCGAGTACGGCATAGCTGATGGTCTCGCCCGGCTTGAGGTGCCGGTCTTCGAATTCGCACGTCGAGACCTCGGCGATCCTCGTGCCGTCGCCGGGATGCTGGGGCAAGCCGCCACGCTTACGCATGACAGCGAAAGTGAGCGGCCCCAGGCCGTCCGGCGGAGGGGGCGTCCAGGAAAGCCGGACCCGGTCCCCCAGCACCTGCATCTCCAGGCCGGTCGGGGCGTCGGGCGGGCAGCGGTTCAGACCGGTCAAGGCGTCGGGCAAGTCGGCCGCGATGTCCATGCCCTTGCGGTAAAGGCTGCGCGCAGCCGGTGGATCGACACGCTCCAGCTTGCGAGCGCGCGCCGCAAGCTCCTCGGCCTGGCGCAAGGCGGAGGTGACCTCCTTCCAGGCCTCTCGGACCTCGGGCAACGCCGGATCGACAAGTTTTCGCCAGGCGTCAACCGCCCGCCTGGCTGCAACCAGCTTCTTGCCGGAATGAGCGAGCTCCCAGGCCATTTTGGCGCATTCGATGTCCGCCGCGTGGTGCCGGATCTTGGCCATCCCGTTCCGCGCCCCGACGTGGTGAGGCGCGTAGCTCTGAACCTGCTCGAGATGCGTGCGCGCCGCGTCCAGGTCGAGCGAGCGGAAGGCATGCAGGGCCGCGGCGAAATGACGCACCAGGGGCTCGCGCAGCGCCAGAGGGAACCCGCATCCGCACTTTGGCACGTCGATCCAGTGAGAGCGGCGGCAAACCGGACACTCCCATTTGAGCGACGCTCCGCAGTGGCGGCATCGCGCCGGGCTTGTTTTCCGCGCCACCGGGCTCACCTCGGTCACACCCGCACAGTTGCGACACCGAAGCTGCTGGTAGGCGCCGTTAACCGTCGGCAGGCCCGCTCCGGCCGGGTCAGGCTGGGGCGGCACCGAGCCCCCGTCGCGCCTGACACTCAGCTTCCGGCAGGCCCGTGCGATCAGCCGGTCGCCTCGCTCCGAGCCGATCCCCAGCGCGGCAGCTTCCTCGATGAGCGCAGCGCGGGTTCCCGGGTCGAGACGCATCGATCCCTGGAGGGCAAAGACGGTCACGGCGTCGAAGCTCTCCTCGGCCTCCAGCAGCAAGGTCCGATCGTACCTGGCTCGGGCCTTGGGCGACGTGAGATGAGACTGGGCGTGCGCGATGATCTCGAGCCAGGCCGTCTTTTCGGCCGTGACCTGCGCTTTCCTCATCCACCGCTGCCGCTCCTCGTCGGCTCGGGCCGTGATGATCGACGCCGGAGCATCGCGGAAGAGCCCCAGCGCATCGTACAGGTCGCGCCGTCCCAGGTGCTCGAGGGCCCCGCGGATCTGTCGCCGGGTCGAGGGGTCGAGGACATCGGCGGGAGGATCATCATCCAGTTCCTCCACGTCGGCAGGCCCGGTGGTCGTTGTCAGGGTGGGGATCAAGCGGGTCAAGCGATCAAGGACATCGCCGTCCAGCCCGAGCCTGGCTGCCTCATCGCGCAGCAGGGTCCGATCGGCGGTCGTCAGGCCCCCCTTGGCCGCCCGCAGCCGGACCCGCCGCTGGAGCTCGTCGAGCTTCTGCTCTCGCTCGGCGATCTGGACCGCGGCTAGCTCGGCATCGTAGGCCGCTCGGGCTTCCGGTCCGCTCAGAAGTGCCCGCCGCAGCGCTGGCACCTCATCGAGATAGAGCTGGTTGGTGTGCCGCGTCTTGGGGTTTCGCGTGCCCATCGACCACACCGGCTGCTGCTGCTTCAACGCAGCCTCGATCCCCGCCGGGTCAGATCCCGGATCAACCCCCAACCTCGCGTAATAGTCGGGCACCATTCTTGCTTGCGCCGCCCCTGTTGCTGTCGAAGATCATGGCACCTCCCTGTCGATCTCACTGACCGTATCCCTTGATAAAGTATTGTCGAGCAGCATCAAGGCGGCGTCCAGTCATTCCGTGGAACAAGTGTCCCGCGAATCCGCTCGGCGACGATTCGGTCGCCAAGGGTGCTGTCGGCGGTCAGCGCCACCGAGAAAACCCCCTGAATCTTCCCTCCTTCGCCACGAATCGGAACAGCTACTGATCGGCTCGCGCCGAAGGCGCGAAGCCAGCCGCCGGAACCAGAATCCGCTGACAGCTCTGCCGCACGCGAGACGGCCGGTTGCCCCATGAGCGCCGCGGCCACGATCCCCAGGCTCGTCTGGCTCAAGGGCACCGTTGCGGTCGCGACCGCGAACTGGCGGCCGATCTCGGTATCGAGTCCCACACCCGGCACGAAGACGATCTGGACCAGCCGCTCGGTTTCTTGATCGAGTTGCCAGTACCCTGCGGCCCGTGCGCCGAGCTCCGCGCAGGCCTCCGCAACCCTTGCGCGCAGATCGTCCAGGTTCCGGGCCGAAGATGATTCCATGATTGACCTTTTCGAAGCGCCGATCGGGAAGTCAGTAGTGCCATCCTCGCACTCCCTCCATGTTTCATCCAGGCCTTGCCTGGCTTGCTTTGAGGAACTGTGATTCAGACGTAAGCGGGCGGGGCGGCGGGACCGCGCAAGGCGCCGCCGCCAGGCCCGCGTGTTTCCCGTCGTTTTCTCACTCCGCACGACCTGAGGCGCCCTGCGAGGTCATCCCCTCTCGCGCCGCCCCGATTTCACTCGGGATGACTTTTTTTGCTTTTTTCCTGCCGTACGTCAAACATTCCTCGCTATCTGTAGGTATATCATAGTAGTGACCTACAGATAGGTCGAGGACTCAATCCATGAACCAACAGCTCAGCTCCTTCCGCTCTCAACTCCTCGATGCCCAGCACCAACTCCCGCAACTGCTTGAGGAGTGTCTCGGAAGAGAACCGCTGCTCCCCGGCTCGATCTACACCCTGCGGAGAAAGTGCGGCAAACCAAAC
>JBEKTN010000513.1:0-4241 GCA_049516015.1 Isosphaeraceae bacterium | reverse complement strand
CCTGGGGCATTCTGCCCCAGCCACCCGACCGTTCGCCCTCGAAGCGGCGAACGTCTATGACCGAATTACCGGCCGAACACTAGGTCGGGTGACACGTAGGGAAGCCCCAGGGCCGAAGCCTGCGCGTCTGGGGCGTCGCCTCCGGCTCCGCCGCCAGCCACCCGGATCCTGGCAGCTCTGGAATGGTGGAGATCAGCGAGGAGTCTCCTGAATTCTTGGACTTCTGGTTCGAACAACGCAACGCACGGCGACCCGGCGGGTCCCGGCACTCAAGAGCGAATGTCAGGTTCGGCCGGTTGTAAGCTCCGGCCGCTCGGCAAAACGAACTGATACTTTGGACCTGGCGCCGCGCTCGCCTTCTCGATGCGGCCCCACTTCAGCCGGCCCAGCCAGCCCCGTGAGGCCCAGGCCGAGCGGACCAGGCCAAGATTGCCGAGAACCTGCGGTAGTTCCGGGGACACGAGACAAATGAATCGGACAGTCATCTTGTTTGAGAGTTCTTGGCAAAGCGGGAGCTTTGGGAGACCATTATAGACCGTTCAACCCCCCAGGTTTTGTGCATGGCCACTTCTCGCATCCACTCCGAGCCGCCACAATGACGACAAGCCTCATCGTCATAAGAACATTTCACGAGGTACTCAGTGAGGTCTGCAGGTGCCCAGAAAGGCGCACCCGGATCTCGAGTTGCCCCGAGACCCGATCGGATCTCTGGATCGTCCGATGTCGTTGAGCCTGTCAATCCAGGTCTGCTCTCATGCCCGGTCAAACCTCCGCCTCGATACCACTGTCAGCGCTCAGTCCTCCCCTCGATCAGAACCTTGAGCACTTCATCCGCCGCCTCGCGATCGTCGACCTCGCGACGGCTCCAGCGCTCCAGCACAAGGGCCACGGCGATGGACATCTGCCCGAACCGATCCGCCAATTGCTGCTGGACCAGCCTCAGCAAAGCCCGACGATCGTGTCGTTCCTCGGGTCGCCGAGTGGGGAGGGACTCGACGACCCCCCAGAGCTCCTCCAGCCCCCAGCCCCGGCCGCTACTGGCGCGGAGCACGGGGACCGGGCGGCAGCCGGGGAGGTTGAGCAGGTCGCGGACCTCCGACTCGGTCCGCTCCGCCCCGGGCAGGTCGGCCTTGTGGACGACGACCACGTCGGCGACCTCCAGGAGCCCGGCCTTCTGCCACTGGAGTTCGTCTCCGGCCTCCGGCTGAACGAGGAGGACCAGGACGTCGACCAAGTCCCGGACGGCCGTATCCCCCTGACCCGCCCCGGCCGTCTCCACCAGCACCACGTCGAAGGGAAACGCCTTGAGCGACCGGATCATGAGGTCGATATCGTCGGCGATGCCCTCATGCCCCTCGGGGGCGGTCACGCTGCGGATGAAGACGCCGGGATCCTCGGGGTGCCCGGGCATGCGGACGCGATCGCCCAGGAGGGCGCCCCCGGTGAGGGGGCTCTCTGGGTCACAGGCCAGGACCGCCACGGTCCGCCCGCAGCCGCGCACCACGCCGATCAACTGACCAACCAGGGTGCTCTTGCCTACGCCCCCGTTGCCGGTGACGGCCACGACCCGGGAGGGACCCGGATCGCGGGGGAGCGCCGCCCGGATCGCCTCCCGCTGCTCGCCGCGGGCGATCAGGGTTAACAGCCGGGCCAGGGCCGTCCTGTCGCGCCGGCGGAATCGCTCCAGGAGCGGCTCAATCGTGGACACGGCGCGACTGCTCCCGCAAGAAGTCCGAGATCTCGCCCAGAGGGGTCCCAGGGCCGAAGACGCGGACGACGCCCAACTCCAGGAGCTTGGGGACGTCCCCGGGGGGGATGATGCCCCCGACGATCACGCCGACGTGCCCCAGATCCGTCCGAAGGAGCAGCTCCAGCACCCGCGGGACCTGGGTCATGTGCGAGCCGCTCAGGAGGCTCAGGCCCAGCCAGTCGGCGTCCTCATCGGCGACGGCGCGGACGACCGCCTCGGGGGTTTGCCAGAGCCCGGCGTAGATCACGTGGAAGCCGGCGTCGCGCAGCCCCCGCGCCACCACCCTGATCCCCCGGTCATGGCCGTCGAGGCCGACCTTGGCCAGGATGATCCGCACGGGCTGGGGTTGGAGCGTCATGAGTCCTCCGCATATAGGCAGGGTCGGGCCGGGGCGGCCCCGGGTTACCAGATTGCGGCGCCCTTGTCCCGGCCGAACACGTCGGCCAGCGCGGTCATGACCTCGCCGACCGTGACTCGGGCCCGGGCGGCGTCCAGGAGCGTCGGCATCAGGTTCGTGCGCCCCAAGGCGGTCCGCCGGACCTCATCCAGCGCCCGGCGCACGTCGGCCTGGTCGCGCCGCTCCTTCACGAGGCGGAGAGCCGCCACCTGCTCCCGCTCCACCGCGTCGACGACGAGCAGATCGATCGGCGTCTCGTCCCGCTCCTGGAACGCGTTGACGCCCACGACGACCCTCCGCCCCGCGTCGACCTCCCGCTGGTAGGCAAAGCTGGCCTCGCCGATCTCGCGGCGGAAAAAGCCGGCTTCAATCGCCGCGATCATGCCCCCGAGCCGGTCGATCCGCTCGAAGTAAGACGTCGCCTCGCGTCGCATCCGCTGCGCCAGGGCCTCGAGGAAGTAGCTGCCGCCGAGCGGGTCGACGGTGTTCGTCACGCCGGTCTCGTAGGCCAAGACCTGCTGGGTGCGCAGCGCCAGGGTGGCCGCGTGCTCTGACGGCAGCGCCAGCGTCTCGTCCAGGCTGTTGGTGTGCAGCGACTGGCAGCCGCCCAGGACGGCGGCCAGGGCCTGGTAGGCCACGCGGACCAGGTTCACCTCCGGCTGCGTGGCCTGCAACGAGCAGCCGGCCGTCTGGGCGTGGAACCGAAGCCTGCAGGACGCCTCGTCCTGTGCCCCGTAACGCCGCCGCAGGGCGTCGGCCCACAGCACTCGGGCCGCCCGGTACTTCGCCACCTCCTCGAACAGGTCGTTGTGCGCGTTGAAGAAGAAGCTCAGCCGCGGCGCGAAGTCGTCGACCCGCAGGCCGCGGGCGAGGCACTGGTCGACGTAGTGGAACCCGTCGGCCAGGGTGAACGCCAGCTCCTGCACCGCCGTGGAACCGGCCTCGCGGATGTGGTAGCCGCTTATCGACACCGGGTTCCAGCGGGGCACGTGCCGGGTGCAGAACTCGATCAGGTCGACCACCAGCCGCACGGAGGGCTCGGGCGGGAAGATGAACTCGTTCTGGGCGTGGTACTCTTTGAGGATGTCGTTCTGGGTCGTGCCCCGCAACCGGCGCGGGTCCAGGCCCTGGTCCTGGGCGTGGGCGAAGACGAAGGCCATGACGACTATTGCCGGAGCGTTGATCGTCAGGGACACCGAGACCTGGTCGAGGTCGATGCCGTCGTAGAGCTGCCGGACGTCCTCGATCGTATCGACCGCGACCCCGAGCCGGCCGACCTCGCCCTCGGCGTGAGGGTCGTCGCTGTCCAGCCCCATGAGGGTGGGCAGGTCGAAGGCCGTGCTCAAACCGGTCTGGCCCTTCTCGAGCAGGAATCGGAACCGGGCGTTGGTCTGGCGGGGCGTGCCGAACCCGGCGAACTGCCGCATGGTCCATAACTGACTGCGGTACATGGCCGCGTGGACCCCGCGCGCGAACGGGAACTGGCCCGGGTAGCCGAGGTCGGATTCGTAGTCGAAGCCCGGGAGGAGGTCCGGGGTATAGAGCGGCTGGACGGGCTGACCGCTGATTGTGGTCGGCGGCTGCTCGCGCGCCGGCCCCCGGCGCAACTCCTCCTGCCAGCGATCGCGGGCGCCGCTATCCGGGACAGGTGCCATGGCCGTGGTCCTCAACCGGGATACCCATATCCATGATACCCGGAACCGCCCGAGTTTCCAACGGGCACGAGATCGCCCTCGGCCGCGGGGCCCCTCACGTCACGAGTTCCGGGGACGCCAGACGCAACTGCGATGGGTCCGGTATGGTGCCCTTACGTCAGGAAAGCTTGGGAAGGGACGAAGAGACTCGAACTCGGAAATCCAAGCTAGCCAGGCACTTACTCTGGGAGAAATAGGGTGCGCAGTTCCGGGGACATCATACTTAATTCTTCGGAGTTAGGTATGGTGCGCAGTTCCGGGGACATCATACTTAATTCTTCGGAGTTGTAGAGTCGAGGTGTGGCGCGGTGGTTTTAGGCTCGGCATATCTGTGTCCGGCCCTTTCGGTTGCCGGTGCCTCACTAGCTTCGCCATGCTCCGTTTCCACACCCCGCTCATC
>JBEKTN010000512.1:0-4263 GCA_049516015.1 Isosphaeraceae bacterium | reverse complement strand
TATTCGGTCCAAATGGAAAATGTAATCTGCGCTGGTCTGGACCCCTACGAAGATGGCCTCCACGTAAGGCAGGTCGCCCAGTGCGGTACATGCAAGTCTCAGCTTATTGATGACCCCTTGCTCTCGGTCGGGCAGGAAGACCCACGGCTCGTCCGGATCTAATGACTCGTACCTTATCGAGCCTTCATCCTCGACAGATGCTAGTTCACCATCGGCAACGGAGGCAAACGCAATGGCGGATGCCGCCCGCGCACTGTAGAACTGCAACGCCGTGTATGTCATCGCCTCGTCGAAGACGGGGAAATCCTTGAAGTCGACCCAGCGTTCGAGATGACGTGTCCGGATCAGCCATTCCTTCAATCCCTGACCGTACTCGTTCAGCAGCCAGACACTTGGCGCGATAAACCCCATATGGCCTTGAGAGTGAAGCAATGACACGCCCCGCTCGATGAAAGGCAGGTAAAGGTCGAAGTTTCCCTTTTGTGTGCTCTCATAGCACGGCTTCGAACTGGATTGTCCGGTGCCCGGTGTTGTGCTGTGTGCTCGGGCCCTAACGAGGTACTCCGCGACGTCTGGAACAACTTTGCGAAAGTGTTGGAGTTTCACGTAGGGCGGGTTGCCGATCACGCAATCGAACCCACGATCCTCCGGTGGAACATCTGGTCCGAGGATGCTGGGAAAGTTTTTAGCCCAGTCGAACGCGTTGACTTTCTCCTGCTCGCTGCGGTCTGCGGCTGCGAACAAGGTTTCGTGCTTCTCCCGGTAGAACTGCGCAAAGTCGCCGTCAACCAAAGAATTGCCGCAGCGGATGTTGTCGCTGAGGGTGCTCAGCGGCTTTCCAGGCGCCGCCGTGTGCAGCCACAAAGCGAGTTGGGTGATCTCGACGGATTCCGGGTTAATATCCACGCCAAACAGATTCCTGCTGAGAATACTGCGGATGGTGGCATCTTGATCGAATAGCGACGGATGACCCGTTACCCGTTCCCGCTCGATGGCGAGGGCTCGGCGGTGGTTCTGGAGAAACTGAAGGGACTGAATCAGGAATGCGCCGCTACCGCACGCCGGGTCGAGGATTGTCATGCGGTTTACAAACGATTCGTATGCGTCGAGCCGCGCCAGGTGGATGGTTGCAGAGTTTGTCTTGGGTTTAGCTTTTGCCCTCCGATATTTCAGCAGATCCTCTTGCGAAATGTCGGCGCCGAGTTGCAGTCCGATTCGTTCGCGCTCCTCCGCAAGGCGAGGGCCCAGTACCTGCTGGACGATGTAGCTTGTTACCCACTCCGGCGTGTAGTAAACGCCGTCCCGTCTCCGTTTCGAGACGTTCGCGATCGTTGGAACGCCCTCGGCGTCCGCGTGCATGTACTCAAGGTCAGTGATGGACTGCTCGAAAATGCGGCCGAGTGTGTAGAGTGTGATCGTCCGCTCGCGGCTTCCAGAGGTGGTGCCGAAATTGTAAGTGGCGGACAGATAGAGCAGCGTATTCTTGTGGGCGACGAGCTTGTCAGGACTCTCGCCCTGTCCCTTCGCACAGAAGATGCGATTTGGGATACGTAGCCGCTCAAGATCCTGCAGATCTTCGAATAATCCCCCATTAAATCGATGGATCTGATGGTCCGGAGGAAATGGTCCGCCGTCGCGCATAGTATGAAACAGTTGCTTTACCAACGACCAAACGTTGTCGAAGTAGGGTGAATAGCTCGGGGATAAGCTCTCCTGGATGAGGATGTCCCGGAGCAAGTCGACGGGAAATGTTAAGGCACGGCCCATGTCCTCACAGAAAAGGAGAAAGATACAGCGATCCAAGAAGCGCTGGGTCATGCGCACTATGTCGCCGCGCGTACCGCCGAAGGCGGGGTTTGTCTCGATGATGGCCTCGTACACGTGTTGCCGGTATTCCTGGTACTCCTTATAAAAGCTCTTTTCCAAGGCCCTCGAGTAGGTCCACTGGCGCTGCAGCAGTCGCTCCAGGGCTGAGGTGCCACTACGGGCGATAAGCGCGTCGTACGAGAAGAGCTTGCAGAATAGAAATCGCTGTCTTGCGGCCTCGGGCGTCGCGTCGATCAATGATGGCCCGCCGTCGACGGAGGAGATCGTGAACTTCTGGCATTGGGCGTTGCCGAGTTTCCGGTAATACAGCCGGAACTCGTCCATGTCGGTAACAAGCCCCCAGGTGGGCACAACCGGCGCGTTCACCGGCGCCTTGTCGAACGAGTGCTTCAAATAATCGAGGCACTGCTGGACTGGCGACCGATTGTTGCCTTTGCGGTTCTGCGGAGCATCCAACCCGGACTTGATGTCCTTGAACTCGCAAAGGACCTGCGGGAGATCGGAGAACTGGGGATGAGCAAAATGTGCGAGGGCGAGGTCCGCCTTGCCAGTGCCTCCGGATTGACCAGCACTTTCGACGGGACACTCCGGAAGCAGGGTGTAGCCGGGCAGAGAACCGACAGTGCCCGTTCCCCAATAGCCCCAAAGCTGTTGAAAGATCCTCTGAACGAACTGTCCATTTAGCTGCGTTTCGGTGAGGCCTTTGTCTCGATCATTCCACTCTTTCAACAATTGACGGACGGCATCATCACGCGATTGTGCGTACGCCTGATACTCGTCTTCGAAGTGAGCGAAGAGATACCCGTCGGTGAAAAGCGGTAGTGTTTGCATTTGTGACCAGCAGATGTTACATGCCGTGGGATGTTGGGGCCACCCCCGTTTCCCGTGAGACGTCGGGGCCCACTCACGTTCCCCCAGTGCCAGACGACCGGTGCCAGAAAGTGGGTGGCCTTTTCCGCCCCCGGCGCATCCGCCTATGCGGCGCCAGCGAGAAAGGCTCGGCGGCTTCCACCCGGTCGCTGCCCTGCTTGGCCTCGAGCACGAAGCAATCGCGCTTGTAGAGGTCGATCCGCTTGACCGTCGTCGTTCCGTCCGGGTTCGGGAATGGGACGGCGCGCTCGAAGACGTAGGCGTTCTTCTCGTCGTCCGGACCGGCGGGATCAGGCCTGGGGACCTCGAGGAGGTCACACAGCTCGTTCAGGAACATCGAGTAGTTGGCACGCTCCGCGGCGCCCGATGCTTCCCAGCGCCGGAAGAACCCGTCAATCGTACCCGTGGAAACAGCCAAGTCAGCCATGTTTCGTCGTCTCGACGGTCGGCGTTGACCTGAACAGAATGTAGCTTAGCAACCGAGCTTGCTCCATGCAAGCAGCGGGAGGGAACAAACGTAGATTTCGGGTCGTCCGCTTGGTGCTCCAGCGGTTAGACCGTCCCTTGGAGGTGATAGAGAGTCCCGTGGACACCACGCCGGGCCGCCGGGGCGAATTCCGGGTAATCAAGGAGAGCAATGAGAAAATAGGCATTGCGGCTTATGGCCATCCGGCAGGCAGGCCTGGAGCCACTGGCGTTGAGCGCCTTCGGCCACCAGGGGATGATCCACGGTCGGGCAGCGGCGAGCGGGGAGAAACGGATTGATTTGTCCGAAGGAATTGCCTGGTTCGGTAACATGCTGAATTTCGGTGACATACTGAATATGGATGCACCGCTCGTCGAGATCGGATCCCGTTCAATCTTTGTCAATTCGGCTATCGGTAGCAGGCAGTAGCCAGCGGGGGAGGGTCTGTGCCCGGCCTGAACCCGCTGGTCCGGGCGGGTGCCGGCGTGGGGCGAATTACCAGTGGCCAGTGGTCAGCGGCCAGTGAATCCGAAGGAGAGGGAGCTAGCGGTGATAGAAAAGCGCCCAAACGAAGCCAATTTGCTCGTGGCGTTAATCCTGGGCATACTGTGACTTAGAACGAATAAATGCGAAATCGACCCTGACAAACGAAGCCAATTTCCGACCGGCGGCGTGGGGTGAGAGAAGAGCTGCCAGTGAAGTTGATGCCAAGTGACGAGACGACGGCGCGCCACGTGGTGACCTGTCGGCCGAAGGGCGGGGTCAGAAGACCCTCGCCGAACGAGTGAATGCGAAGAGAGGGAACTGGTGATGATGCAAAAAGTGCCAGAACAAACCCAATTTGCTCGTAGTGCCAATAGTGTTAATCGTTGGTAAGTTGTGACTTAGGACGAACGAGGGCGGCAGCGAGCCGGAAAAACAAAGCCAATTCCCGGCCGTCTGAGTGGGATGCGGGTAAGAATAGTGCGGAAGGGGCCACCCATTCTCCGGCATCCGCTCGGAGCGTCTGCACAGCGGCCGCGGTGGCGTCGCTGAGAGCAAGATTCAGCCACTCTTGCGGGATCAATGTCTCGCTGGCCAGTTTGGGCCTCTGCGCCAGA
>JBEKTN010000511.1:0-4302 GCA_049516015.1 Isosphaeraceae bacterium | reverse complement strand
TCTTGGGCAAACCGCTCGAAAACGTCGTTGAGCAACATCAGGGTCGCCTCCATGCGAAGTTGGTAACTCCTTGGAAAGCGACAGCTTAGCACACTAATACGCTCACCTTCAAAGGGCTGGTTGCACCCACCCCACTGAAACTTGGTCGGAATTGTCCACCTTGTCTGGACGTTCTGAAGAGATTGTTCTATGAATCACATTGTTGAGTGGGAACACCAGTCGATGTCGACATCAAACCCGGCGAAGCTGCCAGGTGATCGCTCAACTTGCGATAGAGAAGCGTAGAGAGAGGCCGAGGGACCTTCGGGGCCCCGGCCTTTCTCATTCGCGGTGGTTGCATAGAATTTAATGATAGCTCCATTTCGCGTGGCCCAAACTGCCCGAGGCTCGCCTCAGTGGCCCTTTTCACGATGAATTGTGGGGTGAAGTCGAGCGCAGCAAGGCCTACCAAGTCGCACGGTGGGCCTCGCTGCGCTCGACCAACCCTACGATCTTGCGGCGACCCTCGCTGGTGCGTCAGGTTGGAATGGAAGGCATCGGCAGGTGTCAACCCTGCGGTGCCTCGAATCGCCTATTGTCGGATGATGCCCCCTATCCCTCAAGCCGCGCCGTAGGCCCGCACGCAGTCGAGGCAGTCGCGGTGGGAGACGATCGCGGACCGGAGGCCGCAACGGGCGCCGGTGCAACCGCAGCCCTCGGTGGATCGCCAAGGACAGAGGCGCATCAGGCGGTGGAGCTGCAGGGCCTCAGCCAAGGGCATGAGGGCCGGGGTGGGCCCACAGCCCGGAGGGCTGGGGAGGGCCTTGAGCGTCTCGGGCTGGCTCAGTCGCCACCGGGCATGGGCGCGCTCGACCGGATCGTCCGACGCTTGCCATTTCCGAAGGGTTGCCAGCAGTTCGGGGTTCATTGGGTGAAGCTTGTCGTTCCGCCCACCGGATCAGACAGGTTACCCACGATTTTCGTGAGCGTACCGGACCATGCAATCGAGCCGCACGTTACCGCGACCGAGCCCGACGACGAGTAGGCCTGCATTCCGGCGCCGACAGCGCAGCCACACAGCGCGTACTGATAGGACGGCGAAACACACCTCAGCTCATACCAGTAACGATTGAGCGTCATGTGGCCCGCGCTGGTGCATCCTATCCCATAGGCGTAGAGCGGCTGGCCAGACTTCGGGCTGAACTGACAGGCCGCGGCGCCGGACGTACATTGTGCGATCGGCGCCTGGGATGCAGCGCACAGCTGCGGCGTGATCCACAGAGACAGCGTGGGATTCCACGTCGCCGTGTAGGTCCCGTTCGCGTCCGTGATGCTGAGTGTGTCGGGGATCGTCCCGAAACACGTGACGCACGTCACGCCCCCGGTGGAGCAATTGCAGGCGCCGGCTATCTGGTTTAGTCCGCTCATCACACTGCCGTGCAGGAGTTGCCTATCGCGTCCCAGGCCGTTCCGTTGTCGGTCGGCTCGACGGGGATGAGTGAGTCGCTGGCGGCGCTATCCTTGTAGAACCAGCGCACCGTTTGCGACGAGGCCACCAGCGTCAACGTCCCGGCGAGATCTACGTAGATGTCGCTGGTGAACGTGCTGGGTATGAGCGTGGGCCAGGAGCCGCTCGACGCGGCGATGGCCGAGGGCGCATGGGCCCAGAAGATGGCATTGGCGCCGCCGCCGCCGGTCGGGACGTACCTGGCCTGACCGTCCCGGATCTGCTGAAGCGCCTGCGTAAGCTTGCGCTGGGTATCCTGAAGATCGAGCCGAAGCCGCTCGAAACGAGCCTCGAGCTGCTCGAGGCGGTTCAGGGTGCCGTTCATGCGAGCATCCCTCCGAGCGGTGTGGTGTAACCCGGCGACGAGCCCAAACCGAGCTGCTGTCCGGTGACGGCGGGACGCACGAAGATGTTTCCGGTGTAGCGGGCCCTGCGGTTCGACAGATGGAGTGTGCTGGCGTAGGACGTTCCCCCGGGGCCTGCATTGAACTGAATGTCGATCGACGCCACGGGCAGGGCAAGGGACTCATAGCCGGTCGTGTAGCCATTGCCGGTGATGGAGACCGCCTGGCCCGGAGCGAGGTACGTCGTGGGCATGCCCAGGTACTCGATCGTGCCCTCGACGATCACGTCCTTGATCGAGTCGAAGAGCTCGTTGGCGTAGGTCTGCATGTTCGTCGTGAGGGAGTAGTCACGCCAGTCGCGAACGGTGACGGTCTTCGTGCGCTCCACACCCTCCACCGTGTAGGTGGTGCCCGCATAGCCGCCGCCCGAGGGGGCCTGAACCTCGAGCGTGCCGTTGGCGATCGGCAGGAAGACCTGGACGTCCGTTGGTGGTGTGGCGACTCCCCCGCCGTACACAAGGCTCGTCGGCGAGACGGTCGTGATCGTGCCCGATACCGGGTCGATCTGGACGCCGATGGAGGATTGGTTGTATGGCGGCGACCCCGACGTGCTCCAGTAGACCGTGCAGACGGGTGACGTGGTCAAGGTCGCCGCCGTGCCATCCGAGTTGCGGAAGGCGAACGGGTACGGGAAGAACTGCTGCATCTGGGCTGCAATGAACGAGTTCGTGACCTTGTACCGACGCCAGACGACGTTCCCCAAATTCGAGAGGGCGTACAGGCGATAGGCGTTGTAGGTCGTCGCCGGAAGGGCGCGGTCCAATGTGAGCGTCGAAGAGCCGCCGGCGGTCATGGCGGTGTTGGCGATGACCCGGGCGGAGAACATCTGCTGGAGGTTCGTGATCGTGTCGCTGTAGACGGTCAGGATGGCGTGCTGGCCGGTCGAAGTTTGGTCGAGTTGATCGGCGGTGAGAGTGAGGCTGGTATTTTGGCTGGTGATGGTTGCGTGGAGGGTGTCCCCGCAAGTGCAAGAGCCCTGGTCCTGGCCTGTCTGGAGGGAGAACTGCTGGTAGTCGGTTGGGTTCCAGGCCGCGATCGCGGCGGCATTCGTGCTGTAGCTGCCGAAAGCGAAGTCCTCCTGGAGCCCGCCGTCCGAGCTCGCCGACCCAGGCCATGGTTTCAAAGCCAGCGTGACTCCCGAGACGGCCAGGTCGCCGCGGACGACGATCTGGCTGTAGCAGTCGGACAGGTCGCGGTGGAGGCTGGGCATCAGCCAACGCACGTCCGAGCCGCCGAGAGTGACCGTATTGGACGTAAAGAGCCGCTGATCGACGATCCGGATGTTGCCGGAAACGTCGATGTAGACCCAATGGTTGGGATGGCAGCTCTGAACGGCCGACTCGATCGACTGAATAATCCGCTCGCCGGCGAACGTGACGCGGAAGGGCGGGATCACGTTGAGCGCGGTCAGGTCGGTGACGGTGACGCTGGGCAAGGTCGAGATGATGACGGTGGGCGGAGTCGTATAGCCGGTACCCGCCGAGACCTGGGTGAACCCGGTAATCACGCCGCCGGAGACGCTGGCCGTATAGCTCGCCCCGGACCCGCCGCCGCCGGCCAGGACGACCGTCGGGGCGACCGTGTAGCCCGAGCCGCCCTCGGCGACAGTGACCGAGCTGACGGTCGTGCCCGTGAGCACGGCCGTCCCCGCGCCCCCGAAGCCGGCCGAGGTGAAGTTGCCGATCCCGTAAGACGCGAGGCTTACGACGTTCTGGTACATCGAGAGCAGGTCGAGAACGCACTGGGCCATGGTGCGTCCCTCGCGGGACTCGATCATGTAGAGGTCGTCGGAGGGCAGGTTAAAGCTCGCGGTATCGGAGAGCGTGTTGCTGTCCGTGACCGGAATATAATCGGCCCGGTTACGAAGACCGAGCGCACGGTACTCGCGAATCCAGCCGACTCCTTGTTGATAGCGGTCGGAGTAGCCGACAACGTCGCCGACGAAGTAGGTGGTGCCGGGGTAGCTGCTCCCGTTCGACCAAGAGCACGACTGGCCACTCCATGGGTCCGGCAGCGCGGTCAGCTTGCCGAGAATGCGGGAAAACCCCAATGCCGGGATGCCGCCGAGGACGAAGGGCGTGCAGCGGTCGATCGTACACTCGTAGATCACGAGGTTGATCTGCGAGCCGTTGATGGTGAGGTAATCGTTCGACATCGTGGCGAGTGGCGAGGGAGAAAGGGGGGAGAGTAGAGTGGGTGAAGCGAAGCGACGCCCCATACGCTCAACTTAAAGGAAATTGGTCTAGCATGAAAAACTGGAAGCCCTTATTCCATCACGTGTTACAATGCGTCTCGTGCTGGAAGAAGGAGCTTCCCGATGGAGATTGTAGGCAAGGTCGCCGCGACTATACAAAATGTCCTGGGACCCGAAGCCGAGGAACTCGGGCGGGCGACAGGTGTTATCCAACGGCG
>JBEKTN010000510.1:0-4337 GCA_049516015.1 Isosphaeraceae bacterium | reverse complement strand
TGTTCCTTGAGATAGGCGATATTCGTCGAGCCCCGGAGGAACCAGATCAGCTCGTGAACGATGGCATTGAACGACAGGCGCTTGGTCGTGACCAGAGGGAATCCCTGGCCAAGGTCAAATCGGATCTGCCTGCCGAAGACGCTGAGGGCGTCGATCTTCGCTCCCGTCGAGCGGAGCACGGCCCGGGTCGGCTTCCTCACGCCGTGGGTGCGGACGTCGCGGAGCAGATCGAGGTATTGCCTCATGCGGAGGGATGCTCGAACACCGTGTCGAAGCGCGATCATGGACGCCAGACTTTGAGATTATATCCCTCCGCCGCGGCGGATTCAGCGGGGCTGCGGAGAGCTTGCCCTGGCGGGCTGCGGAACGGGGGCCCCAGCCGGCTCGGCAACGGGACGCGCAGTGATGGCGATCAGATGCTCCTCGTACCCCTTTTGCTCGTACCCCTTTTGAAAGCCCCTCTCGTGCAGGGCTCGCGGCCCGAGGCTGACCAGCAGTGCCCCATCGCCGGGTATCAGCCATTCTCCCTCGACCCGCCGGCTGTCCACCTCGGGCACCTGGATCGTGGCGTTCATGGCCGCCGCGCGAGGTCCGCGGTTCGGATTCAGCCGGTCCAGGAACGAAGCTTTCGCAACTTCAGGATCAGCGCCGGGCTTCGGCTGGACGGCCTCGGTGTACTTGACCGTGTGAATGGCCACCAGCCGGTTCTCGTCGATCACGACCCGGGCGAACAGGTTCTGGCCCTTGAGCTGGCTCGAGAGGATGTTGACGCGGACACCGTTGTGAACCTTGTCGAGCTGGGGCTCGAACGCCAGCCGGGTCGACCGGTTGGGAGGTCCGTCGGCCACGCGTTTCACGGAAGCGACATACTGGTGGGTCTCCTCGCTCGTCATCCGCGCCGGATCGCCGACGCGAGCGGTCATCTTCGGCGCCTGGAGGACGTTACTCCTGGGATCGGCCTGCCAAAGCTCGAGAAGCTCCTTGAAGCCTGCCGGATCGAGCGACCAGACGGCAGTCCCTTCCTGGCGGGTGACCGGCTGCAGCCGCAAGATGAGCTTTCCCCGCCATTCGGGGCTGGACACCCGGATGTCGCGAATCTCGAAAACGACCATGGGCCCGCCCTTTGTTGCCGGCACTCCAGCCCGCGAGACCACCATCTTCGGCGCTGCATACGAGTCGGCAGTTTCGTCGACTCCGCCCAGAGCCGCCATCAGTAAGCTCAGTATCACTTGCATCCATGACCTCCCTCGATCGAGCCGCCAATTGGGGCTACCGGTCCCCGAGGCCGGGATGGTAAAGCGCAGCGACCAGGAGGTCAATCTTGAAAGCGAGGCCGCTAGCGCTCGCGCTGGCGCTGATCGATCAATTCTTCGAGCCGGATGCCAAGCTCGGCAGGCAGGCGATCGCACCAGCCCTGATTCGCCTTGGGTCTGTGCGACGTAAGAGGAACGAGTTACACTATTACAGAGTGACCGAATGGGGTGGATTGTTCAGGGAAATCCCGGCCATGAGCGATCAAGACCAGGGAGAGTATGATCTGGCCGATGTGCCGGAACCCCGGCAACCCAAGCCACCGGTCATGCCGGGGCAGCCCTTGCCTCGTCTCTGGAAGACCGAACCGGATGAGGACGAGGAGGAAGAGCTGAAAGAGGCCGCCGAGGCGAAGAAAAAGCAGGAAGCGGCGCAGTCAGCCAAGGAAACAGTCCGATCCGCCGAGGTTCGCCAGCGAGCAAGGAAGGCCAAACCCAAGGAGAGCAAGAAGTCGCCCGGGGACGAGGGCTCTGAAAAGAAGGTACTCGTCGAGGAGACCCCGGCGCTTGACACGTACGAGGCTCGCCAGCGCGGCCGGCTGATCGTGGGCGCGCTGGTCGCCAGTTGCTTCGGAATCTTCGGCTGGATCTTCTACAATCTGTTCATCTACGATCCCAACGCAATGGAGATCAGGGAAGATGAGCGGCCACCTCCGGTGACACTCGCGCCGGCGCCCAAGAAGGACCTGGATCTCGAGGCCCAGAACATGTTCGACCGGGCCCGAGAGAGCGCCAAGGCGGGACGCACCGACCTCGCCGTCTCCCTCCTGGAAAACGTGGTGAAGTCTTATAAAGGCACCAGGACGGCCGGCGAGGCGTCGCAGGCGCTCGAGCGGCCCAAACAAAACCTTCCCCTCTTCCTGGACCGCCCCGCGCTCAAGGCCGAACACGCCCCGAAACCGCCGCCTCCTCCTGAGACTCAACCGGCCCAGGTTGTGACCGCCCAGCCCAAGCAGACCGCCGGCAACGCCACATTAACGCTGCCGGCCAATCCGGCCGAGCTCACGCCGACGCACCCCTCTCCCCTGGCGATGGCCAGCACCACTCCCGGCGCAGGCATGACGTCCACGACGATTCGCCCCCTGCCAAGCGGGTTCACGGCCAAGACCGAAGCCGGCATCCACAGCTCTGGCTGGCCGCTGGCGATCGTGGGCAACCGCGACGGTGCCCCGATGGTGCTCGTACCAGGGGGAACCTTCACCATGGGCAACGACAACGCCTCGCCGGCGGAAGCCCCCGCCCACAAAGTCTCGCTGCCCACCTATTACATCGATCAGCATGAGGTGACCGTTCGCCAGTTCCGGCTCTTCCTTGCGGAGATGCACTACCGCGGCCAGCCTCGCCGAAGCTGGTCGGAGGATTTCCGGCAGAACCCGTCCGAAACGCTGCCCATGGTCATGGTCAATGCCCTCGATGCTCAGGCCTACTCCGAATGGGCCCTCAAGCAACTGCCGACCAAGGCTCAGTGGGAGATGGCCGCGCGCTCGACCGACGGCCGGCTCTACCCCTGGGGTTCCGAGCCCATCAACCTGCCAAAGCCGCGTGCCCCGGGCCAGCTCGAGCCGGTCATGTCGGTTCCCGAGGACGCCTCTCCTTATGGTGTTCGCGATCTGGGTGGGAGCGTCCTGGAGTGGACGAAAGACTGGTACGATTCGAAATACTACCGCCAGCTAGCCAACCCGCCCGTGGTCAACCCGACTGGACCGACCGCTCAGCCAAGGTCGCTGGAGCAAGTCGTCAAGGGTGATCGGAAGTCCGGCAGCGCTTCGGTCCGTCAGGGGATCATGCGGGAAAAGCGGCTGAGCTATGTCGGTTTCCGCTGTGTCCTGCCGGTCGAAGAGAAGGGGGGTGCCGTCAGTCCGGGATCCCCGGCTCCCGGAACTTCTCCCGCAGCTCCGCCTCCCGGTCAACCGCCAGGGAACCCAGCGCGGCCGGGTAACACCCAGGCTCCGACCGTTCCTTTCTGAGATCCCTCAGCAAGAAGCGGATCCGGACCAAGGGCGGCATCCGGTCATGAGGAACGCGCGCCGCCTCGTCCTCCATGAACCAGCGGATCGTCCGAGCAATGCTCTCACGATAAGAAAGCGCCGCAGCCCAGCCCAGCTTGCGACGCGCCTTCTCGGTACTGTACTCGAGGTAACGTCCCAGCAGCCACGCCCCGTAGCGTGTGACCTGCGGCGGTTTCTTGCTGCGTAGCAGCCGCTCCCGGAGCTCGAGCGAGAAGCCGCCGTAAAAGGCATACCAGAACGGATAGTGCCAGGTGACCCGGGGAACACCGAGGGCATCGGCCAGCATGTCGAGGAACTCACGCTGGGTGATCCGGCAATGGCTCGTGATGTTGTAGGCTTCGCCCACGGAGTCTGGATCACGCGCCGCGAGCAGGGCCGCGTCGGCCACCGCGCCGGCATACACTGCGCTGAGCGGATTATCGCCCTTGCCGACAATCGACACCCGGTTCCAGCGAAACTCCTGGATCAGGCGGGGAATCGTCGTCCGGTCACGCTCGCCGAAAAGCCAGCTTGGGCGAATGACCGTCAGGCGAAGGCGGCCGGAAGCGGCCATGTCCCAGAGCAGCCGCTCGCACTCGACCTTGCTGCGAGTGTAATAATCCAGGACCCAGATGTTTTGCCCTAGCGGAGCCGTCTCGTCGATCGGGGTCGTTTGATCGGGCGGATGGCCGTAGGCGCTCGTCGAGCTGATGTGGACGAACCGCTCGACCCCGGCGTGTGCGGCCGCCGCGGCGAGCGTGCGCGTGGCCTCGAGCCCACTCACCTGAAACTCCTTCCAGCTTCCCCAGTCGCCAACCTTCGCCGCGCAATGGAAGACCAGGGAGACATCGCGGACCGCCCGAGCGCAGACCCTCGGATCGGTGAGATCACCGCGTTCGATCTCGACTCCCAATCCCTCGAGAAACCCTGTCTCGCCCGACTGGCGGACCAGGGCCCTGACCCGGTACCCCTGGTCGATCAGCTTCTCAACAAGATGGCTGCCCAGCAGCCCGGTCGCCCCCGTGACGAGGACTCCGCG
>JBEKTN010000509.1:0-4340 GCA_049516015.1 Isosphaeraceae bacterium | reverse complement strand
GGAACACATCGGACCAACTCTCTTCTCACAGAGAAAGGAGGCCTTCGCCATCGCCGGAACGGCGCAACAAAAACTGGCAGAAGTCCGCTCATAATTCGCCGGCCCTTTTTCATCAGCCCAGCACCAGGCAACCGCCGGCACTTCGAGTTGACTCGAGGATTCTGGATATCGAATGATAGATCTCGATGCAAGCTTTCATCCCGAAGAAGATCAGACACCGGCCGCCGTCTTCAGGTATTCCGCGATCGGCCCCAAAGCGAGAACCGGGAGAAAGGAGAGTGCACCGATGAGCAGGACGGTCCCCAGCACCAGGATTCCGAACGGGACCGCGGTAACACGACCGCGGTGACACTGTACGCAAACTTTTGACAGGTTGCGACTTATGTGTAAAATAACCCATGAAGTTGCAATAACGTGGGTAGCGGGTGATGAGTCGTTCCAGAAGCGGCTGCGGGGTCATCCGGCTCGAGCCGTGCAACGGCGGCGCGGTCGGCCACCCAAGCGCGGAGGGCAGGCGGCTGGCATTTCGTCTTAAGTTGCTTTTAGAAAAAGACTAATATACAGTGTCACCTCCGCCCCACGGTGAGCGCCAGCAAGAGCGCGAGACCGAACGCTGTAGATGTCGGATCGCTGGCGATGTCCACGCCTGGGACCTCCTAGCCGGCCGCCTGGTCAGTTCGGGGGGGCTGCTCTTCCGCCCTTAGTTGGGCCAGCCGTCGCTTGAGCACATCGATTTCATTCTCGGTGAGCTTCCGCTTTGCCCTCAGGTTCTTGAGATGGTCACGCGTCGCCTTCACGTCGGGAAAATGCTTGGCTTGCTCGATCTTCTGGTCAAACCCCTGGAGTTGTTCAATCTTGTTGCCCAATCGAACAACCACCTGCCCGATGTTCAATTGCGAGAGCGGGCGCCCTTGATTTTCGCGAGTGTGCTTCATGACTCGCCCCCTTCCCCGATCTTGTAGAAAGTCTTGCCCCGTACAGAATCGCGACATCGCCGGTATTGAGCAAGGCAAAGCCGGTTGAGTTCCGGGGACACCATACCTAACTCTTGACGCGGTGTTGGGACGGAAACCGGGACGGGACGGAAACCGGGACGCGATCAGTTTGCCAAGGAGACTAAGCAGCCGATTGCTGTCAATACTAATCGCGTCCCGGTTTCCGTCTCAGTCGAAGAGCTTGGGTTGGTCGTCTCGCTTCTTCCCGGCCGATTGCTTCTTTCTCGCCTGTCCGTTCACACTCCCCTCGATCGGTCCACCCGCTACCATCGCGGGGGCATCCGGCTCAAACCGGAACTGGCTAGCCTTCAGATACTCCTCGTCCCGCTCGATCGCGATCCACTTCCGCCCCTCCTGCTCGCATACCTGGCCGGTCGTGTTGCTTCCCGCGAACGGGTCTAGGACCAGGTCTCCGGGGTCGGTCAGAAACCGCACGAAGAATGATGGCAGCTGGTGCGGGAAACGGGCCGGGTGGGGCTTCATCCCTTCCTGCTCGCACCGCTCCATGTAATGTCCGTTCGCGTCGTTGTTACCGCAGATAAAGATGTTCGACGGTATGCTACCACCCCGGTCCTTGAACTTCTTCGTGATGATATGCCCGCTCGGCCTCACTTTCGCCTTGTAGCCCTTTTCGAGCAATCTCTTCATGTCCGGGCTGTATTCATTCAGCACTTGCTGGTTGTTGGCTTTCGGCCAGGGCGTCTTCGATAACCACCACACACACTCGACAGCGTCCTTCACGCGTATTTTGCGGACATTCACCCATTCAGCCGGTGAAGGTAGCTTGCCGGGGTTGTACCAGAAGAACTCCTGGGCCAAGTGGAACCCGACCTGCTTGCAAAGGGCTATCAGCAGCTCGAAGTGATAGAGCGATCTCGTTGGCTGTCCAGGTTTCCACGCTCCGCCGATGTCCAGTACGAAGCTTCCGTCGTCGCGAAGCAGGCGGTGATAGTGCCGGGCAAACTGAAGAAACCAGGCGATGTAATCTCCTTGATTGACGTTCCCGTATTCTTTCTTGAAGTGCAAAGCGTACGGCGGTGAGGTGAAGATCAAGTTGACGCTGGAATCCGCCATGGTTGGCATCAGGTCCAAAGCGTCGGCGAGGTAGGCTTTTCCATGTTCCGTGGTGTAGAACGGCTGTGACTTCATCCCGTAGCTCCATCGCTGAGTTCACTCAAGACCTCCGCTAGTGTACCTTTCCACACCCCTCGGGGTCTAGGTGATACCGGCTGCATGATCGTCAAATAGTCGGGAAACTTCGCTCTTCGTGCGAGTCGACCGGCCTCAACGAAGACGTAATCCCAGGTCCCGGCTTGGTTGAAGAGGCACGCGGCAAGAACCTCGAATTCGTCCACTTTGTAACCCCGGGCCGGTCCACCCGTTAGCTGATTTCGCGTCTTCTGGATCTCGACCCGGAAGTCTTCCCCGTAGCTCTTGGGGCTCTCCCCGCTGCGGACGTTCTTGCACTCCATCCGGATCGTGCGTCCTCCAATCACGATGTCGAAGTCTGGCCGGCCGTCGATGTCGTACCAGGTCACATTTTCGATGACCCCTGTATCCTTCAGTTCGACGAGCTGTTTATAGAGGAACCACTCCGCGAGTTTGCCCTTGACGTCGACCTGGGCACGGAACCCTCGCTCAATCGCACAGAGTATGTCCCAGCCCGATGCGTTGAACCTGAGCTCGAGCGGGTGCTGGACGGTCTCTCCGTTCAGAACGAACGTTGGCGGCATCCTTGCCTCCTTCGCGAAAAAGTTACCTCTTCATAAGGCTTTCCCGCGTAAGGGGTAAGAGAATTCGCAATAGTTCTGGCCCACGTCCAAGTTCTTTTTCTCTCCACGTCGAAAAAGATCTCAGGGACGGAAATCGGGACGCGATCAGGGGACGGAAACCGGGACGCGATTAGTTTGCCCCGGAGCCTGCGCAGCGGATTGCTGTCAATACTAACCGCGTCCCGGTTTCCGCCCCTCTTGGCAAAATCTGCCAATGATGGTACGATGGGCTCAAATGGAGGATACCGTATGACGACCATGAATATTTCCGTACCCGACGAAATGAAGGCGTTTGTCGAAGCCCAGATGGCCCAGGAGGGGTATGCTTCCGCCAGCGAATATCTACGGGCTCTCATCCGCGATGCCCAGAAACGGCAGGCCAAGCAGGAGCTGGAAGCCAAGCTCTTGGAAGGGCTGCAAAGCCCTGTCAGCGAGATGACCGATGCCGATTGGAGCGCCTTGCGGCAGCGTATCTATGACAAAAACCCTGAACTTGCATCCCAAGGATGAAAAAACGCCGGGTTGTCAAGCATGAGCGGGCTCTGCGCGACCTGGAGCTGCGGTCTGAATACATCCGCCAACACAATCCCCGCGCCGCCCTGCGGTTTCTCAACGCCGCCGAAGCGACCATTCGCCAGTTGGCCGCTTCGCCCCGCATAGGCACCCGCTACGATTCCGATCACCCTGCCCTGGCGGAGCTCCGCTACTTCCCTATCACCCGTTTCAAGAACGATCTCGTCTTCTACCGTTTGGCTAAGGGCGGGATCGAAATCGTCCGCGTACTGCACGGCGCGCGCGACATTGCCGGCATCCTGGCGGAGCAATTCGGCGTCGAAGAGGATGCCGGCGACGATGAAGGCTCAGGAGAAGCGGAGGCGTAACGACTATGGCCGAGCGGGCTGCCGATTTCCGCCTAGCTCCTGGTAGCGAGCCAGACCGTCAAGATAGGCTGCCTCCGCCTGTACTGGTCGGCTTAGGGCATACTGTATATTAAGCTTGTGTTCCGAATACTTTACGACGAAATGCCAGCCTCCTGCCCCCCGGACTTGGGTGGCCGACCACGCTGCCGTTGCACGGCTCTACCCTGATGACCCTGCAGCCGCTTCTGAAACGACTCATCACCCACCACCCAGTCCGCACGCCGGATCGACTGCTCCTTTGGATCCTCGTGCGTGAGGAACTCACGCCAACGCTGTTGGCGGCTGCCGTCGTCTCCGCCCCATTCCAGGTAGAACGAGTTTTCCGCCAGTAACGGGTCGGCGGCCCCGCGGCGTACGCTGCTGAACGGTCAGGGGCATGCCAGAGGTACCAATCGCCCCCCCAGCCAGGGCACGGCGCCTGTCGGCTTTGTCACCCAGCCTCTTTCAACAGGGGGTTGTGGGCGCGTTTGCTTAGGGTTTTGGGTTCTTGACCTCTGATTTTGGGGTCGGAAAGAGTCAGGATCTGGGTCCGCAGCCCATAATGCCGTTGGACTTGCCGGTGAAAGTCCGGTTGTGGGAATTGACTGTTTACCCACGTAGTCATATTCGACGTTGGCTTGGGGTGACCCGGCCAGCGCAAGCTCGAATGTAAA
>JBEKTN010000508.1:0-4388 GCA_049516015.1 Isosphaeraceae bacterium | reverse complement strand
TGTATTGGTCACAACACTATTGAAAAGTCGCAAAACTGAAGGGCAAAAGTCTGGGTTTGCTCAGTATATGAAACTTTCCATATGACCCAGGTTCGCTATTGTGATGCGTAAGCCCTGCCTTCTATCCCCCCAACTGGGTCTTCTATCGGGTGCTGGGCGTTCCAATTGCCGCTCGCTTGAGCGAGTGGCTGCACTACCTCGCCTTGGCTGCCGCGACCTATGCCTATGCACAGGAGTTGGGGCTCGCGCCTTGGGGATGTACCGCGGCTGCCATTGGATTCTCGCTGTGTGGGTTCCAGGCGATCCACGCGGTCCACGAGCCGTTCTACACCTTGATGCCTTACATGCCCCTCTGCCTCTTGCTTGGTGATTGGTTCGTGACGACGGGACAGTTCCGCTGGCTCGCCCTGCTAGCCCTTGCCTGGGGCGCTCAGGTCACGATCGGCTACTTCCAGATTCAAATGTGGACTGCGGGCCTTGTCCTGGTGATAGGAGCGTGGGGAGTACTGCGCCGAAGGCTACCCGGAACCAGGTGGCTGGTGCTGGCTAAATAGCTCACCTCAACAGGGAAAGTGCCTAAACGAGAACCGAGGCTTCCCCGAAGAGGTTCGACATCTCCTCTTCGGGCCCTCCAAGGACCGAAGATATCGGGCCCTCTTCCTAATCCAGGGTGATGAGGTGGTGAACCTTGCCGTCCGGGCACCCGGCGAAAAACCAGTCGGACCGGGGGACATCACGCCCGGGGCGTAGAATCCGACGCGGGGATCCGCTCACAAGAACCGTGAGGTCACCCTGGCGGCCGGGACGGTGGAGGATCCGCAGCCCTCGCGAACATCGCTGATGCCCAAAGGGCAGCTAGCCGGCCTGACCGCCCAGGAGGCGGCCGACTTGCTCGAGTACCTCGTCGCACGCAACTGAGCGGAAAGCGGGAGTCGGCCGCACGTGGGCGGCCGGCTCACTCTCGGGTCCGATCACGAATGGCGAAGAACGCGACCAGACAATTCAAGAGATCGGGCAGCCGGACTTTGACGAGCTGTCGCGAGTGCTTGTAATCGACCATCTCCGACGCCGAAATCGCGCTATTCTGCGCGGGATCCCAGAACTCGGGGAATGGGTCGAGGATCAGCGCCGTGCCGGCCTTCGGATCGATGTCCCAGAGCGTGGCGTAGTGCATGTTGTCCCGGTTGAGCAGGACCAGGTCGTCACATGGCATCAATGCGTTGCTGATGGCGGGCCGCTCTAGACGGATAGCATCCGGCAGGCTCCCGGAGTATTGGCTGGCGACGACGAGGTAGACCTCGCCGAACGGGGTCTTCGGGAGGGAGTCTCGGAAGTATTCGAAGACGTCTCTCACGTTCGCCTTGTCGCTCTCCACCGTCGAATCGTCGAAGATCGCCCACCACACGAATTCAAGTTGCCGTGCCATGAAGGTGTCCACGTAGGCGCACGTCAGCCACGATCGCCCGGGCAGGGGGGCGTTGCGCGTGGATCGCCAACTGGTCGCTCTCTTCTCGACGGCCCTCCGGAGCAGCGTGATTTCGCCGGTGCCGAAGATCTGTTTCGTGGTGGAAACGAACGCGGCGATGCGATCCTGCGCGCCTTCACCGTAGCATCTCAGGTAGGAGCACAGGCCCCAGTAGTTCTCGAGGTCCATGAGCGTATCTTGGTTCCCCGACCCGGATTTTCGCTTGCCTCGATAGAGTTGCTTGAGACGTGTCATGGCGCGATTGTCGCCCAGTTCGGCGGCCATCGTATACGGAACGATGGCCTCTTCGCGAAGCAGGCTCCCGTTGGTAGCAACCGGGGCCTGCGACGCCGCGGCCTCCAGGAGTTTCCCGAGGTCATAGGCCGCACCCCGCATGCCCAGCGCCATTGCGGCCCGGAAATCGCAGACCGCCTCCAGGGGCTGCCCCAGGGAGACCCGGGCGGATCCGCGCTCGCGATAGACCATCGCGCGGTGCATGCGCGCCTTTCGCGGCGAAGGGAACCTCTTGTCGGCCTCCTCAAGCAGGCCCGAGGCTTGCTCGATAACCTGTTGATATTTCTTCTCACCTAGCAGTCCGCTCAGCCTTTCTATGTCCGGGTCCGGGACGAATTGCCCCTCCAGCTGCCGGCGGACCTGTTCGCGCTTCTGGGCCGGATTCGACTGCTCCTCGGCGGTGGGCGGGGCCGCGCGTGGGGTCGCGGCAATCGGCGGCCCTTCCGCGTTCGGGCCGTCCTTCCCGCAGCCGACCAGCAAGGTCGGTATCGCCAGGATCAAGGCACGCGAGGCATTCTTACTTCTTATAGACGTAAACGGCATTTGTCTCGATGCTCCCTACTTTGCCGGCGACGTCGTACGTGACGACGAAGCTGACGCGATAAAGGCCCGGCTCCCTCGGGGCGATCAGCCCCTTGAATTGATAGTGTGCATCGTCACCGCGCGTCGTCACCGTCACGCCTTCCGATTGGACGCGGGAGTCGAGGAGATTGGTCGGGGACAACTCGATCACGTCGCCGGGATCGCGAAACCGGACCCACGACGCCGCGATCCGGTCACGCCACAGGTCGATGATATAGCGCCTAACTTTCACGATACCGAAACCCGGCAGCCGTGCAATGTCGATCTCGTATGCGAGGTCCCGGACTTGCTGCCCCGACGGCTCCAGGGGGTTGCAGATCGGCTGGATGCGGCGGATACGCACCGGGGAGTTGCCGCGTTGGCTGTGCGCGAGGACGACATCGAAATTCGCCTGGTCCGCGAACACCGTCCGGCCGTCGAAGAGCAAGGGCTTGTCAGCGTGGAGGACCGGGATCGCCGGTTCGAATTCCGCTGAGGCCGTGAGCGTGCTCATGGCAGGCAGACGTAATATGCCTGCACACCAAGCGACGGCGAAGATCAGCAGGACGCAGATGGCCCAATGGAGTGGCAGCACGGACAGGATGCTGAGGAGCCAGGAAGGCGGCGGTGCCTTCTCTGCCCAGCGTGACGGAACGTCCACGCCGTTCTCGAACCAGGGCTTCCAGTAGCGACGGACGAACTCCTCGTTGAAAAAGTCGCCATGGGCATAGTCGTGACCGCGATCGATCACTCCGTACTTCCCGAAACCATGCCTGCCGGTGTCGCCATAGCCCCAGCTCAGGCATTTCGCGAGAACGGGCCAGATGTCGCGCGTGCCGTAGTCGTTGAGCACGTCCGTTCCCAATCGGCCCCGGACGTTATCCCAACGGAAGGATCGCTTGATGATCGCGCCCAAGAGGATGACGCGGTGAAGTTTGATATTAGGATTATCAGACATGATACGTGCTATTGCGTAGGTGCCGAAGCTATGTGCGATGATCGATATATGCGCATCGGGATTGGCGGCGCCGGCGATCTGGATCTCCCTACGGATGTCGTCGATGGCGGCCTGCCGCGTGAGGAAGGGAAACCAGAACCGGAATGCATCCAGGTACCCATACTTGATCGGGATCACCTTGGTGCCCGGGATCTCTTCGAGGACGCGTTTCACCATCGGCTGCCAGCCGGCAAATGTGCGAATCCCATGAATGAGAAGAACCACCTCCTTTTGCCGAGCGGTGACGCCTTCAGCGTGGCCTTCGGTTTCCATCGGCTACCCCCATTTCGTTGACGGCCGACCCGTACTTGCAGAGCGTTCGTCCCCGGTGGCCGATCGCCGTCGCCTCTTGCCGCGGAGCGGCCAATCCCATATCGGACGAAGCTGCCGGTGGTTCTGAACGCTCGTTCGCCGGCGCGACAAGCTGGGTGTGGGCCCTGTTGCCGCGCCGGAGATTATCGTGACGCTTCTCGTGAATCCCGTCTATGCTTGCATGGCGGACCGTTTCTCGAGCGTCTGCCCGAGCCAAGCTTCCAAACCGGAGGAAGGCCGGCGTTGGGAGGCGGTCACGACGAACGTCAGGAGGGACCCCGGCCGCGCGCGACGAGCTTTGATCGAGTCGAGAAAAGCCTGACACCGGTGGGTGAGCGCGAGAGGGCCCGTCGCCGGGAGCGGCGACGGGCCTCGGCGGCGGTCGAGTCGGGGCGAGCCGATTTGGGTGCGACCCGTCTGGCTGCAACTCCACGCGTGGCCACAAGCCCTGGAACTGGCGCGAGAAAGCCGCACCCGAGCGGTCGCCCCCTGTCCGATGGCATGCTCGTGGGGCCATGATTCGCCATCGGGGGCTGAACGGGGACGCTTTAGGCGGCGACATGGTACACCGAACGGCCTTCGACCTTGAACGGATTCTGCATCATCTGGGGTCAGACTTTGTTTTTGGTTTCGAAGACAGCACGTAAGAGCCGAGTAGGGAAGGGGCGCCCGGCGAGCTCAAGCGAGCTTCGGGTTTCCCCTTCCCCCTCTAAAATTCCGTACGGCGGGTTTTCCCCAGTACGGCTTCAAATGGACCGT
>JBEKTN010000507.1:0-4407 GCA_049516015.1 Isosphaeraceae bacterium | reverse complement strand
GAAGGGAACCTGTGGCTCCGCGGCATCGGTCCGCTCAACATGAATCTGGACCACCAGGTGGCGATCGCCAGGCAGGCGCGGGCCATCATCGCCAAGTATCCCGAGGTCGAGACGATCGTGACGCAGAGCGGCCGGCCCGACGACGGCACGGACACCGAGGGCTATTACAGTGGCGAGTACTTCGTGCCGCTGCGGGGTCAGAAAGATTGGCCCAAGCTGATGCCCCAGACTGGCTGGCAACGGTGGGTCTACGGGGCGACTCGTGCGCGGACGAAACGAGAAATCATAAACGCGATGAACACCGACCTGGAGCGCCTTATTCCGGGCATCATGTGGAACTTCTCGCAGAATATCCGCGACAACGTGCTGGAGGCTCTCTCGGGGGTGAAGGGGGACAATTCACTCAAGATCTTCGGCCCGGACCTGGACCAGTTGGAACTGCTGGCCGAGAAGGCCAAGAACATCTTGCAGGACGTCCCAGGAGTCGCCAACGTGGGCATCTTCCACGTCCGCGGAACGTCGCACCTGGAGTTTCGCGTCGATCCGGAGAAGTGCCAGAAGTGGGGCCTCTCGACCGCCGACGTCAACAACGTCGTCAGTAGCGCCGTGGGTGCCAAGGCCATGTCCAGCATGGTCGAGGGCGAGAAGCTGTTCGACATCTCCGTTCGCTGGCCCAAGTGGCGGCGGAGCAGCGAGACCTCGATCCTGGACATCCCGGTGGACATCATCAACAACCAGGTCGTCCTGGCACAGGGCTCGGGCTTCACGCCCAACGCCAGCGGGCATGCCCTGCCTCCCCCCGCGGTATCCGGCAGCCTGGCCGACACGTCCAACCCGATCAGCAGCACTCCGCGCATCCGGCTGGGAGAGCTGATCAGCCCGGTGGGGGCGGACTACGCGCCGGACCCCAGCGGCCAGTTCTATCGCCCCGGCTACTCGACCATTTACCGCGAGCAAGGCAAGCGCCTGATCGCCCTCAAGTTCAGCGTTCGCGGCCGCGATCTAGGCAGCACCGTCGACGAGGCCAAGGTGAAGACCAAGGACCTCTTTCGTATCCCTTACCGGGCGGTCTGGAGTGGTGAGTTCGAGCAGATGGAGGAAGCCAACGGCCGGCTCATGTGGATCATCCCCTTGTCGCTCACCCTGATCTTCATGCTCCTGTACTCAGCCTTCCGCTCGATCCTGGACACGATCGTGATCTTCAGCAATGTCTTCGACGTTGCGGTCGGCGGCATCTGGTCGTTGTACCTAACCGGGACCAACTTCAGTATCTCGGCGGCCGTCGGTTTCGTTTCACTCTTCGGGATTGCCATCATGGACGGCCTGCTGCTGATCTCGTATTTCAACGCCCTTCGCGCCCAAGGCCTGCCGCTCCAGGAAGCGATCATGGAGGGTGCCGGCAAACGGGTACGGCCGGTGATGATGACCGCGCTGACGGCCATGCTGGGTCTCTTGCCCGCGGCCGTCTCCACCAAGATCGGCGGCCAAACGGCGCAGCCGCTGGCCATCGTCGTGGTCGGCGGTATGTCGGCCACGCTCTTCCTGACACGCTATCTGATGCCGGTGCTTTACAGCTTTTACGGTCACCGCGAGCCACCCGCGGGCAGCGGTGGAATGGCGCACTGAGCCTGGACTTCTCGGCAGGGTGTTCCGCTCCACCTGCCGGCGGCCTGCCATGGTGAGGAACGTCCTGACGCCATCCCCAGCATCACCGAGTCTTCCATCATGCTCGAAAAGATCCTCAGCGGCGGCCAGACAGGCGCGGATCAAGCCGGGTGGCGCGCCGCCAAGGCGTTCGGCGTCTCATCCGGCGGTTGGATGCCCAGAGGCTTCTTGACCGAAGACGGTCGCCACCCGGAGTTCGCCGACCTGTACGGCGCGACGGAGTTGCCGGCGGACAGCGCCCGCGATCAAACCGAGACAAACGTCCTGGCTGCCGACGCGACCCTCTGGTTCGGCGTGACGACGACCTTGGGCGCCCAGGAGACAATCGGGGCGTGTCACCGGTTCGCCAAGCCTTGCATGCCGGTCTATCCGGGCGCGTCGTTCGAGCCGTGTCAGGTCGCAACCTGGATCGCGGAAAACAAGATCGGGACGTTGAATGTGGCCGGCAACCGCGAGAACGAGGAGCCAGGGATCGGCGATCGGGTGGAACGCTTCCTCGGCGAGGTCCTGCAGCAGCTCGGCCACGAACGCAGGGCAGTTCCGTTCTGACCTAGTCAGAACGCTCCGCGAGGACGCCAGCCGGATCAGGAGAGGGTCGGCGACGCAGGTGATGGCCATCGTGAGGAACATCGTCATCTTCGTCTTCAACCAGCGGGCTACAGGAGCGCCGCGGCCGCCACGCGTCACTACGTCTGCCACCCCCATGAGACACTGGAAATCCTGTCAAGACCAATCTGAGAAAGAAACGGCCCTGGGGGAAGCGCTCCTTGACCTTGACGCCGGTGGTCCGCTCGATCTCGTCGTACAGGCTCTCGAAGTGCTGGATGTTGACCGTCGTGATCACGTGGATTCCGTCGAGCAGCAGTTCCTCCGCATCCTGGTAACGCTTGGAATGCTTGCTTCCGGGAACGTTGGTGTGCGCCAGCTCGTCGACCAGGCAGACTGTGGTGCGGCGAGCCAGGATCGCGTTCAGGTCCATCTCGCGGAGCTTCACGCCGCGATATTCGATGATCCGGGGAGGGACGATCTCGAGGTCGCCGATTTGCTCTTGGGTTTCGGCGCGGCCATCAGTTTCCACGATCCCGATGACCACATCGACGCCTTGCTTCTTGAGCCGCTGCCCTTCGCGGAGCATCGCGTACGTCTTGCCAACCCCCGCCGCCGAGCCGAGATAGACCTTCAGCCGTCCCCGGGCCTGGCGGCGGATCAGGTTCAGGAATTGCTCGGGAGTCGGGCGGGAGGGTTCGGCGATGGCTATGACCTGTGCTCCGGGTTTATCCCGAGGTCTGTACCCCGTCGAGGGCCAGGTTGAGTTTCAAGACATTGACGCGCGGGGGCGCGCCGATGATCGCCCCGGAATGATCGACCATCTTCGCGATCAATCCGCCCACTTGATCTTCAGGGATCTGGCGTTCGTTGGCAACGCGACGAACCTGGTACTCCGCGGCTTCTGGACTGATGTCGGGGTCAAGACCTGAACCCGAGGCGAGATGCTCAGCCGTCGCGCCTGGCGCCGCTGCAACTTGAAGGCCTGCACTTCAGCGGCGGATCGCTGGGAAGTACTGGTTTGAGTCGGGGTTTCGACACTCATAGGCTTTCTTCCGATTCAAGATGGTTCCTGATAGTCCGGGAAGCGACGATGCAGGCGCCGGGGACGGCCCACCGTCACGGTGTGGTCTTGGTCAAGTGATCGGCCACGGGTCCGAGCACGACGGCCGGCATGAACGAGAGGGCGCCGACCAGGAGCACGGTTCCCAGGAGCATGAAGGCGAACGTCAGGTTGTCGGTGCGCAGGGTTCCGGAGGAGTATGGCACGCGCTTCTTCGCCGCCAGAAAGCCCGCCAGGACAATCGGCAACACCAAGGCCGGGAACCGGCCCAGGAGCAAGACAATGCCGCAGGCGACATTCCAGGGGGGCGTGTTGTCCCCCAGGCCTTCAAAGCCTGACCCATTGTTCGCGGCCGACGAGGTGAACTCGTAAAGGATTTCGGAGAAACCGTGCGGGCCAGGGTTGGCCGTTGTCTTCTCGCCCCAGGCGGTGGCCGCGAACAGGCCCGTCCCTCCCAGGATGATCAAGGGATGGATCAGCATCACGATCATGGCGAGCTTGACCTCGCGGGCCTCGACCTTCTTGCCCAGGTATTCCGGGGTCCGGCCGACCATCAAGCCGGCGAGAAAGACCGCGACGATGATGAACATCAGCATGTTCTGGAAACCGGCGCCGATGCCGCTGAAGACCACGTTGAGCATCATCATCGACATCGGTACCATGCCGGCAATCGGGTTCAGGCTGTCGTGCATGCTGTTGACCGAGCCGTTCGAGGTTCCCGTGGTGATTGCGGCCCAGGTCGCCGCCGCCACCGGGCCAAGCCTCGCCTCCTTACCCTCCATGTTGGCGTCCTGCACGACCGCGGGCAAGTTTTCCGTCGCGGCGGATGGCTTGCTCTCGGCCCAGATCGCCACCGTGGCTCCGATGACCATCATGCTGAGCATGACCCCGTAGATGGCGGCCGCGTGTTTCTTCTCCTTGAGCATCAGGCCGGCCATCACGATCGAGGCCATCGGCAGCACGACGATCGCGGCGACCGATAGCAAGTTGGTCCAGGCGGAGGGGTTCTCGAAGGGGTGGGCCGAGTTCGGACCGAAGAAGCCGCCGCCATTGGTCCCGGCCTGCTTGATGGCCACCAGCGCGGCGACGGGACCGCGCGCGATCGACTGCGTCTCCATCTTGGTTGCGGCCCC
>JBEKTN010000506.1:0-5314 GCA_049516015.1 Isosphaeraceae bacterium | reverse complement strand
CTTCCCATGCTCCCTCCTTCTCAGTCCTTTCGCATCCCTCTCGCGAGGCGAGAAGAATCGTTTTCGATGTCCAAGGCTCCCGCATCACCCCCCCTGACCCCCCCCCTTCGCAAGGGGGGGAAGAGGATGGGTCGCTCGCGCCGTCGTTGAATCGCGCACAACAAAAACACGCGTTTCGATACCGTCCCTCCAGTACGGTCAACACCAACTTTTCACCGGCCCACCCTGCAATTCCATTTTGCAACGGAGCACTTAATGGGCTTCTTCGGCCAGCTTTTTCTCATAGGCCGCGAAGTCCATCAGCTCGGCGGTCTCCGCTGCGTCAGCGATTTTCAGCTTGATCAGCCAGCCTTGGTCGTAAGGATCATCAGCCAGAAGCTGAACGTTCTCCACGACCGCGGTGTTGACCTCCGTCACTTCGCCGCCGATCGGCGCATAGAGGTCGCTCACGGCCTTCACGCTTTCGATCTCTCCGAAGCTCTTGCCCGGGACCAGGCGGGTTCCCACCGCGGGCAGCTCGATCATGATCAGGTCGGTGAGCTGATCGACGGCAAACCGCGAGATACCAACCGTCGCGGTTGAACCGTCAAGATGCACCCATTCGTGAGTGTCAGAGTACCGGAGCTGCGCAGGATCCATGTGGGGAAGTCCTTTTTCTTTCGGATGGTGAAAATATTCTCCAGAGAAGGGTGCCGTGAGCTACTTCTCAGTCTGCGGAGAGCGACGGTAAAACGGCAGCTCCACGACCCCCGCGGGCTCGCGGTGGCCGCGGACATCGAGCGTCAGAGGTGTGCCGACCCGAGCGAGCGGCGGTTCGACGAGAGCCATTGCCAGGCTCCTTTGCAAGGTCGGCGAGAAGGTACCGGAGGTGACCGTGCCGACCGCGCGAAGAGCGTCGAGCACGGTCGTTCCCTGGCGGGCGATTCGTTTTCCTTCGAGCCGAAGTCCCACCCGCGTCTGCCCCGGGTTCCGCTTCCAGCCGCGCAGCGATTGCCGACCGATGAAATCGCCCTTGTCGAGCTTGACGGCCCAGCCCACCAGGGCGGCATAGGGGTTGATCGCCTCTGACAGCTCGTAGCCGTACAAGGGCATGGCCGCCTCGAATCGCAGGGTGTCGCGTGCTCCCAGCCCACACGGCAGGATGCCGTGGCTCTGGCCCGAGTCGAGGATGGCGTTCCAGACGCGCTCGGCCTGGTTGGCCGCGACGATCAGTTCGTAACCATCCTCGCCCGTATAGCCGGTGCGGCTGACGACGGCGTTGACGTCGCCGAGCACACGCCCCATCGTGAGACGGTAATACTTGACCGGCTCGAGGGGCTGATCGAAAAGTGGCTGAACCGTCGCCAGCGCCTCGGGCCCTTGCACGGCGATCATGGCCGTCTCCCGGGTGCGGTCGTGAAAGTTGCCGACGGCTCCTCGCCTCTGCTGTTGGAGCTGGGCCAGCACAGCGGGCCGGTTGGAAGCGTTACAGACCAGGTAGTAGCCGTACTGGTGGCGATAGACCAGGATGTCGTCGATCAGCCCGCCCTGATCGTTGGCCATCAGGCTGTACTGGATCTGGTCGAGATTCAGCTTCGCGACATGGTTGGTGGTGATCCGCTCCAGCCAGGCCAGCACTCCCGGGCCGTCAAAGGTGAGGCGGCCCATGTGGCTGATGTCGAAAACCCCCACCCGCTGCCGTACGGCCTGGTGCTCGTCGGCGATGGTCGAGTACTGCACGGGCATGAGCCAGCCGCCGAACTCGACGATCCGCCCGCCGTGGGACTGGTGCCAGTCGAAGAGGGGCGTCTTGAGCGAGGTTGAATCGGCCATGGTGCGGTTTCCGGGCGCAGTGACTGTTCCATCTCCGTCGGCTCGAGATTCCGATTTTACTGGGTCCGGCATGCCAGAGGGAACACGACATTGGCAATTCGACCGTTCTGGCCAGCGAGCCATGCCCCGGGATTGCCGTTGGGCCCGGCCCCTGGGAAACTGTGGAACGCATGTGGCAACTGGGGGAGAGTTGGACGGCATGGCGAAGAAGCAACGCAGCGCGACAGGTGACCCAGCGGCGAACTCCTCCGAGGTGGAAACTCCACCAGCGGCCGACGCGGCGACGGTGCTGCGGCCCTCGGCGGAGACGCTCCACGCAGGCGAGCTCCTTGCCCTGGCCGTGGCCGACAGCGATCCGCGGCCTCCGGGATGGAGGCTCTCGCCCCGCGCCGTGCGGTCGTTTCTCTGCCGTGCTTCGCGCCCCGCGATTTGCCGCAAGTTCTCCGGCGACGACTCCATGGTCGAGCGCGCCATTGTCAGCCTGAGCAGCAACCGCACGATCTCGATCACCGTGCTCCGCCCCAACAAACTCCCGTCTCCAGCGAACTGGCAGACGTCGGCGCGGCTCTTCGCCGCGGATTGATCGCTCATCTGATCACACACCGCGTCCCGGAGATTCTCGGTGACGGCGAGTTGGTGGGATGTATTCCACACGGTCGCCGACGGTATCTCGATCGTGCCGTCGTGGTTGTGGCTGATCCGCGACCGCTGAACGGTGACCTCGCCGAAGATCGTCTTGAAGGTGTGGGGACGTGTCCCCCGCCGCTGGACGCCAGCGCCACCTTTGCCGTGCCGGTGCTGTAGAACCACTTCTTGATCGGCCTTCTCGATCAGGACTTGGAAGAGCCGGCGCTGACTTCGAGACCGGCCTGATGAACGTACGCCTCGATCTGGTCGGGGAGGTGCTCATCGTGTTCCACTATGGGCAAGGACATCTCCAGCGACAGTCCCAGGGAGAATACCTGACCGTCGTGGTTGACGGAGCCGAGGGTGATGGTAGTCTGAAGGCCGTCGGTGGCACGCATGGTGTGTCTCCATACTGCTACTATGGGGTCCATCCTGCGTGCTTTTTTACCGATCGGGCAGGGATAGTCGCCACCCCGGTCCGGAATCTCGCCGGAAACCACTCCCCCTATCTTGCACATCCTACCCCCCATCGCGCACCAACTGGCAAGCGCTAGGGAAAAAAGAACTGACATCAATAACCCCTTCTTTCGGGGAGTTGTACTTAGACCGGCCGGAATGCCTCGTCGGCCCGCAGAATCATCCGGGCAACCTCGACCATCTTCTGATTTTGGTCGCGGGATAGCTTCTGCAAGCGGCGGAAGGCTTCGGGCTCGTCCAGGCCGGTCTTCTTCATCAGGATACCCTTCGCCCGCTCGATGAGCTTGCGATCTTCGAGGGCCCCACGCAGCTCTCCCGCCTCATTGCGCAGCGCCCGGAACTCTTCGAACCGTTGCATGGCGACGGTGATCGCGGCCTCGAGATCGGCCTGCTTGATTGGCTTGACGAGATAGGCCAGGATGTGCTCACGCCCGGCGCGATCGAGCAGTTCCGCGTCGTGGTATGCGGACACCAGGATGATCGGGATCGGCTCGCCCCGGGAGATCTCCCGAACGGCGTCGATACCGTCCATGTCGGGCATCTTGATATCGGTGATGATCAGGTCGGGGCGGGTGTTGCGGCATCCCTCGACCATCTCGCAGCCGTCCCGGGCCACGACCACGACCCGGTGCCCCATCAGTTGCAAGGTACTGCAGTAGTAATCCCGCATGCGGGGCTCGTCGTCGGCGACGGCGATCCTGAGAGCGGCTGTCATTTCTTCCCTCGCGGTAGAGTGATTAAGATCGTGGCCCCGCGGCCGTCATCGGTGCCTGCGGCGATCACGCCCTCGTGGGCATCAATGATGCGCTTGGCAATGGCCATGCCGAGTCCAGTCCCATGGGTCTTGGTGGTGTAGAACGGCTCGAACAGGTTGCACCTCTGCTCGGGCGTGAGGCCTGGCCCGTTGTCCCGAATGACGATGCCGACGGAGGGCTGCACGGCCCCGTTGGCCTCGGCCCATTCAACGTCGATCACTACAGGATCATGAGCGGCAGAGAGCGCGTTGTCCAGGATGTTGCGAAAGACCTGGATGAGCCGGAACGCGTCGCCGGAGCAAGCCAAGTCCGGGTCGCCCCGGTCTCGGAGCAGGGCGTCCCGCCCAGTCCGGCTCGGCGCGAGGCGTTCCCACGCCTCGCGCAGGAGGTCGCTGATCCGGCAGGATCGGCGGTCCAGGACGATCGGCGCGGCATAGCCGCGCACCTCCTCGTAAAGGCGATGCAGGTCATCCTGGGCCTGCTGGATACAGGCCACCAGGTCGAGCGACTCGGGCCGGTCCCCGAGCTGGCGGGTGAGCAACTCCAGGCAACTCTGGCTGCGCTGAAGCGCGTTGCGTCCCTCGTGGGCCAGGCCGGCGGCCATCTGGCCGATGGCTGCGAGCCGCTCCGCTTGGACCACCCGCTGCTGGGCCTCCTTCAGAGTCGGTGGAGACTCCACCGACCGCATAAGGCACCCCGGCCGAGTCGAGCAGGGGGAACTTCAGCGACACGTAGGTATGGTGCCTGTCGCCCCAGGGGATAACCTCCTCGCACTCCATGGCCTTGCCTTTCTCGAGGACGCCTCTTTCGTTGGCCTGGATTCCCTCGGCAACTCCCTTCGGAAACACGTCGTGGTCGGTCAGGCCGGCCACCTTTCCCTCGGCAACGCCGACGATCTCCCGCAGTTTTCTGTTCATTATATTATATGTTAGATTGATATTTTTCATGTAAATGAGTGCATCAGTGTTATCGATGATCGCCCGGAGCCAATCCTCGGCGCGGCGCGACGCCTCCCTAAACCCCTCGGCCTCGCGGCGGCTCTCCTCGGCTTGCCGGCGGGCCCGGTGGAGCCGCTCCATCAGAACGCTGGTCAGGATACCCTGGAAAACGAACGCCACCATGCGGGCGACGTCGTTCGGGTTGGAGATCGCCAAAGACCCGATCGGCGGGAAGTAGTTGTAAGCGCAGAGGGCCCAAACCAGCGCGGTGGCCAGGAGCCCCGGCCCTCCCCCTCCCTGCCAGGCACTGATCGTCACCGCAGGGACGAAGAAGATCAGCGGTGGTGGCCCCGACCCGACAAGTCGCTCGATCGGCTCCTGGGCGAAGAAGGTCAGCAGGACGACCGCGACAGCGGTGGCGTGGCGGGCGAGCGGAGTGCGGGTCATATTCATCGAACCCCCTTCGTCGGCTCTCAGAACGGTCGCCGATCATTTTTTGATATGGCGACGGGAAAGGCAAGTCCCTCGGATCAAAAAATTTTTCTGATGGGGCCTTGACGACACCACAAGGCTTCGATCTAATCATTATTGAATCCGACCCGTTCACGTTCGGCGGGTCGATTGGGCCGTGAAGCCTCGACCGTGCATCAGAGCACGGTCGAGGCTTTTTTTGTTTCCGCCGCGGATCATTGAGAGGACCGAAAC
>JBEKTN010000505.1:0-4764 GCA_049516015.1 Isosphaeraceae bacterium | reverse complement strand
CTGTAGATCACTAATACTATATACCTACAGATAGCGAGGAATGTTTGAGGTGTGGCGGGAAAAAACCCAAAAAAGTCATCCCGAGTGAAAAGGGGGTGGGTTGAGAGGGGAGGACCTAGCAGCAGGGCTTACGCACCACTTTTCCCTGGGTTTTCTGGGGTTTTCATGGAAAATATAACAGAATCATATAATGTAACTTAAATAGCAAGTCGCTGTATTGGTCACAACACTATTGAAAAAAAGTCGCAAAACTGAAGGGCAAAAGTCTGGGTTTGCTCAGTATATGAAACTTTCCATATGACGCAGGATGCCACGAGAGGGGCGAAGCGAGAAAACGCAGGGAACCGCAGAAGTTCAGCCCGCGGCGCGCCTAGCGGCGTCCTAGGCACTGGTGCCGCCCCGCCGGCTTACGTCTGAATTGCAGAGCCATCGTGCGCATCCGCCTCGGCATGACCTCACAGAGTACCAGTCCTCGTCAGGATCGGCAGAGAAGGACGACTCGCTTGAGCCAAAGGAGCACGACGTTCATCAACCAGGGGAAATCTATACAGCATCCGCCAGCCTTTGCAGCTCACGCCACTCTGGAATCCAATCACCGATGTCATCCGTCGCCCGTTCCATACCGATTAGAACCTTCTCAAGAAAAAGCCGGGCGCTGGGGAAACCAAACTCCTGGAGCTTCGCGTCAACCGTCAGCAGGAGATCCTTTCCAGAAAACGCGCAGAGAAATGAAGCATGACGCGCGCCTCCTTCGAGGAATTCAGGAAGGAGAGCGGCGAACTTCTGCTCGACGGCGTCGCACTTGATGGACTGCGATTCTGCATGGGCGGTTACAGTCGCCCGTAGACCCTCTCGGCAGCTTTGCTCATCGAGAGAATCCGGGAACAAGTACCTCTGACTTCCGCGTTTCCGGCCGAAGCTCGAGGGGAGATCGACAAATCTGACTCGACTTGTGGCCAGCGCCGTGCGCGCAGCTTGGTATCGATCGAGCTGATCCCGCGCTTCCTCGAGCGATGCCTGATAGACGTTGCCGGCTGGCATCGCAGTGTCGTTCAGCAAGCCCAGAGCCGGGACTGCGACTGCTGGGTCCAGAAGATAGTTCTCGATCTCCTTCCTCTCCCAGCGCCAGCCGAAATCGATTTGTCCGTCTGAACTTCTCCAAGCTCTGGGGCGGTCCATGAGCTGTGGCCAGTCTTCGACGAAATCTCCGTCGAGGAGTCCGAAGACGGTATTTCGGCCCAGAGCTTCGCGGCGGGCGATGATCCGGCTGCCCATGCCATACTTTCCACCCATGGGGAGGACCTGGCATCGTCCGGCAAGCAGCTTCGTGAGCACTCGCACATCCGGGCTGTTCTCTCCTCCTTCGCAGAGAAGCAGGTTTACAGGCATAGCCGGCCTCCCGGCAGCCTGTAGATCTGCTCCTTGCTGACCACGCCACTGATGGCGTCCGAGTGAGTCGTCAAGAGGAACTGGGAGCGAGGCGCCAAAACCGGCAACGCCGAGAGCAGAGCTTGAGCTAACGGGGGATGAAGATTAAGGTCGATTTCGTCGATGAGGACGACCGAATTGCGAATTTGCTGTCGAACGAATTCATAAAGGAGGGGCAAAACCGCCTGTTCCCCTGCCGACATTTCCTCGATGTCGTACGATCGATGGCCATCGTCGATGATGAAGTAATAATCCTCGGGTGAGGGAACTCCCCCACGGTACATGGGCTCGGGCATGCTGAAGGATCGACCAGGAAACACGCGCTTGTAGCTCTTCTGCAACTGGTCCAGGAAGTCGACCCTGGCAGGCCCCCTGGTCAGGCGGTTCAGTTGCCATCGGTTGAGATGCTCGCGGAGTCGGGCGACCCCGATCTGATAGGTTAACCGTCCCGGGCCTTCCGGCTCTCCGTTCCCTTCGCTCATGCTGGGAGGAGTTGCGAGATTTCGGAACTGGTCGAACCAGAAGACTCCCGGCAGGTGCTCGAACAAATTGCGGGCAGCCGGATCGGTCTCGAGGAGCTGCGCCGCGTACCAGCGCCCCCGGAACTGGTAGAGTTCCGCCTGGGAACCAGCCGAGTAGTATTCGCCGTCCAGCCTGAGAGAGACCACCTTGGAGTCACCCGGCTCAACGTAGCTTGGGCTTCCTTCCCCGGTGGAGCGTGAACGGAACCAGCGACTCGCCGCCTCCCGGGTCGCATCGATCTCTTCTTGGGAAAAGTGAACTTCCAGTTCCACGACCGGTCGGCCCCACCGCTCGTAACGGCTGGAGACCCACCCTAGCCAGTGAAAGTCTCTCACACTTCTTGTGCGCCAGGATGCGAGCGAAAGGCAGAGGGCGATAGCCTGCAGGACCGTGGTCTTCCCTGTGCCATTATCGCCAAGCAACAGGAACCGGTCGGCAATGTCACCGGTCAGGGAGTTCCGCAGCTTGATTTCCAGATTCTCGAACCTTTTGAAATCCTGTAGGTGAATGGAGGCGACTTTCATGGAGATTCTCCTGAGTGACCGATTGCCTTGGCCTCAAGATTCGGAGAGCCGGAGATTCAGAGCCATCCTGCCCGCGGTCTCAGATGAGCTGCTTGCCACCATCGTCCTTTTGCGGTCATCTCGTCGCACGTTAGGCCGGTGGATGCTCGGTCCCCCTCTGCTGCGTCTGCATTCTACCCGGAGTGAGTGCCGACGACATCTCGCCCATCTGGATTGTGGGCGGCTCCGCGGCCGGAATCGTCGGACTTGCCGTTCTCGAAAATGGCATGCTTGGTTAGGATTCGCGCGATTCACGATACAGGACGGGCCAGGGAAGGATTTGCCGCACATGCCAGGAAACGAAGAGCCCAAGGGGCCGGCGCTGGATGCCGGCAAGAATAGCGATCCGGCTGCGAGACCAGGGTTGATCCGCCGCGACCGCGGGGCGGACGGGGAACTTGCCTCAAGAGGCGAACGCGCGAGAGTAGAGGTCCCCTTGTCCGGCTCGCCCCGGCTCTGGCGTAGGCTCGTCACGCTCTTCCTAATCCTGATGGTCGTCTTCTCGGCGATTCCGCTGACCATTGATCTTCTGGACAAGCCCAACAAGGACTATAGCCTGTGGTACCAGGTGGGGGTGGTGATCCGCCAGGGGATGAACATCTACCCGGACCCCGCCAGGGGCTGGCTCTTCCCGTTCATGTACCCGCCCTCGGCCGCGGCGATCCTCGGGTTCTTGAGCATTCTGGGCAAGCACGCGACGACGCTCGTGCTGGTGCTGGCGCACTCGGCGGCCTGGATCGGGGCGATCGCGCTGTCGGTCTGGCTGGCGACCGGTGGCAAGGGCAAGGTGATGCGGCAGCATCCGCTGCTCGCCGCCGCGCCGTCACTCTGCATCATCGCCCTGATTCACAACACGTATCTGCTTGGCCAGCCGAACCTTACGCTACTTACGCTGCTGCTAGCAGCTTTTGCCTGCCTGCGGCTGGGGCGCGAGGTCCCTGCCGGGGTGCTCGTGGCGACCGCAGCGGCGATCAAGGCGTTTCCGATCCTGGCACTGGGCTACTTCGTCTACCGCCGGATGTGGCGGGCCTCGATCGCCACGGTCGCGGCGCTCATGGTCTGGCTGCTGGTCGTGCCGCTGCCTTTCCGCTCGCCCGCCCAGGCCATGGCCGACCTGGCAGTCTGGTCACGGGGCATGGTCTTCACCTACAACGCCCAGGGAATCGCCCAGCGGCCGTACCGGTCGTTTTCTTACAAGAACCAGTCGATCATGGCGCTGGCGCACCGGCTTTTGCGTGACGTGCCGGCCGATGGCGAGAAAGTTCTCTCGCAGCACCTCGCCGAGCGGCGGCCGGGGCAACCGGTCCGGGGCATGCTGGCCGATGGCTCGATCGACCTGGCCGCGATGCTCACCGCCCCGACCGAGACCCCGCGGTGGACCGACCAGTACGAGGGCGTAGAGGCCACGATGCAGCAGGCCTGGCGGGTCAACGTCGCCGCGCTCGACTTCCGCACCGTGACCGCCATCACCCTGGCCGCGATGCTGGCCCTCTCTTTCTTCGTCGTCGCGGTCCTGCCAGCGCGACGGCTGCGCACCGCCCAAACCGACGCACTCGAGTTTGCCCTGATCACTCTGTTGATCGTGATGTTCTCTCCCCTCTCGTTCAACTACGCGTTCGTCTGGCTGATCTACCCGCTGACCGTTGCCCTGAACCTAGTGCTCAACGAGCCTGCGCGCGGCCCCTGGCGAACACTCGAGATCGCCTGGAGCGCCTCGATCTTTCTCATCCCCGGCCTGGCCATCGTCATGCCGCTTTACGCGCAGGCTTACGGTAACCTCTTCGTACCGGCGCTCTTGCTCGTGATCGGGCTGGGTGTGAGGGTTCTGGCGATGCAAGAGACGAATGCAGTTGGCTCCCAGGCGTACTCACCAGCCGCGCATATCGCCAGCAAAATACTTCCACATCCTCGGGCTGAAGAGAATCAATCCCAGCAATCGGGCCCGCGCTAGATGTCCGTTTCGTAAGTCCTTAGCCAGTTTTCTTGGTGTGTCGCTTATACGGCCTGGGCGGATATAGGTAGCGTTCAAACTGTTGGGGCCGTGGACCAAACCATGCGCGCCCTTGCCGTTGTTGACGGCGGGTTTGACTGAACGGAGTCCCCCGCACCAGCGGTGTCCCGGTGTAAGCCCAATGGTACGGATGGGCATGGCGCCGGTTATAGTCTTCGACATACCTGAGCAGTCGCGCCTCGAAATCTGCCATCGAAGCGAAATCGCCTCGCTTCAAGAACCGCCGTCCAAACACGCTGA
>JBEKTN010000504.1:0-4495 GCA_049516015.1 Isosphaeraceae bacterium | reverse complement strand
ACTGGGGGACATGGATAAGGATCGAGCCACCCCAGATCGCCCAGACAACCCATTATCTAAGTGCCGACATGCCTCCAATGATCTTCACGGCAGTGGATTGCGGGGGCCCATCGTCTTCTTCTTCTGAGCTTTCCGCCTGCGGTATCCGTGCTTGCGGAGCAACGAGGACACGACGTTCCGACTGACCGGCGTCCCCATCGCGGTGAGTCGCTTGGCGATCTCCCGCCGCGACAGGTTCGTCCACTTGACGTCGGCTCGCATCGGATCGCCGGCGGTGTGGTCGTGAAGCACCTTCAGGAAGTTCTCCTCGAGGGTCGGGCAGATGTCGATCAACCGTTTGCGGCCACCCCTTTTTTTCGGACACGTCCGGTGTCCAGGTCGTCCCCCTCTTCCAGTTCCGTCTGTCCCTGTCGAATGGTCTTGGGATCGCACCCCAAGACGCGCGCGATGTACTCGACGCCACCATGCCCCAACTTCGTCGCTTCAATGGCGGCATAACGCCGTCGATCGTTCTCTCTCAGCGAGTCGAACAGCCGCTTCATCATCCGTTCGATGCCCGGTGTGTACGCGTTCATGAGGCCCTCCTTGATGCTGATCCCAAAGCAAGGTGTCTGTTATCATACCGCAAGAAGACCGGGAAGTTATACCGTGACTGTTCCCAAGCTGTTGGGACCGCGCTCTGCGGAATAGTCGCGCACCAGCCAGCCGATCCGGTGGGCCTCGTTCCAGATCGGCACCAGGTAGGGCTTCAAGCCAGCGGGAATCGGCAGTCGGCCCATGAGTCGAGTGATCCTTGACAGGTTCAGAAGGCAACGATGGTGTTGCGCATGGCTTGCCAGGGTCTGGGGCCACCTGTCGAAGTGCGCGGTCACGGCGAAAACAGGGGGGTCGTACCATTGTCGAGAAGAGCCGAACGCGCCTAGCATAGTTGATGTGGGTTTTCCGTCAGAGGGGATTTCCGCCATGCCCTCGCGATTCGTCTCGCTGGCGATCCTGGTCTACTGGTGCATCGCCGCCTTCTGTCTGCTCACATGGGAGGTCCTACCCGAACTGACGCTCGGGTATCCCCCAGACCTGCGCGCCATCGCCGCGGCCGGTGAGTCTGCCAGGCCGGTTACGTGGAGCATCCAGATCATCGATGATCCCAGGGCTGCGGACGTGCGGCGATCAATCGGCTCGGCGGTCACGGCATCGAAGCGCCTGCCGGATGGCTGGTTCGAGCTCACCAGCCGGGTGAATTTCGATGCTGGAGCTCTGCTCAAAGAAACCGCGTTCGCGACCAAGGAGAGCGTTCGCCTCGAGCTTGTCAGCGTCTACCGTGTGCATCCCTCGGGCAACCTCCGCTCGTTCGACATGAAGGTGACCGCCGTCGATTCGTCCGAGACGCTGTTCACTGTCCAGGGTCGGCTCCACGGCAGCGTCATGGAGGTGGTATCGCAGGGGCCACTGCCGGTCTTGAACCAGAAGTTGAGCTTCCCGTATGAGCCCCGTAGCGTCGTCCACGATGCGCTCGGTCCGCTCGATCGGCTGCCGGGCTTGCACCTGGGCCAGCGGTGGGATACGCGGGTGGTCAATCCGTTCACGGGACAGGTCGAAGTTGTTCGTGTCGAGGTCCAGCGGCGAGACCTGATTCACTGGAACGGCGAGCCGGTCAGCGCGTTTGAAGTCGTCCACCACTCCGGGCCGGTCACCGCGAAGACCTGGGTCCGGTCGGACGGGGTGATTCTCCGTCAGGAGGTCCCGTTTCCGTTCGTCAGGCTGGTCCTGGAACGCCTTCCGGACGCGACCCCGTCGACACCCACCGAAGGAGCGGCCCCATGATCGAGCTGGAGGGTGTCACCAAGGTCTTCGGCAACAAACGCGCCGTCGATCGCCTCGACCTGAGGGTGCACGCAGGCGAGCTTTTCGCCTTTCTCGGCCCCAATGGCGCGGGCAAGACCACGACGATCAAGATGATCTGCGGTTTGCTGGCCCCGACTGCCGGCAGGGTCCGCGTGGGAGGCCACGACGCCGCCTCGCGGGAAGCTCGCCAGTTGCTCGGCTACGTGCCCGATCAGCCGTATCTTTACGACAAGCTGACCGGCCGCGAGTTCCTCAGGTTCGTGGTCGAGATGTACGGGCTGGACCGAGCCCGCGCGTCGGCCCGGATCGAAGAGCTGATCGATACGTTCGACATGGGCGATTTTATTGACGAGCTGTGCGAGAACTATTCGCAGGGGATGAAACAGCGCGTGGTTTTCGCCTCGGCGCTGGTGCACGACCCCAAGGTGCTGGTGGTTGACGAGCCGCTCGTCGGCCTCGATCCCAGAAGTGCCCGGATCGTCAAGAACCTGTTCGTCTCGCAGGCCAGGTCGGGAGCGGCCGTCTTGATGTCGATCCACCTGCTGGCCATCGCCGAGGAGCTCGCCGACAGGATCGGCATCGTGGACCACGGGCGGATGCTGACCGTGGGCACTCTCGCCGAGCTGCGCGAACGCGCCCAGCACGACGGCTCGCTCGAAGATCTGTTCCTGAAGCTGACCGGCACCGAGCTCAACGCCCGGCCGGGGCAGTCTGTGTTGGAGTGCACGGAAATCTGACATGAGCCTGACGATCCCGGAACTCATCAGGCTGCCCGATCTGGCCCCCGACCGCACGGCCCGGGCCCTGCGCTGGCTGCGCTGGCGGCAGGTACGCAACACGACCACAAACCTCATCCAGGGCTCGCGGCTGCGGATCGCGATGATCCTCTTCTGTAGCGCGGTGTTCTGGGCAGGTCTGTTCGTCCTCTTCCAGGGCGGGTTCCAGTTCATCAGCCTCTACGTGGACCTGGCCAACACGATCGTCGAGTATCTCTTCAGCATGTTTTTCCTTTCGCTGCTGGTCATGCTCTTCTTCTCAAGCGGGATCATCGTCTACACCGCGCTGTTCCACTCGCGCGAGGCTGCCTACTTGCTGACCACGCCGGCCTCGACGGACCGGATCTTCGCCTACAAGTTCGCCGAGGCCGTCGGGTTCTCGAGCTGGGGCTTCTTTCTGCTCGGCAGTCCGCTCATGGTTGCCTACGGCCTGACCGTGAAGGCGCCGGCGGCCTTCTACGCAATGTTCCTGCTCTACCTGCTCTCGTTCGTGCTGATTCCCGGCAGCATCGGGGCCGTGGCGGCGATCACGGTGGCCAACATTTTTCCCAGGCGGCAAAAGACGGTCCTGGCGCTTTCCGGCGCGGGAGTTGTGGCGCTCTTGGCCATCCTGGCAGTCCGGCTCTGGCGAACTCCGGGAGACACGCTCAGCGGGGACTGGCTGGGGAGCATGCTCAACCGCTTGGCGTTTTGCCAGAACCCGCTCTGGCCGAGCCGCTGGATGTCGGCAGGGCTGCTCGCCTCCGCGAAGGGAGAATGGCCGCAGGCGGGGTACCATCTGATGGTGCTGTCGGCCCATGCCGGCCTGCTTTACCTGGCGGCTGCCGTCGTGGCACGCGACCTGTACCGCCGCGGCTACAGCAGGGTCCAGGGAGGCCGAACCTCGCGACGCCGTCGCGGCCTCTTGTTCCTGGACGCGATCGTGCATCGGCTCTTCTTCTTCCTGCCCCATCCCATCCGGCTGCTCATCCTGAAGGACCTGCGAACCTTCTTGCGCGATCCGGCCCAGTGGTCGCAATTCTTGATCTTCTTCGGGCTGCTCGCATTCTACTTTCTGAACATACCCCAGCTTGGCTACGGCGCTCAGAGTCCGTACTGGCGCAACCTCGTGAGCTTCCTGAATCTGTCGGTCACCGCGCTCATCCTGTCCACGTTCACCAGCCGGTTCATCTTCCCGTTGCTCTCCCTGGAGGGTCGCAACTTCTGGATCCTGGGGCTCTTGCCCCTGCGGCGGGAGCAAATCCTCTGGAGCAAGTTCGTCTTCTCGGCAGGGATCTCGCTGGTCGCGACCGAGGCCCTGGTCGTGCTCAGCGACCTGATGTTGCGGATGAGCCCCGTGATGATCGCGCTGCACGTGGGAATGATCGCCGTGCTCTGCCTGGGCCTTTCCGGAATCAGCGTCGGCCTGGGCGCGCGTCTGCCCAACTTGCGCGAGACCGACCCGTCGAAGATCGCCGCCGGATTCGGGGGCACCCTGAATCTCCTGGTCAGCCTGGTGTTCATCTTCGCGATCGTGACCGCCCTGGCGCTGCCCTGTCACCTGTACTTCGCCGGCCAGGAACATCCCGAGTCCACAAGCATCGCCATGTCCCACGGCGGCTTGCGGCTCTGGCTGTCGATCGCGATTATCGCCAGCCTGATCGTCGGCATCCTGGGCACCTTGATCCCGCTGCGCATCGGCATCAAGGCGTTCCGGCGGATGGAATTCTGATCGGGGAGCGGAAGGGACCATCCAATTTTTGGCACCTGGGAAATGTGGGTGGCCCCCAACGCCAATCAGGGATTCTATCGATTCTTCAAGTATCTCATGGTCGCATAATAACTTAGGCCGCCGCTTGCTTGAGGATTGAATCCTCGATCTGGCGCTTTTGCTCCGC
>JBEKTN010000503.1:0-6428 GCA_049516015.1 Isosphaeraceae bacterium | reverse complement strand
CCGGCGCCGGAGACGGATTGATAGGTGCTCACGACGACCCGGCGCACCCGCGCCGCGTCGTGCAGCGGCTTGAGCGCGACGACCATCTGGATGGTCGAGCAGTTGGGGTTGGCGATGATTCCTTTGTTCCAGGCGACGTCGTGCGGGTTGACCTCGGGCACGACCAGCGGCACGTTCGGGTCCATCCGGAAGGCACTCGAATTGTCGATGACGACAGCCCCGGCCGCCGCGGCGATCGGGCTCCATTCCCGGGACACGGTGCCCGGGGTGCTCGACAAGACGATGTCGACGCCGCGGAACGCGTCGCGCACGATCGCCTCGATCGGAAAGGTTTCGCCCCGAAAGATCACCGTCTTGCCGACGCTTCGCTCGGAGGCCAGAAACTTGATCGATGCCACCGGAAAGGCCCGCTCCTCCAGCAGGCGGATCATCCGGTCTCCCACGGCTCCACTGGCCCCGACAACGGCGACGTTCTTCACGATCGAACTCCCCTGGCTCTACGAAACACGATCACCCGGAAAGGGCGGGATCGGTTCTCTGGATCAACCCCGACACCCGGGTTCCGCGGCAAGATGCTCGCGGAATACGTAACGATATCATACGCTCCGACGGTGCGGGAGGCCACGCGATCGGGCCTGGCGGCGCCACTCGCGGCTGTTCGCAGCCACGAATCCATTCTAGAATAAGATGGAATTCGGCTCATCGCCTACTCTGGGGAGTCTCGAGGTTGAAAGTCCTGGTGATCGGCAAGGGAGGGCGTGAGCACGCCCTGTGCTGGAAACTGAAGCAGTCGTCGCGCGTGACCGCGGTTTTCTGTGCTCCGGGCAACGCGGGAACGGCGCTCGACGTGCAGAACGTGGCGATCGAACCGGGCGATCAGCGGGGCCTGTTGCAGTTTGCCCGGCGTGAGGGGATCGGCCTGACCGTGGTCGGCCCGGAAGAGCCGCTGGCCAAGGGGATCGTGGACGTCTTTCAGCGGGAGGGGCTGCGCATCTTCGGACCGCGCAAGGACGCCGCCGAGCTGGAAGGTTCCAAGGTCTTCGCCAAGGACTTGATGCGCCAGGCCGGAATTCCCACGGCCGATTATCGGGTCTTCCGATCGGGACCCGATGCCGAGCATTACATCCTTTCTCGCGAGGTCTCCCTGGTCGTGCGTTCCCGGGGGCGATCGACCATCCGGCACACGCTTCATTGCCGGACAGCCGGCGAGACCATGGAGGTGATCGAACGGATCCTCGACCCTCGTGAGATGCTCAGCCCCGGGGTTCAGGTGGAGATTGAAGAGCGCGGCCACCGCCGCGTCTTCGACACCGTCGCCGACGCCCGCGAGTTCGTCCTGGGGCGGCCGCTTGGCCTGGTCCTGAAAGCCGACGGCCTGGCCGCCGGCAAGGGAGTCTACGTCTGCAACAACCTGCGGCAAGCCCTGGATGCCGTCGATCAGATCATGGTCCGACGAATCTTTGGCCAGGCCGGCGACCGCCTGATCATCGAAGAGCGGCTCGACGGCTTTGAGACCAGCATTCAGGCACTGACCGATGGCCGCACCATTTTTCCCCTGGAATCGAGCCAGGATTACAAGCGGGCCTTCGATCACGACGAGGGACCGAATACCGGCGGCATGGGCGCCTTCTCGCCCACGCCTCGGGTGACACCGGCTCTCATGGAAGAAGTCGAGCGAGAAATCCTCGTGCCGATCGTCCATGCCTTGAAACGGGCGCGCCGCCCCTTCCGGGGGGTCATCTACGCGGGCTTGATGCTGACCAACCAGGGACCCAAGGTCCTGGAATTCAACGTCCGGTTCGGTGATCCGGAGACTCAAGTCGTCCTGATGCGGCTCAAGTCCGACCTGCTCGACGCTCTCGAGGCCGTGGTCGACGAGCGGCTGGATTCCATTTCCCTGGAGTGGGATGCCCGCCCCTCGGTGAGTCTTTCACGCCGGAACCACGCTGCGGTCCGGCCCGGGAGCGGGCCGCGAGGCCCGGATCGTCAGCGACGGCGGGCGGGTGCTCAACGTGACCGCACTTGGCTCGACGCTGGCCGAGGCCCGTGAGCACGCCTACGAAGCGGCCCGCGCCGTCCGGTTCCCGGGTGGATTTTATCGTCGTGATATCGCCGAACGCGACGGATCGGGCATCCGCTGAAGCGGCCGGTCGACGGTGCAGCCTCGCGCACTCCTCGATCGACTGGCTGCGCACCTCAACTTATTTCTTGCGCGCGGGACGGCTAGGAAGAGCTACCGAATTGTCCTTCTTGAAAAGCCCCTTCAGAGCACTCTGCCCCTTGTGTGGAGTCGTGAACGGATAAGGCGCTTCCGGAACGTTCGGCGGGATGACCGGGAGGTGCTCGATGCTCACCTTCTTGGCGAAGAACGCCAAGTCCTTCTGGGCGACCGCCGGTCCTGAAAGCCCGAGCGGGTTGGGGGTTGTCGACCCTGGCGCGATTGCGCTGTTGTTCACTTCGCCCTCGACCTTGAGGCTCAGCACGCCTCGCGGCAGCACGATGTTATTGGGTGCTCCAAACGGGAAGGTCTTGGTGACGTTCTGGAACTGACCGGGGGTGTTGGTCTCGGACGGGTTGGGTAGAAACGGATTCGGGTCGACCGAGACCGAGATGATCGAATTGGTCACGTTGCCCGCGATCCTTCCATGAATCGCCCCGCCGCCGTGTGCCAGGGGGCTGTAGGAGGCCTCGTTGAAAACAGAATTGGAGATCCGGTTTATGATCGTCGGCGGGGCCTCGCCGTTGAACACTCCTCCGGCAGTGCTCGAGGTCACCGGAGTGTTCGCAACGGCGGAAAGGTTTTGATCATACCCCGACTGGATGACGGTGTTGATCACATCACCGCCCATCACCATGTTGCCGATGTTCCGCTTGACCGTGACGGCCGAGCCGACGGCTCCTCGGTTGGCCTGAAGGTTCTGGATGAACTCGGTGTTGATGAACACGTTGTCCATGCCTTGGCCGAAGAACACGTTGCGCGACCCGGAAGGGGCCACGAGGATCACGTTCTGGGTCTGGCCACCGATGAAGAAGTTGCTCACCTGGGGTCCGGTCGGGGTATCGGCGCCAGAAGAGACCAGATCCGTGCCCAGCGCGAACGCGGTGAAATTCGTGGCGTTGCCGCCGATTCGAATATCGCCGATCTGCCCGGTCGTGACGCCTCCGCCCACGTCGGAGACCAGGTAGGTTCCGCCTGGCAGGAGGGCCGTTTGCGGCTGGGTCGGGTTGCGGTTGAATTGCGTGGGCACCAGTGTGGGGGAGTTGGTGTCGATCTCGTCGGCCTGGAACAGGTTGATCCGGCCGGCGACCAGGAATGTAACGCTGTCCTGGTAATTCAACGCCGGGGTCGTTCCCGTTATGACCGAACCGGCGTCGGTGATGACCTGGTTGACGATGATGCTCGTGCCGCCGACGATCGGCGGCCCGAGGTTGATCACGAACTCGTTGTTCTGATTCGTCGCGGTAAGGGCCGTTCCCCCGCTGGGGTTGTCGCTACTCACGGGAGTGGTGTAGGTCGTGTCCACGCCCCCGAAGCGAAGGACGTTGATACCCTCGGGAGCATTGATCCCGCCCGCCAGAGAGAATGGTGTGCTGGAGACGACCTCCGGGACCCCCGGGCTTGGGGGTGTCACGATCACTTGCGAATGGAAATTCGACGTGGCCTTCGGCGCAGTCGCAATCGCGTTTCCCGTCGTCCAGCCCAGCCAAAAGTCCGGCATGTCCACGGCCGCGATGCCGTTCTGTGGGGTCGAGGCCCTGGGGTGCACCAGGGCCGGGTCGAGTTGCCCATACGCGCCGGTATTGTCGATCGTGAGTTGCTGGAAGAACACCTTGCCGGCGTCGGAGTTGGAACCCGTTCCCTCTGTGACCAGCTTCCCCACCAGCCGGCTTTCCGACGTGACCGTCCCGGAGACCGTGATCGTGCTGATGTCGTTTCCGTCGGCCCCCGGAAAGGCCGTCCCATTCTGGTCCACGACATTCAATGTGCCCGGACCGTAGAGCGTGAGCGTCCAGTGGTTTCCGTGTGTGTCAATCCCAGTGACTGAGGCCGAGGGATGGGTCGAGAGCGACGAAAGCAACTGGCGGGTTTCCAGGCTTTCGGCCAAGGGTCGAAGAGACCGTCTCGAAGGCGCTGGCTTTCGCATCGACATGGATCAGACACCTTTATTCCAGGAAGCAAGGCTGAGCGACCGACCTGGCGCACAACTCGAACGCCGATCAAGGCTCGACCTGAACCCAATTCCCAGCGGCACCGGAGAGCGCCCCGACGAGGCCTTCTTGCACACAGTATTGGTTGTGTGTAAACATACTGCTGTGCCGGATGTGACTGGAGATTTGGTGGACCTTGTCTGATAATCGACTGCAGAGCTGGAATCCTTGAGAAAATCGTTGGAATTCTTTTAATCCCTACCAGCGGAAGAGTCGGAAGTCTTTTTGCAGAGAGACGATCCGGGGCTCAAAGAGACGAGAAGACGAAACCCCGGGATCAGACTGCCGGATCACTCGCGACCGATGCCGGTTGCTTTCTGGCCGTGGCAGCCAGTCTCAATCTGCGATCCCGAGCCGCGGACCAGACGTGGTCCGAACAGGACTGTCCATCATGACCAACCCCCCGAACACTCGTCGTCGCCCCTCGGTGCACATCACCCTGCAACGCGCAGCACGGCTTCATCGCCTGGTCTGGTTTCTGGCCGAGACCCCGCGGATCAGGGACGCGATTCTCTCGCACCTGAACATCGGTTTGCGGACGTTTTACCGCGAGCTCGAATTGCTCAAGCGGTGCGGTGTCAAGGTGCGGCACAGGAACAAGCAGTACACGCTCCTGGCGACGGCCAAGCACGCCGAGGGCCGACTGCCGTTTCCCGATCCTCAGCTCAGCTTCGCCGAGATGGCCGAGCTTGCGGCCTGCCCCTGCAATGCGGGCCGGCGCCTGGCCGATCTTCTGGCCACCGTCATCAACCATCCCGCGCCGGCGAAGAAACGCCCGTCGTCCGCCGCCAGAAAAAAGTCGAACAGGAAGAAGGGAGATTCTGCTTGACGCCTGGTCGCGGCGGTTTGCGGAAATGACCGGGGAGGGACTCGAACCCTCGACCAGCAGACTAACCTTCCGCGCTCGGTTCATGGCAACCAACCAGCCAGCAAACGCCTCAGTGGAGGATGAGCCAGCCATCCGCCATCTGTCATCTGTCATCCGCCATCTGTCATCCGCCATCTGTCATCCGCCATCTGTCATCCGCCATCCGCCATCCGCCATCCGCCATCTGCCATTTGTCATCTGCCATCTGTCCTTCCCCATTCCGCATTCCGCATTTCCTGGCGAAACAGGCGAACCACTGGCCCGGGTTCGCGACGGGGTGCGAAGATGTCAGGAGCGGCTCGGTCCGGGGTGACTGGCGTCGTGGAGTATGATCTGGAAGGCAGGGAGGTCTGGTCCGTCAAGGCCAGGTCGGCCTGGTCCGCGATCCGGCTCAAGAACGGCAACACGCTCATCGCCGGAGACGCCGCTAAATATGTGCGAGAGGTCAATCACAAGGGGGAAACCGTCTGGGAACTGATCCAGGCCGATGTGCCTGACATCAAGCTGTTCAACACCCAGACCGCCAACCGGCTGGCCAATGGCAATACGGTTATTTGCAACTGGTGCGCAAGAGACAACAACACGGCGCACTGGGCGGGCACCGTGCAGGTCTTCGAGGTGACACCGGAGAAGAAGGTTGTCTGGGCATTGTCGTCGTGGAAAGCTCCTGACCTTGGCCCTCCACGTCCATCCAGCTCCTCGACGAGCCGGGCGCGCCGGAGGACCAGGAGCGGTAAGGCGATCGATCCTGGCCGGAATGCTCAAGGAGCCGCAAATGCCACCATTCCCGCAGTCAGGTCATGAAGGTTCCTCGCGTACCATCACATCGCGCAGCAGGTCACCTCTGAAGTTCTTCTTGTTGGTTTTCGCTCTTTCCCTCCCGTTCTACCTGGCCGGCGCCGTGACCACTCTTCAGTTGTTACCTGGCCTCCCGGTGAGCTCGCTCATGTTCTTCTGCCCCATGACAGCGGCTCTGATTTTCGTTTTCAGAGAAAACAAGTCCGTGGGCGTGACCGAACTGTTGAAGAGATCGGCATGGTTCAAATCCTGGGTTTTTCAGGTAACAGTACGGACCGTCCCCGTGCCTCAGCCAGGAACTCTTGGCGTCCGTTCTTGAGCGTCCGATGAACCGGTTCATGCCGATGCGGGCACAAGGCGACCCGGTCCAGAAGCTCGGCCGTCACGAAGTCGTCGAGCAGACATCGCTGGGCGTAGGCTGGCCCGGCCAGACTGAGGATGTCATGGCCAAGCCATTCCAGCAACAAGGCGACGTCGACGCACAGCGCGATCGCCGGGTCACACGCGGCACGGGCGCGGCGGAGCCGCTGGGCTGAGCTCTAGCGCGTTTTAC
>JBEKTN010000502.1:0-4523 GCA_049516015.1 Isosphaeraceae bacterium | reverse complement strand
ACGCCCGAGGGCGACGCCCCCAGATCCGAGGCTTCCGCGCTGGGGGCTCGCTGGCTGTCGCCAGCTCGACCCCAGCCACCCAGCTCTTGTCACCTGCGAAGATGCTGAAGTTGAACCATGCCGCCGCGATGGGCACGGCTTTTGCGGTACGGGGATTGAATTGCTGGGCAAGGGGCGCGTTTTGGGAAAAGTGTCGACCGATTGCCAGCCAGAAGAGGGACTCGAAGCTCACCGCCATGCATGGCCAAGCCGCGTTGAGCTGGGTCTCCATGGCCTGAGAAGCTGGGGCCGCAACTGGTCTAGAAAAGTCCGAGAAACATGGAATTCAGGCCGCCTTCAAGGTCACGAAGGCGGAAGGGGCCACCTACTTTCGGGCGCCCGGGAAGCGTGGTTGGCCCCCAACGTCCACCTGGCCACTGTTCTCCCGCCCCACGCCCCACAACTCCACGACGCCAGGCCAGTGGGTTCAGGTCGTGAGCAGACCCTCCCCCGCTGGCTACTGCCTGCCACCGACCGCCCAATTGCCAAAGACCGAACGGGGCCCGGTCTCGGCGAGCGGCCCCTCTCTATTCAGTATGTCACCGAACCGGGCGATCGCTTCGGACAATTCAAAGTTTTCCTCCCCGCTCGCCGCCGATCACCCGTTGACCATTCACTCGTGGCCGGAGGCGCTCGACGCCACCGGCTTCAGGCGTGCCTGCCGAATGGCTATCGGCCGCAATGCTCGTGCTCTCCAGTCCAAGCAGTCCCCGGGTGCGCCGGGTGGACTCGCGGTAGAGACCGAGCGGCGTGGCGTCGTCCGCGGGGTCGAAGACGATGAGCGTGCCCTCGACAAGCTTTCCTTCCCTGTCGATCAGGCCGTTCATGGCCCCATGCGTCAAAGCGGCAGAAACTCGACCTGGCAGGCCCATTCCTCCGCTTCGCTCGCGGCCCAGATGAGTAGCAGGCTCTCGATGATGGCAGAAACCGGAGTGCGCTGGTGGGCAAGAAGCAAACCGTTCATCGGTAGTCCCACCGCCAGGCGGTTGGAGCCCGCTTCTCTCATGGTGTTGACATCGTGGGAAACCACAATCCAGTTCTCCCGGGCAGCAAAGTCCAGAACCTCGGGGTCGCTCCGTGTCGCCAGGCCGAGGTCTCGAAGCCGCGCGAACTCGGCTGCCGGCTCGCGGCGCAGTACGCCCACGGCAATCGCGTCATTCAGATCATTGTCGGCCAGGAAACGTGGCCGGCTCATGGTGCCGCCGAGCCGGGAACCTTGTTGAGCGCGCGGAGCCGTTGCACCACGGGGCTGGGATTCTGCGCGGCGCGCTGACGCACTTGATCCCAGAGCTGTTCTTGCCGCTCCAGGTATTGATGGACCTCATCCCGATTGGCCAGGTAGTAGGCGATGGCTCCGTACACTTCCTCCAGGCTCAGAGCGGGATAGAGCTGCTGGATGGTTTCCGCGGAGTGGCCTTGCTGGAAGGCGATCACGATGGAGTCGAGAGATACGCCCAGCGGACCCACCCGCAGCGCACCCTGGGAATCCTCCTCCACGTACCTCTTCGATGAGATCATGCGTTCCTCCGAGCCCAGATTCGCGGACGCTCAGGCCGATCCAAAGGTCATTCTACCTCCCCGGGACAATGCCTGGTATCAGGGAAGTTGTCCGGAGGCATGTACCAACCGGGTTACCGTCTCTCCCCAATGGAGACGCTGAGGCATGCCGGGCAGACTCGGACCTGGTCGAAACCTGGCACTTCACAAGCCGGAAGGAGATGGATCACGAGAGGGCGGATCGACCGAGCGGTTTGTGCTCACGCGCAAGCCTTCGCAACTCGTCGCACCAGGCACGGGTTGGCTCTGTCAAGTCCGGCTCCTCCCCTCGCCCGGTGGCTCGCCGGCAGATGAGCCTGGCGACGATGGGGTCGAAGCTGCCCGGTTCGAGCTTCCGCAGTGTCACCCCTTCGGAGTCGGTCAAGGCCCCTTCACTGACAACCCCCACACCGAAGCCGTCGCGCACGTACGCCAGGGTCGTCGACCAGCCGCCGATCTCGGGGCGATGTCAAGCTTGTTGAGCAGGCCGCGGGACCGCTCCAGCTCATCCAGGCCCTTGCGGATGCCGGCGTCGGGCTCGGGAAGGATCAGGGGGAAGGAACAGAATGCTTTGTCAAGGCGGGTGCCAGACTTGCTTTTTGGTTTTTCGTTGAGTCCCTCGTTTCAATGAGCTCTACTGGGGAAATGTCCAGACGACTTCGCATCCAACTTGAGGGCGCCATCTATCACGTGATGGCCAGTGTGAGCCCGTCCCCAACAGGCCGATGAACTTCAGTAGATCATGGCACGGATCGAGCCGGGAACCAAAAACCAAGTCTGACACCCAGACCTTCACCCAGACCTTCCAGCCAGACCTTCCTGTGCCGATTGCAGCCGGTTTGTGGAGCGGATGCTGACGGTGGTCGCCACCTGCCGACAGCAGAAGCGCAACGTGCTGGACTATCTCAGCTCGTGCTTCGAGGCGCACTTGCGAGGCCACAAGGTCCCGTCCCTGCTGCCGGCAAAGCGACCAGCTATCGAGATTGGTAAATCTCACCTACGCCACCTCATGAACGGGTACCATCAGGGATAGGGCCCAAGAGGACTGCTACTTGAACCAGAGGCTAGTTGAGAATTCTCACCGGGAGGCGCATGCTGACATCCCAGCTCCCCAACTTATCCCGGACGAGGGTGCGTGGCCAAAACTTCTGTCAACGCCGAAGAACTCGACCGCCTCCGGCGCTTGCGGCAGACGAAACACGGTTGGTGGGATCCACCATTGTCGGGCGAACTCACGGCCCCGAGGGTGCATCCCAAAGCGTGAGGGAAAGGAGCGAGGAAATGCCAAGAACAATCGCGATCAATGGAACCAGGCTGGACAAGGTGCGCATGCCGTTGGAGCCTCATTGCAAGGGTGTCGTGTCGTCTCTGGGTTACCCCAAGAGTGAGATCCGTTACTCGCGAGACGAGGGCACGTTGCGCTTGGTTTTGCCAGCGTATCTGAGCGTAGAGCTCTACCGAACCGGCATCCTGCCCCAGGATGTGAATACTTCCGTAGGGATCGCAATCGGTGGACGCCCGGTCGGTCGGTACCTGGTGAGTGACGTGCGCTACCCCACTCGGAGCAACAGTCCCTTCGGGCAGGTTACGTTCACGCTGACCCGCGTTCCTCAAGGGAACGCTCGCTCTGCCGGCGTGCAACCGCTGTCGCAGCCCTCGGCAGCAGTAATTAAGACATACGTAACGGACATCACGCACTATCTTGATGAAACCGGAGAACTGATGCAGCTCCCTGGCCCGGCCCGCAGGCTGGCGAGCTTTCTCACGCTGTTGATTGAGGCGGCGACCGGCGATCCTTCGGTCGGCGAGCACGACTCCGGGATTCGCTGCATGGCCATGGCTTGCCGAGGCACGATCCGAACCTGCCTTCCACCGGGCCAGGACGAGATATTTTGGCACTGCCAGGCTTGTGGGCACAACGGGGTCATAAGGAGCTGGAACAACACGAAGTGGAATCAGTTGAAGCGGATTGAAGAGCCGGAATAGGCGGTGGCGACTTGCGGTGTGGTGCATTCGAGCCCGATGATCGAATTCTCCGGTACTGGTCCTGAGTTACTGAAAACCTGGGTTTCCAAAGCCTGAATAGTTGCCGACAAAGGAGGTAGTATGGCTGGTCCTCTGAACAGGCCCAATCCATCGCCTTCCACGAGTCGCCCAAGACGACCAAGCTCTACGACCGCACCAGCGACCGGATCGACCTGGACGACATCGAGCGGATCAGGATTTGAGGAATGGCCCCGATACTCGATCGGCCGCACGGCGTCGCTCTCATCGTGCACGGAATGTGGATGCGCGGCGGCCTCATCGTGCACGGAATGTGGATGCGCGGCGCCTCCCCGCCCCGCCCGGAAGGTGACAGGCCGTGTCTGTGACCCAGTTGGGATCGCCGAAGGGCCGACCGCGATTGACGCAGCACCGCAGCGCCTCCACTCACTTCGGCTTCCGTTTGCGGCTGGTTGACAAGTTGCAGCCAATCGGTGGGGCGAGGCAAAGGCCACGCCGAGAGGATGGGGAACGCCGTGTCTTCGCGCTCCACACGGCGCAAACTCGACCTGCGCCACGATTCCGCTCGCTCCAGGAGGTTTGCACGCAGGGCGTTCCGCTCCACGTAGCGAACGACCTGGTAGAAGTAGTCTTCTGTTTCCACCGGGAAACACTTGTAACGCCCTTGATAGAGATGGCCGTACCCGATCTCGTGATGATGCTCCTTCCACCGTTTCACATGCGTGTTGGTCACTTGCTGCATGAACGCGGGAAGATCGCCATCCCGCTCGGGCCAAACGACAAAATGCCAATGGTTGGGCATCAAAGGGTAAGCGCACAACCGCATCCGGCGAGTTCGCAGCGTTTCCTCAACGACCCGCTCGAACGCCAAAAAGTCCTCGTCCTTGGTGAAAAGCACTCTCCGGCCCGCGCCTCAGTTGAGCACGTGGAAAACCATCCCCCCC
>JBEKTN010000501.1:0-4525 GCA_049516015.1 Isosphaeraceae bacterium | reverse complement strand
ACGCGACCGAGTTCACCTATCCGGGCACCGAGTTGAAACTCGTCTACTCGATCGCCGCCGAGGCCGAGAGCCCAAGTTCGGCCCCACATCAAAATCCCGCAGGTCAGGAGATCTGAGGCTTCTTCCTTTACCGCACGCCCGTCCAGTGCTGGCAAAAAAGCGGCATCGAAGGCAGACCCCGACGATTCACCGAGGTAGTACTCAACGAACATTGTCTGCCGATAGCTTGGCGCTCGCATGATGGGATTCCTCGATGTGCTTGACTGGTGGGATGCTGCCTCAGTCGATGGCTTCGATCCTGTGCCGGTGAACGAACCCGATTCCGGCTCGAAACCGCCATTCCCGCACTCGCGGGAACTGCCAGCCGCGTTCGTTCCGGTAGCAAGCAAAGAAGAGCCAAGAAACAAGTTAAGCCAGAAGGAAGCCACCCTGTGCGGTTTCCACGGGCTGGTGGGCCGGATCCCGCTCGGTCCGCCTCCGGTCACCCCTGGCGGCGCTACCATCTCGTTGACCCGGCCCTTGGCCGCCGATAGCCTGAAAAAAAATACTCTAACCGGTGAGGGTTACCGCGATGACGACGCTTCAGGCGGCTGCCGCCATCACGCCGAGCCGGCAGCGAGTTCTGGATGCCGTCGCACACAAGCAGCCGGACCAGGTGCCGGTGGATTTCGGTGCCACTTCGGTGACCGGCATCCATGTTAGCTGCGTGGCCGCGCTGCGTGATTATCACGGTCTGGAGAAGCGGCCAGTCAAAGTGCACGAGCCGTTCCAGATGCTCGGACTGCTTGACGAGGACCTCAAGCAGGTGCTCGGGATCGACGTCGATGGCGTTTTTCGGCGGCGGACGATGTTTGGCTTCGAGAACAAGGACTGGAAGTCCTGGGATTTCAACGGTCTCGAGGTGCTCGTTCCCGGGATGTTCAACACCACGGTGGGCGAGAACGGCGATACCCTGATCTATCCGCAGGGCGACCTGACGGCCGAGCCGAGTGGGCGGATGCCCAGGGGATTTCACTTTTTCGACGCGATCATCCGGCAACATCACCTCAGCGACGAGCACCTGAACGTCGAGGACAACCTCGAGGAATTCCAGCCGCTGAACGAGGCTAACCTGGCCACGATCAAGGCCGATGTGGATTGCGCTCGCGCGTCCGGCCGGGCCGTGATCGCAACTTTCGGCGGCACCGCACTGGGCGATATCGCCCTGGTGCCCGCGCCGTTTCTCAAGGACCCCAGGGGAATCCGCGACATTGGCGAGTGGTACATGTCGCTCAAGAGCCGTCGCGACTACGTACACGGGATCTTCGAGCGTCAAACCGAGATCGCCCTGGAAAACCTGGCGCGGGTGCACTTGACCATCGGAGACACGATTGACGCGGTCTTCCTCTGCGGCACCGACTTCGGCACCCAGACTTCGGCCTTCTGCTCCGTGCCCACCTTTCGGGAGCTCTGGCTGCCGTACTACAAACGGATCTGCGACTGGATTCACGCCCAGACGACCTGGAAATGCTTCAAGCACTCGTGCGGCTCGGTGAAGCGGTTCTACGAGTCGTTCATCGAGGCCGGCTTCGAGATCATCAATCCGGTGCAGTGCTCGGCGGTGGGAATGGAGCCAGAGCTGCTCAAGCAGGAATACGGAGACCGCTTGACCTTCTGGGGCGGCGGCGTGGATACGCAGAAGACCCTGCCCTTCGGAACCCCGGCCGAGGTGCGCGAGCAGGTGCTGCGGCGGTGCGAGATCTTCGCGCCGGGGGGCGGTTTTGTCTTCAACGCGATTCACAACATCCAGGCGAGTACGCCGACAGAGAATATCGTGGCGATGTTCGACGCCGTGCGTGAGTTCAATGGACGGATGTGACGCGAACCGAGGAAATCGAGGGGTAACTCATGGCCGATCTCCAAAAACTCTACGACGCAGTGCTCAATGGCGACGCCAAGACGGCGGTCGCGGTCACCAGGGAAGCCATCGCGGAAAACATCGATCCCCTCCAGTTGATCTCGGGCACCATGGTGCCGGCGATGGACGAGGTAGGGAAACGTTACGAGGAGGAAGAATACTTCGTGCCGGAGCTGCTGCTTTCGGCGCGGGCCATGAAGGGATCGCTGGAGCTCCTCCGCCCGCTGCTGGCCGAGCGCGGGGCCAAACCCACGGGAACTGTCGCCATCGGCACGGTGAAGGGAGACCTGCACGATATCGGCAAGAACCTGGTGGCCTCCCTGCTCGAGGGGGGCGGCTTCGAGGTGATCGACCTGGGGGCTGATGTGCCACCCGAGATGTTCATCGAGGCCGTGCGCGAGAAGGGGGCGCAGATTGTCTGCCTCTCGGCCCTGCTCACGGTGACGATGCCTTCCATGAAGACGACCATCGAGGCCATGAAGCAGGCCGGCGTGCGTGAGCAGGTCAAGGTGCTGGTCGGCGGCGCCCCGGTAACCCAGCGATATGCCGATGACATCGGGGCCGACGGCTACGGAGAGAGCGCCAGCAATGCCGTGGCGATGGCGCGACGGATGTGCGGAGTGGGATAGGCGGGCAGCATCCCGATGGCAACCTCCTACTATCTCGACATCGCGCGTTCCGGTCGTTGCCTCCCCATGGCGACGGACCTGGTCTTGAACGTGGATCCAGATCCCGAGGCCACGTGGCGGGACGGGTTCCGGCTGGGCCAGGTCGTGGAACGAACCGCGCGGCGATGGAACACACCCCTGGCGCTGCCACTCATGAATCTGCGGCTAGGAGGATCTGAACATGATCCTTCGCATCGTTGAAGCTAAAGTTTGCGGCGATTCTTGCATACGAGTTGCGTTCAACGACGGCACTCACAAGGTGGTTAGCCTGAGAAAGATCCTTGATGGGCCGGTTTTTGAACCGCTGCACGAACGTGATTTTTTTGCGCGTATGGAACTCGATCCCATTTGCGGCACAGTCGTTTGGCCCAATGGCGCCGATTTCGCTCCCGAGGCACTCCGTGACCTCGCCGCTATCGAGGGACCCCTCGACGCGTCGAACTCGTAGCGAAAAAGAGAGCCTGTCAGAGGGTACTGACGTGATGCAAGGTGGATCGTCTGGCAGTACGCTTTCAAGACGAAGGGCCGGACGCTGGAGGAAATCGAACAGTTTTGGAAAGAGAGGGGGTATTGAGCCGGCTATTGTCACTTCTTGGTACAGGACCGGTCATCACCGACGGTGCCTGGGGAACCGAGTTCCAGAAGCGCGGCCTGGCGACCGGTGAGCCGGCCGATGTCTGGAACTTGACCCGACCGGCGGACGTCGAGGCCGTGGCACGGTCGTATGTCGAGGCCGGCAGCCGGGTCATCCTGACCAACACCTTTCGGGGCAACCCGGTGGCGCTGTCGACCCATGGCCAGGCAGACCAAGCCGTCGCCATTAACCGCCGGGGAGCGGAGCTGTCGAAGCAGCAGGCGGGTGGCGGCGTCCGTGTCTTTGCCTCTTTGGGGCCGACCGGAAAGGTGATGGCGACCGGCGAGATCGACGAGCAGCGCGTGACCGATGGGTTCAGGATCCAGGCCGAGGCGCTGGCAGAGGGAGGCGCCGATGTTCTACTCTTCGAGACCTTCAGCGATGTCGAGGAGGCGCGCCTGGCCGTGCGCGCGGCGAGGCCGACCGGGCTGCCGATCATCGTCTCGTTCGCGTTCGACAGCGGCAAGAACAAGGACCGGACCATGATGGGTGTGACTCCCGAAACGGCCGCGCGCGCCATGGTCGAGGAGGGGGTCGACGCGATCGGCGCCAACTGCGGCGCGGGTCCCGATTCGTTTGTCCGGATCTGCCGGCGGCTCAAGCACGCGTCCGGTTTGCCCGTTTGGATCAAGCCGAACGCGGGCATGCCCTCGCTCGAGGCCGGCCAGGCAGTCTACACCATGACCGCCGCCACGTTTGCAAGCCATCTTCCCGCGTTGATCGAGGCCGGGGCGTCGTTTCTGGGCGGTTGCTGCGGCACGAGCCCCGAGTTCGTCCGCGCACTGGTGGGGGCCGTGGCATCATGCGCATCCTCCTGATCGGTTGCGAGGTCATCATCCGCGAGCTCTGCGATGCCGTCGCGCGATCGCCTCACGTGGTGGACGCCCGCTTTCTCTCCAAGGGCCTGCACGACCGGGGTGCCCGCGTGATGCGCGCGGGCCTCCAGGCCGCCATCGATGAGGCCGAGGCTGACGCACGGAAGTATGACGCCATCGCGCTGGGATATGGATTATGCGGTAACGGCCTGGCCGGGCTGGAGGCGCGGTCCGTCCCCTTGGTTCTTCCCCGCGCTCATGACTGCATCACCCTCCTGATGGGAAGTCGGATCGAGTTCGAACGCTATTCCCCACCCCCGAGCGTTGCTCCCGCCAAGAACCGCATGGGCGAAAGTGGCCATCCGCGCTTACTCTGTACTACAAAGTAAGTGGCCCCTGGTATGTGGTTTCGTTGAGAGAATTTCTTCTTTCACTGCGCCATCCGGACTACTCTGCGGCCATTGGGACTTTCCCAGTCCCTTTTCCAGGAGGTGTTCGCATGGCTACCAGG
>JBEKTN010000500.1:0-4543 GCA_049516015.1 Isosphaeraceae bacterium | reverse complement strand
AAAACTTCAGAAAGTCTACTTTTAACTACCAAACGCCTGTTCAGTTCTAGTGAAAGTGGATCTTGTACAAGCTGACATTGGTACCACAAAGTGGGTGGCCCCTGCCGCGCGTTCCCTTGAACCAAGGCGGTTCGCCGTGCTCATCTCCGACCTGGCCACCGGGCCCCCGGCAGGGGTGGGCGGCGCGCTCGGACCGTTTCTGGCTGCCTCAACTCCGCGTTTCTCGGACTTTTCTAGACCAGTTGCGGCCCCAGCTTTTCAGGCCATGGATACCCAGCTCGGCCCACTGGGGACCCGGCGGCTCAAAATGCCAGGCAAGGGAGACGGCATGGCGAGGAAATGGGGCGCGGACGAACCCAAAATGCGGTTGCAACTCGTTATCTGCGATAGCCTAACGTCCGATGGCTTCGTTCGTCAGCCGGCAATCGAACCCAGTCCCGGGCCAGAGCCGAGGCTCCAGAACCTGGAGGAACAGCCAGCCGCGTGCCGAAAGAATCATAAGAAAACCGCAAAGGAAAGTGAGGGCCGAAGGGGACCGCCCTGCACCTTGCAGCCCGGGCCGGCCCGCGTTGACATGAGGTGCGGTTCCGGCTACAGTCCGGCGGCACGTCGCGACCGTGAGGCTACGATCGGCCTGATTCCCACACCATGATTACCCATCGGCGAGTCAATTCGCCCCGTTCCGTGGCCCAGCGGTCAAGGCGCGTGTTCGGGCAGTCCCAGGGACGGAGACGCATTCCGGCACGTGTCGCTCTTTGACGGGCGAGGGTTTATCATGGATGATGTCCCCGCCGGTCCGGCGAGCCTGGGGCCGCGGAGGTCACCGCTTTCGGTCGTCGTTCCCGTTCGCAACGGGGGTTCCGACTTCGAGCGCTGCCTCCGCTGGCTTCATAACTCAACCTGGACGGATTTCGAGCTGATCGTGGTCGATGATGGCTCGACCGACGGTTCGAGTGCGCTTGCCCAGGACATGGGTGCAATCGTTGCCCGGCACGAGCGGCCGCTTGGTCCCGCCGCCGCGCGCAACCGCGGGGCTCAGCTTGCCTCGGCCCCTCTCATTTTCTTCCTGGACGCGGACGTGGCGGTCCATGCCGATGCCTTGAGCCGCGGCATGGCGCGTTTTGTCGCCGACCCGAGCCTCACCGCCCTGTTCGGTTCCTACGACGACCACCCGCCGGCACCAGACGTTGTGAGCCAGTTCCGCAACTTGCTGCATCACTTCGTGCACCAGCAGGGCGCATTCGACGGCGATACCCGAGCGGTGCACACGTTCTGGACGGGTTGCGGAATGATCCGCCGCCAGGTCTTTCTCGATTTTGGCGGCTTCGATCCCCGACTCTACCCCCGGCCGGCGATCGAGGACATCGAGCTCGGCTATCGCCTGACGCGAACCGGCCACCGGATCGTCCTGGCTCGCGACGTGCTGGCTACCCACATGAAGCGCTGGTCGCTGCCGGAAATGGTCCGGACCGACATCTTCCGCCGGGGTGTCCCGTGGATGCTCCTGCTCAAGCGGAGCGGAACTGTCGAGACCGACCTGAACGTCAAGCCCACCCAGCAGATCTGCGTGGCGTTCACGGGATTGATCCTGCTCGCGCTGGTGACGCTGCCCTGGAATTCCTGGGCCGCGGTGGTTGCCGTGCTCGGACCGGCGGCGATCGTCTGGCTGAATCGCGACTTCTACCGGTTTCTCGGCCGTTGCCGAGGCCCTGGTTTCGCGCTGGCGGCCCTGCCACTGCATCTGGTCTACTTCACCTGCTGTGGTCTATCGGTCCTTTTTGCCCTTTTCCAGTGGCATGTTGTGAACCGGGTCACGCTCGTGGGCTCGGCCGGGGCCGCGCGCCGCAAGCGTGTGGACCAGGGCGCCGGGCCAATCCCTCAACCCTTCCTGGCTCGGGTCGCACGGAGGCTGGCACGTTGGACAACACGATCAAGGTAGCCGTGGTTCGCAGTGATCGTCGTCGAGGCGCGGTGGCCGAGGCGTTCGCCCTCATCGCCGACGATGTCCGCCGGTGCGTCAAGGCCGACTCGAGACCCGTGATCGTCCCCAATCTCGACAACCCAGTCCGTCCCTGGACCTGCACCCACCGCGATACCCTCTCGGCCGCCACCGACGCGATCCTCGGCGCGGGGGCATCCTCGATCATGATCGCGGCGGGAACAGGCCGGCGGGGACATCCCACTTGCGACCAGTTCGACCGGCTGGGATACCGCGGCGAACTCTGGAACCGGCCGGCCACGTTTCTCGATCTCGATTCCGACACCGACTCCGGGCATGGCGGCGAACCGTGGACCACCATCCGATGGATCAATCCTCGGGGCGAGCCGGTCCCGCTGCGCATCTGCTCGCGCGTGGCCGCCGCCCGCTGCCGCGTCTCGCTCGGAGTCGCCCGGACCCATGGCCTCTACCGGGTGGGACTGGGTCTCACGGACCTCACGGGAGTTTTCCATCCCGACGACGGATACCTGCCGGGGCAAGAACACGGTGCTGGCGGCGGTCCCCTGAGGGTGCCCTCCAGGGCCGCACTCGTGTTGGAATCATGGCGCGGCTGGATGGTCCGGGCATGGCTGGGGCTAAGGTCGATCGCGGGCGGAATGCGGCTCACCGGTTCCGAGCGTCGCCGACTGGAATGGGTTGAGCAAGCCACCAGCTCCCTCGTTGCCCTCGCTGCACTGATGCAGCCGCGGGTCAGCCTGATCGACGGCTTCGCGGCCATGGAAGGCGAAGGGCCCAGATACGGCCGGCGCCGCGCGCTGGGCACGGTCATCGCGGGCACCGATCCCGTCGCGGTCGATGCCGTGGCTGCCTCGATCATGGGTTTCGAACCGCGAGAGATCGCCTACCTCCGCCAGGCCGAGATCATGGGTCTGGGCACGGCGGACCTGGCGGCGATCACCCTCGTTGGCGACCCGGTCTCCGCGTGCCGCCACCGTTTCCGCAGGCACTCATCGGATCCGCTCTTGCGACTGGTTTCCAGTTCCGCCGCGAGGGAACCGGGCGCACCCAGGCCACACTTGGGATCGGTTCCATCGCGCAGCCAGCCTGGCAGGGTGGGTCGAACGAAGTGAAGCACGCCAGACGGCAGTGAGGCACACCAGACGGCGGGGAAGGCACCGCGACGAGGGGGCGACGATGCGCATAGGATTCGACGGCAGTTGTCTGTCCAACCGTCGCGGCTTCGGCCGCTTCTCCCGGCTGCTGCTCGAATCACTGGCAAGGCGCCCGGGCAAGCACCAGCTCGTCGTTGTCATCGACCGGCCTTCCGAGCCCGCGGTGACAGTTCCCGAGGGCTGCGATCGGGTGGTGGTTGACGTCGGCGAGGCGCCCATCGCGGCCGCGTCGGCTCAAGGCCGGCGGCGGTTTGGCGACATGCTGGCCATGGGTCGCGCGGTGGCCCGCGCCGGCCTGGATCTCATGTACTTTCCCGCCACCTACACGTTTTTTCCGGTCTGGAACGTGCCCCACCTGGTGGTGACCATGCACGACACCCTGGCTCTGGCCCATCCGGACCTGGTCTTTCCGACCCGCGGAGGCCGCCTCGCCTGGCTGCTCAAGGAACACGCCGCAGCGCGCATGGCCGACCGGATCGTGACCGTCTCTGCAACATCCCGGCGCGACCTTCAGGCTTGGTTTCGCCTGCCCGCAAACAGGCTCCGCGTCATCACCGAGGGGCCCGACCCGATCTTCCGGCCGGAGGCCGAGAGTGCTCAGGCAGAGATCGTGTTGCGAAAACTCGCAATTCCTCCTGGCGCCAGATATCTGCTCTACGTTGGCGGACTGAGCCCGCACAAGAACCTGCCTCGCCTGATCGAGGCGTTTGCGCGGATCAAGGCCACGAACCTGCTGCTGGTCGTGGTTGGAGACTTCAAGGACGTGTTCCACACCCATGTCGCGGAGATCCAGTCGGCCATCGCCTCGGCAGGCCTGAACGATCGGGTGCTCCTGCCCGGCTTCGTACCTGACGCCGAGCTGGTTTACCTCTACAGCCGGGCCTACGCGCTGGTCCAGCCGTCGCTCATGGAGGGCTTCGGCCTGCCCGCCGTGGAGGCCATGGCGTGCGGGACGCCGGTGATCGCCAGCCGGGCCGGCTCGCTTCCCGAAGTCGTCGGCGACGCCGGGCTCTTCTTCGACCCTACCGACCCCGCATCGATCGCCGCCACCATCAGCCAGGCTCTCGCCGATTCCCGGCTGCGAGACGACCTCGCTCGCAGGGCACTGGACCGTGCCGGCCTCTTCACCTGGGACCGCGCCGCCCGGTCACTTCTCGAGTGCTTCTCGGAGCTCGATAGCCGCTCCCGCGGGCGATCGCCAGCGACTGCCCATGGCCAGGTCATGAGCCGCAAGCAGAGCATCAGCAGAGAAACCGAATTAGCCACGGATGGACGCAGACAAGGTGGCTAATCGTCTTTACGTGGCTAATCCCAATACCGTTGAAATAGGCGCAAGTCACGGCCTCCTGTAACCTTGGGTTTACTGAGAACCCAGGTTGCAAGGAGGCAATGACTCGCATGCCACAGGGACAGTGCACGCTGCCGCCCGATG
>JBEKTN010000499.1:0-4559 GCA_049516015.1 Isosphaeraceae bacterium | reverse complement strand
TCTCGGCAAGATGGCTGCCCAGCAGCCCGGTCGCCCCCGTCACGAGGACACCGCGGTCTGACCTTACGGAACTCATTTCTGCAATCTTCCCGGCGAGTGACCTGGTCCGGATGTTTCCCACGCATGAGCCTGCCTCATGCTTGCGGTCGGGTCAAGCAAAACCGCCTGCGAGCCAACGGGCGGCGTCCCGATCGCAAGGCCTGATCGAAGCGGCGGTGGCCATGAACGACCCGGGCCGGGGATCGCCCGGCCCGCAACGTCGCCAGTTCCGCCGACCTCAGCTCAGGCCGGCTGCCAGTGGGCCTGAACCTCTTTGTGATCCTTGTTCAGGTGAATGTGGTCGTGCACCTTCGCGACCCATGATAGGGGAATCGTGTGATGCTGCCCGTCCGGGCTATCGTTCTTGGTCAGCTTGATCTTATCGCCCTCGACGCGATCGACCTTGCCGATCTTCGTGCCACACGAGGCGTAGACGTCCTGGTGCTCCCTGATGTCAGCAATGGAACCAACGGGCCCGGTGCTCTCCGCCAACGATGCCCCGGTCTTGTTCGGATGCTCTGCAGCCATGATTCTCTCCAAGCTCGACGCTGTAATGCCCTCGCCCGTCCGCGGGGCAGGAAGTCCATCAACTAAGAGTTCGGCAAACCTGCGACATCGAGGGCGCGGAAATCCAACTGGTTGAACATGAGATCGACGTGATCAGGCGCAGAGCACCATGCGGCCCGGAAGTTCGAGCCCCTGAAGGTGTCGCAGATCCTCGATCTCCGCGATGCCGTTCTGGCCGCCGGGCCCATGATGTGCGCCAACTGCGACGGGAGCTGCGGCCGGGCCGGCGGCACCAAGGCCCGCCTCGGCGACCTGACCCGTATGCTGACCTACCACGAGCATCACGGCGCACGCGTCATGGCCCGCGAGGAGTACGCCGGATTGACCGAGGAAGAGCGCGACTGGCACGATGCCGACCTCGAGGCCGCCCGTGACGCCTGCCACAGCCACCTCGACTTCGCCAAGCTCCTGCCCCAGGTGGACAAGTTCCTGGCGTGAGCCGACGCTCAAAGTGGCGACCGGGACGCAGCTCGATTCTGCAGCTTCCTGGCTCTCGAAGCGAGTCGCGTCCCTTTGTCCGATCGCGGAGGAGCAACGAATTCGAGCCCTTCGTCTGGGGTCGCAATCAACCCGGGGAACCAGGAAAGGAGAGCGTGGGCCGGTAGAGCCCGCCGTCACAAGCCCCGAACACTCGCATTCCGTAGTGTATCACGGCGACTAGACCTGAGAACCTGAGTACTGCCCAGTCGCTTAAGGAGGCAGTCGGGGGTCCGTCTCCTCCTGCGGGTCGTGGGCCAGGTCGGGTGAGAAGGAAAGGGGAAAGTTGCCCGAAGAGAAGCCACGGCTGATCGCCACGGCAGCGAGCGACGCCGTCCCAATCAAGCCCCAGCCCAGGGGTGTCAATGCGGTTAACCCCAGCATGTCGCGGAGCGGCCGGACGCTGAGTGTGGCCAGGAGCATGCCGGCCGACCCACCCACGGCCCCCAAGACCGACCGGTTCAGGTTCCCTTCCGACCAGCCGGCGTCCAAGGTCTGAGCGAGCTGATTCATGACGATCGCCCCGAAGGCCGTGGAACCGGCCTCCTCCCGGCTGCCCGTACGCCGGGTGATGAAGTAGGCCGCCAGCGCGGGCAGAGAGGTTGCGGCACCGCGCCTCATCACGTCCCGGCGCAACGAAGCGTCGAGCGCCGAGGTCCCCTCCCGTGCCAGCGCGGCGAGGTTTCGGTGTTCCGGCCGCTGCATGGCGATGGAGAGCGCAGGCAAGGCGTCCGTGATCAGGTTCACCACCAAGATCTGACGGGTGTTCAAGGGGGAGGTGAACCCCAAGACGGTCGCCCCGACGATCAGCCCAAGTTCGCCGACGTTGCCACCCAGCAGGAGGCTGAGGGCACGGCGCATGTTCCGCCAGAAGCTGCGGCCCTCGACGAACGTCTCCACCAGCGTGGAGAAATCGTCGTCGGTGAGCACCACCGCGGCAGCCTGGCGCGCAACCTCGGTCCCCCCGCGGCCCATGGCGATCCCGACGTCGGCCAGGCGCAAGGCGGGGGCGTCATTGACCCCGTCCCCGGTCATGGCCACGACGTGGCCCCGGCGTCGCAGTCCCTCGATGATCCGGAGCTTGTCCAGCGGCGTGGCTCTGGCGATCACCGGCGCCCGGTCCAGGCGCCGGTCCAGCTCGTCGTCGGACAGCTCGGCGAGTTCGCCCCCCGTGAGGATCTCCCCGCCCTCATCGAGGATGCCGGCTTCCCGCGCGATGGCCCGGGCGGTCGCCGGGTGGTCGCCGGTGATCATGACGAGCCGGACCCCCGCCTCGCGACAGCGCTGCACGGCCGCCGGCACCGCGGGCCGGAGCGGGTCGCTGATGCTGATGAAGCCGAGGGCCACCAGGTTCCCGGGGTCCTCCAGCGGCACGTCGGGGGAGCCTTCCGCAACCATGAGGACGCGCAGGCCCCGGTCGGCCAAGCTGCGAGCCCGATCCAGGAGCGCTTGCCGGCCCGCTTCATCCAGGGGCGAGTCACAGTCGCCGCGGCGCAGGCGGGTGCAGCGGAGACAAATCTCTTCCGGCGCCCCTTTGACGCAGACGCGGTCCGCGAGGGCCGTGGCGTGGAACGGCCGGCCCGGGTCGAAGGGGGCCTCGCCCCGGCGCTCGTGCGACAGTGCCTCGAACAGGCCCGCGTCACGCGCGGCCTGGACGATCGCGACGTCGGTCCGGTGCGCGGACGCGCCCGCGGCGTCGGGGTGGGGGCTGGCCAGTGCCGCCGTGAGCAACACCTGCCGCAGGCCGTCGTCTGCCAGCGTGGCCAGGAGTGCCTCATGTTCGCTGTCGGCCACCAGGCGCACCGAGAGACGCCCTTCGGTCAGGGTGCCGGTCTTGTCGGCACAGGCGACGTCGACCCGTCCCAACGCCTCCACCGCCGACAGGCGGCGGAGCAGCACCCGCCGGTCGGCCAGGCGGCGAGCCACCCCCACCTGACCGGTCCCGGCGAGGAGGGGCAGGCTCTCGGGCACGACCGCCAGGGCGATGCTGACCCCCACGCCGAGCTGGGAGAGCGCCGGCTTGCCCCACAGCAGCCCGGAGGCGAACACGGTGATCCCCCCAGCTGCGGCGACCGGCAAGGAGAGCTGCATCAGTCGGGACAGGCGGGAGCCGAAGGTGCTCTGCCTCGTCTCGTCCAGGTCGAGGGCCGCCGCGATCGACCCCAGGCGGGTCTGGCGGCCGACGGCCACCACCACGGCGCGCCCGGTCCCCACGGCGACGTCGCTCCCCTCCAGGACGATGCGGGCCTCGGGTGGCCCCTGCTCGGTGTGCTTGGAGACCGGTACCGACTCGCCCGTCAGCGGCGCCTCGTCCACTTCCAGGCCGTGGGCGGTCAGCAGGCGGGCGTCGGCCGGCACCCGGTCACCCGGCTCCACCAGCAGGATGTCACCCGGCACCACGTCCGACGCCGGGACGACCGAGGGAGCGCCGTCGCGCAAGACGCGGGCGGTGGCGGTGCCCAACTGCCGCATCGCCTCGGTCGCCCGACCGGCCTGGTGCTCCTGCCAGGCGCCGAGGACGGTGTTGAGGGCGACGGTCGCGGCGATGATGATGACCTCCAGGGCTTCGCCGCCGATCGCGAACGACAGGATTGCACCGCCGCCCAGGATGGCGTTCACCGGTGAGCCGAGCTGGTCGAGGATCGAGGTCAGGACCTCGTGGCGCCGCGTCGACTGAGGCGCCGCCCGCTGCCGCTTGGCCACCTCCCCGAAGGCGAGCCCGGCCTCGGAGGTCCGGAACGCGCGCAGGGCGCTTGCCGCCGCCTGTCGTCCCCAGCGCTCGGGGCGAGGGTCGACCAGGTAGTGCAGGGACGAGCCGGCCCTTGCCCCGCCCTGCATTCGGACCCAGCCGTCGGCCAGGGCGGCCAGGGCGGCGGCGTAAACGGCGAGCGAGGCGCGCTCGACGCCCGGCCTGTCGCGGAAGCCCCAGACGGCACCGAAGACATTGGCCGCCGCCGACAGCAGCACCGCATCCCGTACCGTCACATCACGGTGTGTCCCCGCTTCCAGGATGGCGGCGACCGCCCCGAGGTCGGCCGCCAACAGGTCGACACGGGCGGGGAAGCGCCCCAACGACGACGGCGTCAGGCCGATGGCCAGGTCGCAGGCCGCGAACGCCGGCGCCGCGAGCGCGCTGTCGGAGACCAACGCGACGAGCTTGCCCTGCTGCTGGAGCTCACGAACGATCGCGACGGCGTCGTCGGACGCCGTCAACTCCACCCCGGCCCTCCGCGCGACCGCTTGCGCTCCGAGCCGGCTGCCTCTCGGCACCACCATCAGGCGGACGCCGCGGCGCTTGCAGGTCTGGACGAGCTCGGCGGCCCTCGGGCTCAGCCGGGGCCGCAGCGCCAACAGCCCTAATTCTACAGCGCCGGGTCCACCACAAAGAACGCCGTAAAGCATTAAATCTGAGTACGTTAGAACGCATCGATCATTTTGAATAACGAGCCGTCGAAATCCAGAGAAACGCCCAGTTA
>JBEKTN010000498.1:0-4571 GCA_049516015.1 Isosphaeraceae bacterium | reverse complement strand
AAGCCATGCGGCGAGGCGCGTTCGACTTTCTGCCCAAGCCGTTCACGCCGGCCCAGGTTCGCGCGGTGCTGGAGCGGGTGGTGCGCATCCGGAGCCTGCACCAGCGGGTCGCCGACCTCGAAGAACAGGTCCGGCGCGAGGTGCCCGAAGCCGTGCTCGAGAGCCCGGACCCCCAGCTTGCCACGATTCTCGAGCAGGCCCGCCGCGTTGCCGCCAGCGACGCGGGCGTCTTGATCAGAGGCGAGAGCGGAACCGGCAAGGGAGTGCTGGCCAGGCGAATTCACGGCTGGAGCCGCAGGTCCAACGGTCCGTTCGTCACGGTGAGCTGTCCCAGCCTGAGCAGCGAACTGCTGGAGAGCGAGATGTTCGGGCACGTCAGGGGCGCATTCACGGGGGCGGTGCGCGACACGTTCGGGAAAGTCGCCGCCGCGACGGGCGGGACACTCTTTCTCGACGAAATCGCTGACTTGCCGCTGGCATTGCAGCCCAAGCTACTGCGGTTCCTCCAGGATCGCCAGTATGAGCGCGTGGGCGAGACCCGAACGCAAACCGCCGACGTCCGCCTGATCACCGCGACCAACCGCGACCTTGAGGCCGAGGCAGCAGCCGGCCGATTTCGCGACGATCTGCTGTACCGCCTCAATGTCGTCGAGTTCACACTGCCGCCCTTGCGTCTGCGGAGTGATCGGGTCGATCTGGCCAATCACCTGCTTGCCTTTTTCAGCCGTCAGACCGGACGCAAGCTTGACGGTTTCTCGGCCGCGGCCCGGGCCGCAATTTCAAGTTATGTGTGGCCGGGTAACCTGCGCGAGCTGCGCAACGCGATCGAGCGGGCAGTCCTCTTCGCCACGAACCGCGAGATTGAACTCGGCGATCTTCCAGGCCGGATCAGCACGGACCTGCCCGCGGGACAAGAAAAAACGACGGCCACGATGCGCCTGGGCGGACCGATCTCGCTCCAGCAACTTGAAGCCGAGCATATCCGGCTCGTCCTCGAAAACACCGAAACGCGCGAAGAAGCCGCGCGAATCCTCGGCATCGACCCCAGCACGCTCTATCGCAAGCGCAAGAACCTTGGCCTGTGACTCCCGGCGCGAACGTTTTGATCTGGGTTGATCCGGTTTTCCCTGCTTTGGAGATAGGCTGCTCAGCAAGGTTGCTGAATCGAGGTCTTGCAAGATGCACGAGAGCGGTAAGCATTCCTTGCGGAATGCATGACAGGACCGGACGGCAGCCGCTGCACCGCCTCTGGCCACGGGATGTAAATTTTGCTCAGATAGGGGTCTCTGTTGGCCCTTTGGATTCTGGCACGACGCTTGCTTTACATCGAACGCGGGATTGAATGGGGTCATGTTCAAAACGCTACGAATGAAGTTGATGCTTGGTTTTCTGCCCCTCCTGGCTATCCTTATTGGCCTGGGACTGTGGGCGATTGCCATGTTTTACGGGCTGAGTGGCAACATCGATGTGATCCTGCGTGAGAATTACCGCAGCGAGCTGGCTGTCGAGCGCATGAAGGAAGCGCTCGAGCGGATGGATTCGGGGCTGATGTTCGCCTTCAGCGGGCGGGCCCAGCAGGCACGTGAACAGTTCGACAAGTCCAAGGAGGAATTCGACCGGCAACTCGGCGTCGAGCAGCACAACATCACGGTTGCCGGCGAGAAAGAACTCGTGGACGAGCTGAAGGCCGAATACCGGGGTTACCTCGATCTTGCAGCCGGCTATTTCGACCTTCGCAACGCCACGACAGCCGACCGGGCCAATGTCTACTTTTCACGACTGCTTCCCAAGTTCGAGAACCTCAGGAAGCTGGAAGACCGGGTGCTTCTTCTGAACCAGCGGAATATGGAACAGATGAACGAGAAAGCGCTTCGGAACGCAGCCAGCTCGACCCGCCTGATGATCGCGGCGCTGCTGGTCGCCGTCGTCCTGGCCATCGCCTCGTCGCGGGTCCTGACACGGAAGATCCTGGAGCCGATCGTCGCCGTGACGGAAGGCGCGCGAGCCGTTTCACAGGGCAAGCTGGACCAGGTTGTGCCCGCGACCACGAAGGACGAGCTCGGAGAGCTCGGCCAGGCGTTCAACACGATGGCCAGGACAATTCGCGAGTACCGTGAGGCGGGAACGATCCGCTTGTTGCGAGCGCAAAAGGCGGCCCAGGCAACGATCGACTCGTTTCCAGACCCTGTGATCGTGGTCGATCCCCAGGGAGGGGTCGAGCGTGCCAATCCCGCGGCGCGACGGCTCTTGCAGGCGATCCCGACGACCAGTGGAGACGCGCTGCCCTGGATCGCGCCGGCGTCGCTGAAGCCACACCTCGATTCGGTGCTGGGAGGGCAGGCCGATTACCTGCCCTTGAGCCTGGAGCAAGCGATCTTCCTGCGCGACGGCAACCAGGACCGCTACTTTCTGCCTCGGGTGCTGCGGATTCGCAGCGATTCGGGAGAGCTGCTGGGGGCCGCGGTTGTCCTTTCCGACGTGACCAAGTTTCACCTCCTCGACCAGCTCAAGAGCGACATGATCTCGACGGTCAGCCACGAATTGAAGACGCCGCTCACCAGCTTGCAGATGGTTGTGCACCTCCTGCTTGAGGAGGCCGTTGGTCCGCTGTCGACCAAGCAGACCGAACTGCTCCTGGCCGCGCGACAGGACTCTGACCGCCTGCTGGGAATGATCAACGATCTGCTCGATCTGACCCGGATCGAGCAAGGCCGGGTGGCGCTTGATCAGCAGCCGGCCGACGCGGCCGAACTCGTCCGCGATGCGCTTGAGCGGTACCGATCTGCCGCCGAGGATGCCGGGATCACCCTGCAGACTCAGCTCGAGGCGCCCCTGCCTCTGGTTCTGGTGGACAAGGAGCGGATCGAGCATGTGTTCGACAACCTCATGACCAATGCTCTGCGGCACACCGACCGTGGAGGGACGATCATCCTGAGGGCTGCGGCGGACGGGGGCACGGTGCAGTTCTCCGTCGCGGACACTGGCGAAGGCATCCCGGCGCAGTTCATTCCGCGGGTGTTCGACAAGTTTTTCCGGACCCCGGGCGCAAAGCACCAGGGCGGGGCCGGGCTCGGTCTGGCGATCGTGCATGAGATCATCGTCTCCCACGGTGGACAGATTGGCGTTCAAAGCACTCTTGGCAAAGGAACCACTTTCACGTTCAGCCTGCCCGCCGCGGCCGTCTCGCAGGATGAGGCCGCAACCGGGGGTCTGGACCTTGTCTCTTCCTCATCGACTTGTTGAATTCAGCATGACGGCTGCGACATGAAGGATGGCAAGATCGCGGCATTTCGGCAGTCTTTTCCATCTGGCATGCTCCCTCTGTCAGGCTGATTCCGTCAGGATTTACCATGGACGCCCTCAAGCGAATTCTCATCGTCGATGACGAGCCCAATGTCCGGCTCGTCTTCCGCACCGCCCTGGAGGCAACAGGATACCTCGTGACCGAAGCCGCCGACGGTGACGCGGCGCTGGCGCAGCTCCGCAAGCTGCCGATCGATCTCATCCTGCTTGACTTGAAGATGCCGCTCGTGGATGGATTGGAAACTCTGCGACTTCTCCGCGACGCGGGCGACGAGACTCCGGTGGTGGTCGTCACGGCGCAGGGCAGCGTGCCCGACGCGGTGGCGGCGATGAAGCTGGGAGCCGTAGATTTCCTGCCCAAGCCGGTCAGCCCCGTGACGTTGCGAGCCGTGGTCGCCGGAGTCTGTGCGCTCTGCCCTGCGAATCGAGCGTCGGTCAAGACCCCCATGGCCGCTCCGGCGCCCGCTCACCTGTTCGAGGAGGACCTCAGTCGAACCCGACAGGCCATGGAACGTCGCGAGTACGACGATGCCGAGTTCTTCCTGCGCATCGCCGACGCACTCAGACCAGGCTCGCAGGAAGTCGCCCGGCTGCGGGCAACTCTCCACTCCCGCAAGCGTCATCCCGAGGGCTTCTCCTTCCGCGCCCTGGGAGACCTGCTGCGATGAAAGCTGATGAACGAACCGACTCGTTGTCCGGGCGAGTGGTTCAGCGTGATTGGTACCGGCGATCTTGATCCTGCACTCCGCCTTGTGGTTCACCCGGGCGGAGATGTTCGGTCCCTTGGCCGGCTGCCTGCAATCGCGTTCTCATTGACTCGTCGAATGACCTTGTTTTCCCCGGTCTCGACCCCACAAAGGAGATTGACCTTGGCCCTCGCAACGTTCGCCCTCGGGATGGGCCTGTTCGCTTTGTTTTTCGGCCTTGTCGCCGCGTGCGATCGGCTCTAAATCGATTGGGAGTCCTTGTCGTGCTGTACCTGACCGCATTTGTCACCGTGGCTGCGCTCGTGTATCTCGTCTACGCCATGCTCCGGCCGGAACGGTTCTAATTTCACGATTCGCAGATTCGAGGAGACTTTCGTGGGATCTTACTTTGCTTGGCTGCACCCGTTCTGGGCGTTTGGTCTGCCCATCGCGGTGTCAATTCCGCTGGGATGGTCGATGTACCGCGCTCTGGATCGGTCGGAAGATCGTGCGGGGCGTGGCCTCGATGCGCTGCCCATGTTCCTCTGCCGGCTCCTGGGCCGACGCCAGCCGGCACAGATG
>JBEKTN010000497.1:0-5250 GCA_049516015.1 Isosphaeraceae bacterium | reverse complement strand
TTGTACCCCAAGCAGCCTCGTGGCCCTAAGAAACCGAAACCGGAGAAACAGAGTGGAGCGAAGATCAAGCATGTTGCCACCGCGAGGGTATTGAAGGCTCGTCATAAGCGCACATAATTATATCTTCAATGGGCTGGTACAAGGACCCCAACTTACTTTCTATCCTGGGAGGGAAAACCGTCATGATCGAGTCGCCGTTGATCCGGGAGATCGTCGGGGACCGTTTTCACAAAGTGATCCTGAAGTTAGTAGCGACCCGTTTCGGTCCCGTGTCGCCCGATTTGGAAGCCGAGGTGAGGTCGATCCTCGATGAGTCGGTCCTGGACGCCGTTATCGAGCTGGCGGCGTTCAGCCCGGACCTGAAGCACTTCCAGGCGGAGATGCGAGCCATTCCCAGGCCCCCGGAGCCGTGGGACCCGGCCGACGAGCCTGATCCCAGCGTCGAGAAACGAGGTGACGACGGGTGAGACGAGTAATCAGTCCAGTTTCCAGCGTCCCGTCATGGTAGGTCATTCACAAACGGCGATTTCCCGGCGCTCGACGCACCTGCTGATAGAAGTCGTAGGAGACCCCGTGGAGCGGAACCACGAGTCGAGTGCCCGACAGAATTGAGGCCATGGTCGAAGGGCTCCGGTCGTCGCGATGAGATTGCTCCCCGCGGGAGAAGGTGCCCCGCAGGGGCGGATGAGGGATGAGATGCTAGCCTTGGCCCGCAAATTCCCCTCATCCGGCCGTTCCGGCCCGACCCCGCAAGCGGGGTTCCCCCCGCTCCCTGCGGGAGAAGGAGAGGACGTCCCGCCGCGTCTGCAACTCAACGGTAAAACGCGCTAAGTCACACAAACATGCTGGAGTCGAGCGATCGATACCCCACTACCTTGGGCGGGGTCGGCGCCGGGTCTGAGTCGGGCCGGGCGGTCGGGTCACGGCCGAGGGGAGGCGCCGAGGCGGCGAAGTTCCCGGGCGATCGCGGCGCGCTGGTCATCGTGGATTCTTTCGTTCGCCACGGCCGAACGGTAGAGGAGCACGGCCGCGGCGCGGTCGCCGCGTTTCTCGTGAGTCAGTCCGAGCTCGAGGACGGCCTCGCCGTCGAGCGGGTGGCCGTCGAGCCACTTGCGCAGAGTTGCGACCGCGCTGGCGAGGTCGCCACTCTCTCGCTGATAAAAGGCGAGTGCGTGGGCATATTTTCCCGATTCGGGCTCGATCATGTGGGCCCTCCTGCACCAGCGGGCGGCCTCGGCCTTGCTGGCGGCCCCGGCGATGACGCCGAGGTTGTAAGCCGCGGCGGCCATGCGTGGGTCGAACTCGAGTGCGCCGCGCAGCGACTTCACGGCGTCGGCGGTCCGGCCCGTCTCGGCCAGCAGGAGTCCGAGGTTGAAGAGCGCCGAGGCGTTGTTCGGCTCGACCTTCAGGGCCCGGCGGAGGCACGCCTCGGCGCGGTCGGGCTGGTTCAGGTTGCTGTACGCGAGCGAGGCGTTGACGAGCGGGCCGACGATCCGCGGCTCGAGCTTCGTGGCCGTCTCGAACTCGTTGACGGCCTCGGCGAAGGCGCGGCGCTCCATGTGGAAGTTCCCGAGATTCGCGTGCGACGCCCAGTCGTCGGGCCGGGCGCTCATGGCTGCGAAGAACTCGGCGACGGCCGCCTCGAGGTTCGCCTTGTCGCGGCCGTCGCGCATGGCCTCCGGGGGCACCGCCGCGAGCGTCTGCGCGGCGCGGATTCGCACCAGTCGCGAGACGTCGCGCGTGGCCGCGAGCAACGGCGGCAACGTTTCCTCCGATAAGAGCCCGCCCAGGGCCATCGCCGCCCGGGAACGGACCAGCGGTAAAGGATCGCCGAGCGCCTTCAGGACCGCGGGCCACTTCGCCGGGTTGCTCGCCCCCTGGAGCAGAAGGACCATCGACGCCTTCCAGACCGCGTCGGTCGCCGGGGCGTCGAGTGCGGCGAGCATGGCCGGGAGTTCGTCCCAGTGGTCGTGACGCGCGGCGTCGAGCAGGCCTGCCGTCTTCAACACGGGCGCCTGGTAGTCGCGGGTGTACCACTCGCGAACCCGTCCGTCGGCCCACGCGGCGTCCTTGTCGGCGTGGCAAAGGTTGCACGCGTTGGGAGACCGGAACGCGCGGGTCGCCGCGGGCGTCGGCGGGAGCATCGAGTGGTCGGTGCGGCCCATCGCGGCGAAGCGGGTCGTGGGCATGTGGCATGAGACGCACAGGTTGCCCGCGCTGCCGCGTGCGTGGCGGCCGTGGGCGACCGGGTCGTCAACGGTCTTCTTGTGGCAAGGCAGGCACGACCGGTTCGACTCCGCCTTCTCGAACCGGGGGCGGCCGCTCGCCGTGTGGCAGTGGTTGCAGTCGAGCTTGCCCGGGGCGACACACGGGCTCTTCAGCCAGGAAGTGAACGTATAATTCTCCCCGAGGTCGCGGCCGTCGGGGTAATAGTCGGGGTGCTCGAGAGTGACGAGATCGTAATGGTCGAAGAACGCGTCGCCCGGGCGGAAGCTCGTCGAGACGGGCACCATCTTGGCGTGGCAGGTGGCGCACATGTCGTTCATCTGCCCGGCGGTGAACTCCTTCGTGCGGATGATCTGAATATCCTTCGAGGTGTGCCCCGAGGTCTTCCCCTCGCTCATCACGCGGACGTGCCCGGCGGCCGGCCCGTGGCACGACTCGCAACTGATCCCCGCCTCGGCCCAGGTCGTGCGGTAGGTGTCGGTGGCCAGGTCGTAGTTCGTGGCGAGCTGGCTGACGTGGCAGTTGAAGCAGGTTGTGTTGAACGTGAACATGCGGTCTGTCCAGTCGAGCGCGGAGTCGGTCCGGTCGGGGAAATGCCGGACGCCGCTCGCCGCCGTGTCGTACCAGGACTTCTTGGGGACGTCGTAAGCGACCGGCAAGACCTGGAGGCGCCCCTTCTCCAGCGGGGTCAGGAAATAATACGCATTCTTTCCGCCCAGAACGTGAACGATGGGATACGCCTTCTCCCCGCCGGCTCCAGTCTCGCGCACGACCCCGGCGTCCGGCCCAACCTCGGCGCGGTACGCCCGGGCGCCGATCGTGACCGGCGTGGGCTGTGCGGAAAGCTCCCGGCGCGCGAAGTCGGGGGTGTAGGGCTGCATCGCCAGCCCGTGCCGCGAGGTCGCCCAGAGCTCGTGGAAATGCTCGTGGCAGTCGCGGCAGGACGCCGAACCCACGTACGCGGCGTCCGGCCTCGCTGCCTCGCTCGGTCGCGCCGGCGCGACCGAACGGCTCACGCCCGTCGCTCGATCGCACCCCGCGGCGGCGAGCCAGAGCAATGTCAAACCGAACGCGGCACGGAACACGCCGGAGGTCGTCTTGTCAAGAACGGACATTACTACGACGATCCTTTGAAGAGGGCAGGGAGGCCGGATCTCCGGTGATCCTCCGACGCGCTGCTCGTCCGCCGCTAGCCCTGCCCCATAGTATGGCGAGTGACGCGGTCGGCATGGAAGCCCGAACCGGCATCCGGTATGGTGAGGTCCGGGTGATCATCCAGGACGGCGTGATCGTCCAGACCGAACGCATCGAGAAGGAGCGGCTGCGCTGACCAAGCCGACGCGATCGCCGACTCGTCAACGAGAGGCTTAATGTGCATGTGGCCGTCGTTCAGATCGATCGTGCGGAGCAGCGGCGACTCCGATAGCTTCTATCACTCCTCGAAGGCGCTGCCAAGCCGGAGCGTGCATCAACGACCCAGGATCGCCAGAATAAGGGCAAACAACGTCCTTTGTTTACCTCAAAGATGGTCGTAGACTCTGGGCCATGCATGATAGTTCCGGGAGGGAGGGCATCACCCATGGCCGACGGGCAAGATGACGCGGCTGTTACGAGCCGGTTGGATGGAGATTCGATGCCTGCTCGATGCGGGCTGGACGTGGGATGGGCACAATCTGGTGCATCATCCCGAGATCTTGCGCACCTCGACGGTCTGTTCCCGTACTTTTCCCAGCCCCCACAGGGTCGTCATCGCCACGTCGGCGGCGTCCCGACCGACCGCGATCGGGATCAGGGCGGGACGCACCGCCTCGGTCGTCGCATCGACGTTGTGCCATGCCCCGCTCAGGTAGACCTGCGCGACACTATGAAAATCGGGCGGCTCCAGCCCCGGCGCATAGCACGAGGCATAGCGGGCGGGAATGCCCAGCGCCCGGCAGAAGGCGATGACCAGATGCGCGAAATCGCGGCAGACGCCGACCCGCTCCGTCGCCGTATCGAACGCCGACGTCTTGGCGTCGGTCGTCCCGTAGTGGTACTCGACGTGATGGCAGACCCAGTCGGCGATCGTCCGGACTCGCCCGCCGCCGGACGGCAGTTGACCGAACTCGCCACGCGCCATCCGGGCGAGGAGGTCCGACTGGCAGTAGCGGGACGGCAGGGTGTAGACCAGTGACTCGGCGGGGATGTCCCGAAGCGGGTGTTCGACGGCATCATCACGGATTGCAACGTTGGGAGCGGTCTCAATCGTTGCAGTAAACTCGAACGAAAACGATCCTGCAGGGGCGATGATCCGCCGCTGGGGGTTGCCGTAAACGTCCGTCCCGAGCTCGTGGAAGGGCGTCGGTGTCGTCAGCAGTCGCTCCTCTTGCACCCGGTGGGCGGGTCCGACGAGCGGCGGCTCAACCATCAGCAAGAGGAAAGTCTGATCAAACAGGTCGTAGGCAGCGGTGGCTCGGACGGAGATCAGCACGGGTGTGCCCTCCTCGGGTGTCTTGCAACGCGCCCGGCTTCATTCACGTGGGTCCTGATCGATCCCCCTTTTGACGTGGTGCACATGCTACACCTGTTGTGGCGAGGGAGCGCGAGTCGGACCTTGTCGGTCATTCCAATAAGCAATTTTCATGCTAAACGTTCTTTATTTTTTTGGCCACCAAAATCCAAGTTACCTATATTCCGTGCATCACGGGCGATTTTCGGTTGCAACCTTTGATTTGATAATGATTTATGACGTATGTGTTAGGCTGCGCGCGTGTCTTGTGGACCAGGCTCCACAGTACAAAACACAGCGCAACCTATTTCCGGGAAAGGGGTTAAAAATTTACAGAATACTGGCCTGGATGTGCGGAAAACCCGTTGTTATGGGTCCTGTTCACCGCGCCATTGCGGCGGGGAACCCTACAATGACATCACCGACAAAATTGAACGCGTGTTCATTTTGATCGAGCGAAGTTGATGGATGTTTCGAAGATTTCTACGTCATAAAGTCATTAGAGACAAAGGTTTGCTTCTCATCTTTCCCAAGCC
>JBEKTN010000496.1:0-4680 GCA_049516015.1 Isosphaeraceae bacterium | reverse complement strand
GAGGTCAGCGACGAGCAACTTGCTGCCGTCAAACTGACGACTGCCAAGTTCCACGGCGAATGGAACTACACCATCCGCCCCCGCAAGTAATTGATCAAGTTATTTTTTCGCGGCTCCTAAGGACCAGGTCGGGATCGCTGACAGGGGCATCGACGATGATGACCGGCACCTTCTTGCGCCTGGCTTCGATCAGGCTGCCTCGCACCCCTTCCCAGTTCACCGCGTTGATGAAGATCGCCGCGGGCTGCTGCTGGAGGAGGTCGGAGATGTCGTTCTTCTGCTTGAGACTGTTGAACTGGGCATCCAGCGTGACCAGCCGATCGCCGTGCGCCTCGATCATGCTCTTGAGACCTTGCTCCAGATCGATGAAGAAGGGGTTGTTCATCGTCTGGACCGTGAACCCGAAGAGCCGGCTCGCTGACGTCTGGCCGGACGGCGGTCTGCCCGCGGCCGTGGTCGATTGCGGCTCGCTCCCACAGCCGGTCAGGATCGTCGATATCAATAACGTCGCCAGCCAGAAGTGTGGTCGAATCAAAGATTTCATGGTCGGAATCGCCGGTGGAAGTCCGGGTTGGAAAGAAGCGTCAATGGTCGCTCGCAGTTCGTCATTATGGGAGACTCGCACCGGACAACTCAACGGAGTGGGCTCGGAGCACCGCGCAGCCGAACGCGGTGAAGCACTACGAGCTGGACAAGCGGGACGTCGCCCTTGAGCGATCGCTCGAGGCCGACCTTGACCGCTCCGCCTCCGGCTTTGCCGCCTGGCTGGCCGCCGACCAGTCCTCGCCCAGCGGCCGGGACGAGCGGAACGAACAGATGCTACCTCGCCGAAGCACTCGCCGACCTTCCCGACCTGATGCGCGAGGTCGTCGTGCTCAAGCGCTGCTGGACCCTGCCCCAGATTTCCGAGCAGATCGGCCGCACCGTCCCGGCCGTCGCCTCCCTCTTGCGCAGGGGGCTGGAAGGGTTGCGGAAACGGACGAAGAGCGAGGCGCCGCAGATCTCGAGCACGCTTGCGGGGTCTGCCATTGCACTCAAGCGCTGGATAGAATAAGGCAGTACGGCGGGTTCTGGGACGAACCATGATCGATCACGAGCAGCCCCTGCCGCTCCGTCCGGCTGTAAAGGTTATGATCGACCTCAATCAAATTGGCTACCCGGAGAGCCCAACATCATGAGCGCACTCGCCCGTCTCGAGCCCATTCTGGAGGGTCTTTCGGAGGACCGGATCCGCCAGTTGATCGACTTTGCCCGATTCCTGGCCGTTGAGCAGGATCGGCAAGAGTGGCTGCGGTTTGGGCAGGAACGGCTCGCGCGGGCCTATGGCCCGGATGAGCCCGATTACAGTGAGGCGGACATACGGCCGAATCGCAAGCCATGACCTTCAGTCCCGGAGACGTGGTTCTGATACCGCTCTCCCAATTCTCGGGCGGGCTGGCCAAGCTCCGGCCCGCACTGCTCCTTGCGTCACTTCCCGGCCCGTATCAGACCCAATTTGTTTGTGGGGTTAGCACCCAATTGCACCAACAAGTGCCCGACTGGGATGAGTTGATTCAACCTGGCGACGCGGACTTCCCTTCGAGTGGTCTTCATCGCGCGTCGATCATCCGGCTGAGCTACCTCCACGCCAGCGACCCGTCCAAATTCGCGGGAGCTATTGGACAGGTCGATGCCACCCGACTCGATCGCCTCTTGACCCGCCTGGCCGATTACTTACACCCGTGAAGAGTCGTTCTCCATGGCCACGCCGAACGATCCCACAACATCCCGCGGCCCTCTCAACGCGGTCATTGCCTCCTCCATTCTAGCGCCCTGGACAGGACTCGAACCTGCAACCTCGACTTTAGAAGAGTCTTGCTCTCTCCGGTTGAGCTACCAGGGCGACCACGCAAGGGTTATAGGTGGTGAATGTCCTCGCCAGGAATTGAACCTGGTCCTCGACCTTCGCAAGGTCGTATGCGAATCCGTCACACTCCGAGGACGCATCAAGGCCCTGTCCCCCGCCCGGAAATCGAATCCGGCCCTGCGGCTTCGAAGACCGCCGTGCGACCGACACACTCGCGGGGAGCGATTCGTGCAGTTTGACAGTCCGCACGAGCGGGCGCTGGCTCAGGCCATGGCCAGCGCCGGCTCATGTTTCAGGAATCTCGCCCAGCTTTCGATGCGGGCTCCCTGCGCGGCGTAGAACGGCTTCCACTCGGGACGGACCGGCCGGCGGCGCAGGCGGATGCCGGCCTGGTCAGGAGTCCGGTCCCCTTTGCGGGCGTTGCACCGCTCGCAGGCGGCCACGCAGTTGGTCCAGCTCGACGCTCCCCCTTGCGACCGCGGCAGCACGTGGTCGACGGTGATCGACTCGGCCCCCGGCTGCGCGCCGCAGTACTGGCAAGTGTAATGGTCGCGCTTGGCGACGTTGCGCCGGCTGAACGTAACGGCCGTGTTCGGTAGGCGATCGTAGTGCGCCAGGGTGATGATCTCGGGCACCGGCAGCCGCAGCCTTGCTGACCGGATGCAAGGCTCGCCGTCGGCCGTCCGGCGCAGCGCCCAGTCGCTCCATGAAAACAACCGGTACTCATCCGGATCGACAACGCGGGCCGCATCGTTCCAGAGCAAGATCAACGACCGGGCCACGGTCGTCACGTGGACCGGCTGCCATTGTCGGTTCAAGACCAGGGTCGGTAGATCCAGCACGCCCTTCGACATCATCGCCTCCATCCCCGGGAAACGGTGTTTGGATTGCCGATTTTGGATTGCCGATTTTGGAACTTCGACATCATCGCCTCCATCCCCGGGAAACGGTGAGGGTGCTCGGCGGGAGTTGAACCCGGCGCCTTTAGAGTCACATTCTCATGTGCTTCCGTTACACCACGAACACCATCAAACAAGACCGGCCCTGATAAAAGGCCGGAGCGGAAGGCGAGGGATTCGAACCCTCACGCCCCGGAGGGCGCACTCCTCAGCAGGGAGGCCCGGCCAGCCTTATCCGGCTACCTTCCGTAACATGGAAAGCGAGTGGACAGCCGGGCAGTCGAACCCGGGGGGAACCCCTCTGGGGTCGCCCCTGGTTGCAAGCCAGGCGTCTTCCCGTTGGACCAGCCGCCCAAGACAGACGGACGGGGCGTTGCCCCGTGCTGGTCTGTTGTGCCCCCTCGGGGCGTTTTCAATTCTTCAATTTACTGACCACTGGCCACTGGCCACTGGCCACTGACCACTGCCTACTGATCCAGTCGTCCCGGAGGGAATCGAACCCCCGTTTCCTCTTTGTAAGAGAGGAGTCGTTGCCGCTGGACCACGGGACGAGGAACAAACCGAAGTAGCACGGGTGGGAGTCGAACCCACAGGTCACGAGAGTTTGAGCCTCGCCGCTTTGCCGGTTTGCGTACCGTGCCGTCGCTGGATGATGCCTCCTGTCATTGTGGGTACGGGAGTCGAACCACATCCTCCCAGTTCATGAGACTGGGCTGAGCACCGGCCCACCCGTGAGTCCCAGGCCCCGGGGTCGATCCGGGAGGGCCGGCCTTATGAGAGCCGGCTGGGTGCCCGCCACGCCTGGGTTGCTTCGATCTTGCACCGGAGCAGAGAGCCTGATTTGAAGTAGCCCGGACGGGAGTCGAACCCGCCTTACCACTGTGAGAGAGTGGCGTCCTGGACCGATAGACGACCGGGCCGTGATTCGAAGGATCGAAGAAGATCGCAGTGCGTCGGGCAGGAGTCGAACCTGCAAAGCTCGGGGCGGGTGGGTTACGGCCACCGGGGCTCGCCAGTGCCCAGCCGACGCGTTTGAGAGATGACGAACTCTTTATGACAATCTCCCTTCCTCTTCCAGCGCCCCCGGCGGGATTTGAACCCGCGGCCTCCACCTTGACAGGGTGGCGAGCACTCCGAGCTGCTCTACAGGGGCTTGAGGTCGTGGTCCGGCCTTCCCGGATCTCCAGTGGCTCAGGAGGGATTCGAACCCTCAGCATCTCTCGGTCTGAACGAGAGTGGTCTGCCGGTTGCCTACCGAGCCTTGGTGCCATTGGAGGCGGCAGCCGTGGGACTCAAACCCACAAGCGGCCCGCGGCCGCCGCCTGTTTTCAAGACAGGTCCCTGATCCAGCCGGATGGCTGCCGTTAATGCTGGCTTCCCGTCAAGTTCCGGGGGCTGGAATCGAACCAGCGGCCTCCACGTTCAGAGCGTGGTGTCACTACCAGCAGCAACTGCCCCGGAATCGCGATAGGTTCGGATTGTCAAAGAACTCACGGACTTCCACAGATTCACACGTTCCCTGCTCTTCCCCATTCTCTTCCGGTTTGTCCGTGTCTCGCTGACGGCCAGCCGCCGTCTCGGCCACGATCCGGCCGCCCATCAAACGACAAGGCCCGGTGGTTTTCAACACCGGGCCTTGAAACTCCGCGAGGGGTTCATGACAGGCCGGGCGTCAACAGCGCTGGGGATAGAGCGGACGCAGACTCGCCGAACGCTCGGCGACTCGCATCGCATCCTGGCAACCCAGATTCTGTCGTAACCACCCGCGGTCCATCTCCGCCTCGCTCTCGAGCCCTTTGCTCCGGTCGTCATCGCGTCTAGTCCTAAAACAAGCGTAATATATTACGCGACTATAGTAAATATCAGAATCTCATATGTGCGATCATGAGACGTACCTTCTACTACCCGGAGGTCTCAGACCCCGGTCTTTGATTT
>JBEKTN010000495.1:0-4717 GCA_049516015.1 Isosphaeraceae bacterium | reverse complement strand
TCTGGCATGCCCCTGACGGCCTCAGGGCGAGAGCGGCCACCGCACTCGGATGCATGCAAGCAGGCGCCGAGAAGTTGGGTGTCATAGAGGCAAGTTACGCCTCCGCGATAATCGGCGTTCTTAGCCCCGTGTCGTCTCATTGTTTCTTTTTCACCCTTCATCGAGGGGCAGTTTCACGACCTGTCCGGAACCGGCTGCCTGATAGATCGCCCGGATGATCTCGACGGACTTACGGCCTTCGCGGCCGTCAACGATCGGGGCTCGGCCGTGGTCGATGGCCTCGAGAAAATCGATGAGCTGGTCGCGGTGGCCGACATGGGTGATGCCGCGGGGATCGCTGGCGCCGGCCTTGAAGCCGGAAATGGCGGCCATGGCGGCGAAGACCACGTTGTCGCTGGGAACCTTTTCCTGGAAGTCCCAGAGGGTGATGTCGTCCTGCTCGACCCGGGCCGAGCCGCGGTCGCCGTGGATCTCGGTGCGCTTGAGCAGGCCCGGATAGGCGCTGGTGGCGGCCTCGATTGTGCCCAGGGCGCCATTCTTGAATCGCAAGCTGGCCACCGCCGTGTCCTCGACCTCGATTCGCGAGTGGGCCAATGTGGCCGTCAGGGCGACGATCGACTCGACGTCCCCCATCAGCCAATACAGGAGGTCCACATTGTGAATCGCCTGGTTCATGAGGGCCCCGCCGCCGTCAAGCGACCATGTGCCCCGCCAGCCGCCCGAATCATAATACTGCTGGGTCCGCCACCACTTGACGTAGGTGTCGCCCAGGGTCAGGCGGCCGAACCGGCCACCTGAGATGGCTTCCCTGAGGCGGATATTCGCCGGCGTGAACCGCGACGGAAAGATGGTGCAGAGCCGGACGCCGGCCGCGTCGCAGGCCTCGATGATCGCGTCGCAACGGGCAAGGGTGATCTCCAGGGGCTTCTCGACAACCACGTGTTTCCCTGCACGCGCTGAGTGCACGGCCGGTTCCGCGTGGGCGCCGCTGGGCGTGCAGATGCAAACCACGTCCACGTCCGGCTCAGCGAGCATCGTTTCCATGTCGTCGCAGATCTGGCACTGGCCACGGGCCATGGCGGCGATTTTCTCGGCGTTGGCCTGCGCCCGATCGTAGGCGGCGACCACGCGTGCGATGGGGATCTCGTTGATCGCCCGGGTGTGAAACTCGGCGATCATGCCGCAGCCGATGATGCCGAAACCATGCTGGGCCATGGGCGTATCCATTCCTGTTCGAGTCTTGGCGAGCCGATCAGACCAGGCGTATTCTGGCGATCTTGCGCTTGCCGACCCGGACGATCAAGCCGTCGGAAACGTAGATCAGGGCCTTGGGATCCGAGATGGTTTCCCGCTCCGGACCGACATTGAACCCGCCTTGCTCGATGACCCGCCGGGCATTCGAGGTGCTCGTATCGAGTCTCAGTTCCTTGATCAGAATAGGCGCGGGGACCCGGCCTTCGGCATCAAGCTTGTCGGCCGAGAGCGCGATATCCGGAATCTCATCGGGATCCTCGCCGGCGGCCCGCCTGCGGAACTCAGCGGCCGACTGCTCGGCTGCTACCGCTCCGTGATACTGCGAGACGATCGCCTTGCCGAGCGCTTCCTTGGCGTCCCTGGGGTTCACCCCAGGCGCCAGCAGGGAGTCGATTTCGGGCATTGGCAGGTCGGTCAACAGCGTGAAATATTGCCGCATCGGCTCGTCGGGAATGCTCATCACCTTGCCAAATTGATTCTCGGGCGATTCGGCCACTCCGATGTAATTCCCCAGGCTCTTGCCCATCCTCCGGACGCCGTCTGTGCCGACCAGGATCGGCATCGTGAGAGCGACCTGGGGCTCCTGGCCCTGGGATTGCTGCAAGTCGCGCGCAACCAGCAAGCTGAAGAGCTGCTCGGTTCCGCCGAGCTCGACATCGGCCCGGATCTCGACCGAATCCCAGCCTTGCATGAGGGGATAGAGGCACTCGTGGAGATAGACGGGCTTTTCGGCGGCGATTCGCTTGGCGAAGTCTTCGCGGGCGCTCATCTGGCCAAGGGTCATGTGCCGCATCAGGTCGAGAACTTTGAGGAACGACCATTTCGAGAACCAGTCGCCGTTGTGGTGAACCTCCGCTCGGTCCAGGTCGATGATCCGGCCGACCTGCTTGAGGTAATCGCGGGCGTTGGCTGCCACCTGGGTTTCGGTCAGTTTTGCCCGGGTCTCGTCGCGGCCGGAGGGGTCGCCGACCAGGGCCGTATAATTGCCGATGATGATGATGGCCGTGTGGCCCAGGTCCTGGAACTGCCTGAGCTTGCGCAGGGGAACCGTGTGGCCGAGGTGGACGTCGATCCCGGTCGGGTCGATCCCGTACTTGACCCGCAAAGGCCGGTTCGCGCGGAGCGACCGTTCGAGCTTCTTGCGGAATTCGTCTTCGGGAACAATCTGTTCGACCCCGCGGCGGAGGATGCTTAGCTGTTCATCAAGGTCCGGCATCGTCGGGCTTGGCTCCTGCTTTCGACCAGGTCGGGATCACGTCGCGTGACGACCAACGAACTGGTGATTCTAGGGTGGGCTCTCGCTCCGGACAAGATGGCCGAACCGAGTCACGAAGGTTACGATCATTCAGGTCATTCCCCAAAATCTTTCAGGGATTGAAGTCGTCTCATGGACCGCATCTCGCCCGCACTCTTCGTGTTCTCGATCCTCTGCACACTCCTCATGGCCGCATTACTGGGAATGCTCTGGGCCTGGGCCTGGGCGCTGGGGCGGATTTGGAAAGGGCTGCCGATTGTGGCCGACGACCGCGCGCGGCCGCTCAAGCCGGCCCCGTGGGGGATCTTGACGGTCCTTGCGCTGGTGTTTCTTTACCTGGGCGTGAACGTATCCGTCACTCGCATTTACGCCGCGGCGACGGGCCGGCATCTCCCGCGCGTCGCCAAAGCGGCGGAGAACCAGGTCGGCGCCCGCGAACCCGGCAAGGCGATCGACCAGCCGAAGAACGCCGAGAAAGCACCAGGGCCGGGGGAAGCCGCCGCGGATGGGCAGAGCAAGGACGTGAAGGCCGGATTGCAAGGTCCGGGCCCCGAGGCCCCGCCGGAACAGTCGCTAGCCGAGCTGATGTTTCAATTTGCCGTGAGCAATGGCTTGTTGCTGGTTCTCGTCCCAGCATTCGTACGGTTCACGTCGGGAGCGGGCCTGGCGGACCTTGGCCTGCATCGGCAGGAGTGGCCGCGGCAGATGGGAATCGGTGTGCGGGCGGCGATGCTGATGACGCCACCCGTTTGCGCGATCCAGTTTCTCGCAGTCCGCATCTGGCGCTCCCACTCGCATCCCGTGGAACAGATGGTTCTCGAGAATCTCACGCCGTGGGTGGCGATTCTGGCTGTCCTCTCCACGATGGTACTGGCGCCGTTGATCGAGGAGTTGCTGTTCCGGGGCGTCTTGCAGCACTGGCTTGGCCGGTTCGTCGAGGACCGGCCATTACCAACCGCGACCATCCCAGAAAATGGATGGTCCGCCACCCTGGAATCGGCGAACAAGTCGTTGCCGTGGGACTCGGAATATGCGCCGCCCAAGAGCAACCCGATCGACTCTGGAAGCGAGCCCTTGGAGATTGGCTACCAGCCGGCAGAGCAGTCGTCGTCGCGTTCCTCAAATCTGCCGATCCTGCTCACTTCATTTTTCTTCGCGGCCATGCATCTTCCGCAGTGGCCCGCGCCGATCGCAATTCTTCTGCTTTCTCTGGCACTCGGAACGGTTTACCAACGCACCGGCAGTCTTCTGGCCTCGATTACAATGCACGCGACCTTCAACGGAATCAACACGTTGCTGCTTCTGCTGGCGGCGCTCGGGCAACATATCCAAGCACCCATCGGGCCGGCCGCCATGGCGTTTCGAGCACCGGGGTTCTTGACAAATCTTCTGTTAGCCATGGGATCTTGGTAGAGGCACGGTTCAATGATGGGCGTTTCCGGGTGGACTGGATGGGGCCACCCACTTTGTGGCACCAACGTCAGCTTGTAGAAGATCCACATTCACCGGTACTGGACGGGCGTCCGGTTCAGATAAGTTGAGGTTCCTGAAGTTTCGGCAGCGCTCAAGGCCCCTGTAGGACTTCCGATTCTTTGTCATAAATCGTTATTTGACAATGACAAGCATCCGAGAAGTCCGCCTTGTTCTGACGGTTCTCAATCATTTTCATCTCTTTCCCTCGGGTCCACTGGCTCAAAGCACGAGGGAGCGCGGATGGGCCACTTACTTTGTAGCATAGAGTAAACGCGGCTGGCCGATTTCGCCCAAGTGGTTCTTGGCGGGGGGAGCGCTCGAGGGTGGGGGGCGTGCTTCCATGATGCCGGACCCGGTTCGAACGCAAAGACATCGGTGCGCCGTAATGCCGTCAAACCGACAGGTCGCCTGAGACGGGCGTCAGGGGACGTCGCGAGGGAGACATTCCGCTCCACGTGCTTCCCAACGTGCGCAGAAAAAAGCACCGGCACCAATAAATCGAGTCCTTAACAACTGCCAAGATCTGGGTGGCTGGCGGCGGAGCCGGAGCGGGGGGAACCCCACTTGTGGGGTCGGCCCCAGGTGCTCTGGCTTCGGCCCTGGGGCTTCCCTCCGTGTCACCCGACCTAGTGTTCGGCCGGTAATTCGGTCATAGACGTTCGCCGCTTCGAGGGCGAACGGTCGGGTGGCTGGGGCAGAATGCCCCAGGGACGCAGACCAGTGACGTGTCCCAGG
>JBEKTN010000494.1:0-4725 GCA_049516015.1 Isosphaeraceae bacterium | reverse complement strand
GTTTGGTTTGCCGCACTTTCTCCGCAGGGTGTAGATCGAGCCGGGGAGCAGCGGTTCTCTTCCGAGACACTCCTCAAGCAGTTGCGGGAGTTGGTGCTGGGCATCGAGGAGTTGAGAGCGGAGGGAGCTGAGCAGTTGGTTCATGGATTGAGTCCTCGGCCTATCTGTAGGTCACTACCATGATATACCTACAGATAGCGAGGAATGTTTGACGTGCGGCAGGAAAAAAGCAAAAAAAAGTCATCCCGAGTGAAATCAGGGCGGCGCGAGAGGGGATGACCTCGCAGGGCGCCTCAGGTCGTGCGGAGTGAGAAAACGACGGCAAACACGCGGGCCTGGCCTGCGACGCGTTCGGCGGCGCCTTGCGCGGTCCCGCCGCCCCGGCCGCTTACGTCTGAATCACAGATCCGGGTAAGGGGCAGAACAACTCAGGATCGGACGAACGACAAGGAGCGACCCCGTGAGCGGGGTTCCCCCCGGAGGTACAGCCATTTTTTCGGGGTCATTAATTTGACCTTCCTGAAAGCGGCTCCATTGAAACAGGCTCTGTATACAAACGATGTGTAAAATAAAATCAATGCCCCGACAAGGTGCTAAGAAGTCAGGGGTACCGCCCCGAATCCCCCGCGTTCCTAGCCGTCTAGCGGGTCGTTGAATAAAATATGGCGGTGACGGTTTTTCAGGCTTCTGACTCGGGAATCGGGAGACGGAGCTCCATCCCTACAAATCCTGGCGGAGCCGGCTAGATCCGGCCGCCTTCCGGGGGCTTTTGTCCCCTGTAATCCCACTGCATCTCTAAGCTCCTCCAGCACTTCCGTCGATCTGGATGGGATAGAGGCCGGGCCCCGCTCGTCCCAGGGTGTCCCGGACCAACCCGATCGTGCTCGGTAAGAAGCGCAGAAAGGTATCGGTTAGGAGGGTTTTAGGGGTTGGGGTGCCTTGCGGAGATTTTGTTTAATAAAACGTCTGATTCCACCCATTGTCGGACGCCTATACGACATGTTAGGCTCGCTTGACGACGGTGCATTCCAGGGAAAAAGACGGTCGCAAGCGACCGCCCGGAGGCAAGGGCGATGAGGCGCGCCAGATTCAGACTCCGAATCAACCAAGAAGTCCGAGAAGCCGACATCGTTGTCGGTACCAAAGCACAGTGGGAATCGTCAAACCTTGCGTCGACTTCGGGATGGTCCATGAACGTCCAGCGGGGGCATATCGTTGCGATGCGACTCATTGGGGGGGGGAAGAGTTACGTTCCCAAGAATCTCAACCTCAACCTCAGCCGCTTGAGCCAGGCTTGATACTTCGATGACCGACTCCGGCAAAGCAACCGCTGCCGGCCGAACCGAGCGGTCCATCACGTAGTCTTCCAACATGTCTAGAGCATGACTTGCAACCCGATCCCCGATCTCAGGATCGAGTCGCGTTAACCAGAACACGATCGCGTTGACGACGTGACCATCTGCCAACTTGCCGCCCAAGTAGTCACGCTTCAGGCCAAGGCGAATCCTCAGCGTCCCCAGATCAGCCTTGAGTTGGTCGCTGCTCTGGTACGAGAGCTGAGCAGACTTGTTAAGCTTTCTTGCCATATTTTTTATCACGCACGGAATTCATAATGGTTTCTAGATTTACGACCATCTTTCTAGAAATTATTTTTTGGAAAATTCTAGAATTCTAGTTGTATTCTGTCAATAGGTATTATGTGGCACGCGAGTGGTGAGAGGAGGACCATGACCACGACATTGCGACAGATTGAAAAAGAGAACCCCGGAGGCCAGATCTCGGTTGCCCTGAGCCGCAAGCTTCGTCGCCTCGCTGGAGAGCACAGACGTAGCCTCAGCAGTGTCTTGACGGAGGCCGTGGCAAAGCGGCTGGGTGAAGATCCTCGCGACTTCTGGCTGACTGACCCCACAATGTCCGCACCGTCGATGTCCTGACGACGCGGCATTCCCCCAACCATCAGTTTAGCTTAACTAAACCATAAACACGTCCTTGCTTGACTAACCCCAACCATCCCTTGGAGGGCGTACGACGAAGGTACGCACAGACAATGACGTCCATCGACTACACCGACCCTCGCCAGGTCTTCAATCGGTTGGCTCAAATTCAGCATGACACGGCGAAGCGAATCCGCACGATCGACGTGCTGACCGAGGCGCAAGCACAAGCGGACCGCGAGTACGACCAGCTCGAGCGGATCGCGCTGGCCTACCTGGCACCCAAGGACTACCCGATCGTCACGGCGATGGCCTACGACGAGGAGCACTATGTCCGGCACTCGGTCGATTACTGCCTGACGATCATCAACAGCTCTGTACTGGTGAAGCCGCACCTCGACGCCTGCAACATCGGCGATCTCACTGAGGATGAGATCCAGACCGCTCTCAAGTGCCCCGAGCGAGGCCGGACCAACACGTCAAGGCAGGAATGAGCGACAACACCGAACACCGGGATCATAGGACAAATCGAATGACAAGTCAACCCGAAATTACTCAAGTTACGATCGGGCCGCCCCGACCGACCGACCCGCTTGAACTGCTCTGCCACGCCAGAATCCTGCTCTGCGGCTGCTTCGAGGGTGGCGGAATTCGCCTGGTCACGCATGCCAAAACCGGCCAGGCAAAGATTCACTTCCCCTACACGCTGCGGATCGACCCGACGGGCCAGGCCCGCCGGCGCGAGTTGGCCCGCCCCACCAACCCGGCGACCCGCTCGATGATCGAGTGGGCGATCCTGCGAGCCTACCACGATTGGCTCGACACGAAGGCGGCAGAGGGGCGCTATGACGAGGTTCTTGTCAAGGAGCTAGCGTCATGAAACAGCGCACCAAGCTGACCCCGGAGCAGCAGCAGCAGGTCTCCCAGGCCCTTCCGCAGGCGCTCTCCATCGCCCGCAAGCATGCCAGGCTCTATGGGCCGCGTCTCGACTTCGAGGGCGCGGTGGCTCTGTGGCTCTGTCAGGAGATTGCCAGGTTCGACCCCGACAAGAGCAGCCTGAAGACCTGGGCCAGCTTGCAGGGGCATTTTGCCTGCCGGAATCTGATGCGGGTGGAGATCCCGGTGATGAGCCGGAAGAAATATTTCCGGAAGGCTCGGTTCCTGAGCCTGGATAGGACCCTCGACCAGTACGGGGTGCCAATCGCGGAGCAGATCGCGGCACCCGCGGAGCATCCGGACGACCTGGAGGAGGACAAGCAGTTGCTCCGCGGCCTCGACACGCGGGCCCGGACGATCGTCTGGAAGTCGATCGTCGAGGAGGTCCCGCTGAAGGTGATCGCGCAGTCCTTGGGAGTCTCTCAGGCCCGAACCAGCCAGTTACGGACCAGCGCCATGGAGTTCCTGCGCCAGAGGGCGTTCGCCTGATCTGAGTCAACCTGTGCGAGAGAACTCGACATGAACACCGAACACGAGCGGCTGAGCTGGACCAGATTTCAGGCCGAGCTGATCAAGCGGACCATGCGGCGACTCAGGGCGAATCCCGACTTCGCCAGGAGGGGGGGTGTCCAGGGGGGGTGTCAGACTTGGTTTTTGGTTTTTTCTTGAGTCCCTCACTTCATTGAGCTCTACTGGGGAAATGTCTAGACGACTTCGCATCCAATTTGAGGGTGCCATCTATCACGTGATAGCTAGTGCGAGCACGTCCCCAACTGGCCGATGAACTCCAGCAGATCATGGCACGGATCGAGCCGGAAACCAAAAACCAAGTCCGACACCCAGACCTCCGGGCGCATCTTTCCTCCTCGCCGCCGAACGGCTTGCGGCTCAGCGGCACGCGCAAGCGTGTCGGCTGCAGCCGCGGGTTCAAGTAAGCCGCTCTCGCGGCGGGATGAATCACCCTCGCTCAGTGTAGCCTGCCCCTCGTTCTTGGTCACCGGAATTCCCGCTGACTCCCTCCTCCCTGGCAACATCCCGTGCCGTGCCCCAAGGTTCCTCGCAGAGGCTGTTTCTTCACCCTTTGGGGGGCCCCAGGGGGACATTTTGGGGGGCCCCAGGGGGACATAGTGAATTGCCCTCATAGAATGGGGGGAATACGAAGACACAGACAACCTGCCCATTTTGCCTAGAACGCTTTCAGAATTCACAAAGTCCCCTCGGCCCGCCCTGACATAATTCACGCAGCCGAAGATGATGTCTTTTTCTTTGGTATTGCCTTGCAATTCCAGGATTTCATGGAGATAATCACGCTTGATCTGGGATTATACGGCGCAACGGTCGTGTTATTCCACATTATTTCGGTCGTCCATTTATGGTTAGACATCTCTAGGCGGCGAGACATTGCCAGCTGACGAGCCAACACCTGCCGAGAATCGACAGCTTGACTTCCTGCTCGCCGACTTCGGCGCTCTGAAGGCCGAGATGGCACGACGCTCCGGGTTGCAGAGAGTTGCGGTCGCGCTGTACCTGGGGTTGGTAGCTGCCGTTGCCGCGTCGCTCCCGGAGAGCAAGAACCTCTCCTTGTCAGCCGCGGGGCTGTGGATCGGCGGGCTAGTTGCCCTCCTCTTCTGGTGTCGCGAGCATCTTGAGATAACGCGGCTCGGGCGATTGATCCGTGACCGCATCGGCGAGAAGGCAGGCGCGATTCTGAACGTGCCCAAGGAGGACATCGTGTAACTTCTCAAAAATATCGGGACGAATGGCATGGCAGCTGGTAGAATAGGGCCATGCGATTGACTCTGCCCGAGATTCCTGAAGCAGAAAATACTTCCCTGGTGCGGCAGCTGCTTGAGAT
>JBEKTN010000493.1:0-4744 GCA_049516015.1 Isosphaeraceae bacterium | reverse complement strand
ACATAGCCAGCTTCGTCGGCTGGAGTCCCCAGCCTTCGGCTGTGGGCCCAGTCCCTCATCAGCCTGGGTTTTTAATGTTTTACGCCCTTAAGGCGTCTGGCGATTAAAAACGGGGTTGAACAGGGTCATGGGACGCAACCTAATCGCTTGGGTATGAAAGACTTGTGGCCATCGGCAAGCCGATCCGGGCTGACGGCCATTTCGCTCTTCTGAGCGACCATTTCGCCCTTCTGAGCGACCATTTCGCCCTTCTGAGCGACCATTTCGCCCTTCTGAGCGACCATTTCGCCCTTCTGAGCGACCATTTCGCTCTTCTGAGCGACCATTTCGCTCTTCTGAGCGACCACGGGGACCGCGACGCACTGGAAAACCGACCATCCCAGGTCTCGTGCAAACATTTCGTGGTCCCAAGCACGATGAGCCCGCACGCCCACCTTGCCCGCAGTCCAGTGGGACTTGCAGACCAGGTCTGGCTGGAAGCCGTGGGCCGCGAGCCAGGGGGCGATTGGTACGTCTGGCATGCCCTGACGGCCTCAGGGCGAGAGCGGCCACCGGACTCGAATGCGTGCAAGCAGGCGCCCAGAAGTTGGGTGTCATAGAGGCAAGTTACGCCTCCGCGAAAATCGGCTTTGTAGGAATAATCGGTCGCGTAGGTGGCCTTGGGCAAGACGTTGAGGTCCGCGAACAGCCCCGCGCCTTCATCACAACACAAGTGTCTTGCGGCCGGGCCTGGAGGCGGCGAAGAACGCGTTGACGTCGGGGTCGCGGGCGAAGTCGCGGACGATCGCACGAACGGAACCGACATGGAGATGAAACCGCTGGGCGATTTCGGCGGCGGTTATCGCTTCGTGGAAGTAAGAGCGACAGATCTCGTAGTGACGTTGGGCGGGGAGGTCCGGTTGCTGGAACAGGCGCGCGAGTTCTGGGGAACGAGCCATCGCAGCCGTGGAAAAACCGGCCTGACCACCCAAGAAAATGAGTGCGAAAAAGGCAAATTGGGACCGATCACGAAATCAGAGCCGATTTCGATCGTGAAGCCGGAGCCACCTGTGGCGGCTGGGCAAGGTTCAGGATGCCCGGCGCATACAACCAAACCGCTCGGCACGCAGGGGAGTGCGCGGAGTGACGTTGAGAGCGGGATGTGGCGTGGCGGCGTGTCACCGCTCGGTTCCGGGGCACGGACGATCCCGGTGAAGGGTCTCGTCGTGGGCAGGGCCACCGCCGAGTCGCCCGGTGCAGGCTGCGGTGCGGGCCGCGACAGGATGACCAGCGTGCTCAGTCGAGGCTCGTCGGTAAGCCGCTGGCGGCGCTGGATCAGGGCCTGGGGCCGTGATGAGCGTGCATCAGACGAGCCGGCCGCTTGAGCAGGCGACGATCCGCTCAAGGGTGGGCCGGACATCCCAGCCGTTCACGACGGCTGCTTTCACCGTGTTCGTTCGCGCGGGTGCCGGCACGTCGCCGGATCGACGACGCCACGCGCTGGGCGAGTCGGACGGCTCGCTTCACATCGCTGGCTCCTTTGACAAGACGCGCCGCCCGTGGTTCCTCCGTCCATCGAACCAGGCCCTGGCCGCAGCGCCGTTCCCCTCGGGGATAGTCGGCCGTTCTCCTGAAGCCCCAATTCTGCGATCGACGCGAAAGGCCGGGCTTACCGACGGCTCACGACCACATCGAACGATCTTTGGGCCGCGCTGGTTGATGAGCCGATGGCCCAACTCCACGAGTGCGCGATGCCGATCTGGAAGTTCTTCGGTTCAGCATAACGCCTGGGCCCCGGGCACAAGGCGTTGTGATAGTCAATGCACTGAGACACAGGATCACTTGTGATCCCCCGTTCAGTTGTGTGCGCTCTCCGTACGAAGACGCACGGACTTCGAGGTAACGCCGATCAGTCCGACAATCGCCGTCCAAGATCACCTCTCGGAAATCCTGCTTCGGTCGATGTGACCGACGCGCGCTGCGCCGACGCGACCATCCGACGCTTCGGTCGATCAGACCGACGCGCGCCTCCGGAACGACTAAGCTCACCTGCCGGCGGGGCACCGGTGAGCTGTACGTCTGGGAAAGCCTACAGGCCCCGCCGGTCAGGTGCAGTGCCTGGTTCGCCCGGTGCCGCGCCGGGTCGTCGGCCCCTGGCTCGATCACTCAGGCCCGCCGGCCCAGCGCAGGTTGCCGTCCTCGTCGTAGACCCGGCCCACCGCAAACCCGCAGATACGGCAGGTCACCCGGTAGTTCGGCACCGGATAGTGGCACCCCCGGGCAGCCGCGGGACGCATACCGGACGAGCCGAATCGCGTCGTTGATCGCCTGCTCCCGAGCCCGTCGCAGGCGGACCACCTCCTGCTCGGGCGTGCCCGGGAGCCAGGCCAGCGGGAGGGTAAGACCCGGCGCGATCTCGGCGTACTCCGTCCCGAGTTCGGCGTCCGTCGGCGTCTCCCGCGCGATCACGTTCCCTGCCCTGGCGTGGGCGACCGTCTCCTCGTCGGTGGCGCAGAGGTACACGGGCCGGTCGCAGCGGCCGCAGCGCCGGGTGGAGGGGTCCTCGGCCTGGGGTCAGCCGGTCCCAGAGCCACGGCCACGCGCCGGGGGTCGCCAACGGGCAATTCCGGATGGTGGCGATCATCGCGCGGTCCTCGGGGCTTGGGCGCGGGCGGATGGGGGCCTGCACGGCATCCCACTCGTGTGCTCGCGCCCGGCGGTGCATCCCGGGGGTGCCGGGGAACCTTTGCAGCCGAACGCCATAGTTCAGCTGCCGGGCCGGCTCGATGGACGTCGAAGCACGAGTTGCCGTGATGCCGGCCCGGTCAGCTGCAACAACTGGTTCGACCTCCTCTGCCGCTCTGGGCTGCCCAGCGCCGAAATCTGCAATGCTAGCTGGGGCTGTAGTGCAGACTCGATGGCTGGGTCCAGCGTACACGAGGCGGTCGCACTGGCTGGTGCGGCGCGACTCACGCAGATGCAAACGCGAGGGTCGCTGCGATCATGGTGCTGTTGCGAACCGTTGGCGAAAGTTCCCGGTTCATCCGGATAGAATCAGTTAACTCCTGCATCGTGAGCCCGAAGTAGGTGCAAGCGTCACTGCCGTGTTGGCGGGCGATTGTCTCAGCGAAAGCCCCCCAGCACCCGTCCTCCATGGTCGAACCCAGAGGGTTCTCCAAGCCAGAAATCGTGGAAGCAAGTTCCACTAATCGCGACCGCTGAACGTCTGTTCGCATGTTCATGAGATGGTTCCTCCTTTGATGGTGTCCCGTACACTTTCCCCTGCAGCATCCTATGCAAGCAACTGATAGGGGTCAAGTAATGTTCGTTTCTTGAGTTCGCCGTCAGTTCCTTGGGGCTCCTACCGAAGCCGATCGGCTCGGCTAGTGTTGCGCCGCCTTAACTACTTGTTGATCATCTACCCGCTTACACTGGACTGAATTGATGGAAAGCCTGCAAAGCAGCAAGGGGTGAAAACTGGTGCTTCTTCTGCCAATACTTTGCCAACTTCTGAATATGTCGGTAAACCTGAACCAACTCCTCGACTGCGTCATTATTCCTGAACAACAGTGCTTCGCTGAAGTTGCAGACTCCGCGACCGGGTGGCTCTGTGTAGACTAGCACCGCATTGTTATCGAAGATCAGCATAGACATGTGGACATCTTCGTCAGGAAGCAAGTAGTATTCCGTCCCTCCGCCGGTGATTATACTAACTCGCTCGGCGATATCCTCTCTCGAATAGAGTGAGTCCGGGATAGAACTGATAGCCACATCTTCGATTCCACTCGGCTTCTTCTGTCTTACGAGTTCCGCAAAAGGCGTGAATGGATGATCGTTCACGGTTAATAATCTCTCCTTGCAAGTTGGGATGCCCGTCTTGAGAAGGCGGTAGAACTGCTCTCCACGTATGTATATCGCAGTTGACAGTTTCGAGCGCAGAGTTGATTCGTGCTCTGAACTATGCAAGTATCCATACCTCCGAAGCGACCGGAACACATCGTCCAGGAGTACAGTTTTGGGATCGCCAGCCGAGTGGTCCAAACTACTGGAAACCATGTAGGTAAGTTTGCTCATCGCCACCTGAGTCTGAACGAGGACAACGGCAAGCAATACACAGAGAACCATTGCAAAAGCTGTCTCAAGCCGAAATCGTTCAAAGACCAACAGAAGGACTGCAGCGGCGACGTTGATTACAAGCGCAATGATAACCTGTGAGAAAACAGGATTGCCTGCGGACCAACTGACGAGATTCTGAAATGAGGGGCGTCGAAGCATAGAAATCCCTCCTGTCCATGGGATACCTCGGGATCGTCTCCCCGAATCCGGTCGAACTTGTGATTCTCTCACGAAAACGCATTACTGACTCCAGCGAAGCTAACGAGACTTGAATTGAGTGAATGCTCGCTGTGTTCCTGTCCGCAGGCCGATTCGTGTCCGGTTAGCACTGCTGGAGTCAGTAATAATGATGGGCCAAAGTCGGCCTGTCAATCAGCGAGCTTCCAAATGACTCAATGGGTTAGGACGATTTCAGCCGCGCGAACTGCATAAGCATTTGTTGCGCGGCTCGCAGCTCGACCGCTCAACCTTGCGACAGGAGTTTGAACAACTTCATCAGGCTTGGCCTTGGAGCGGTCTTGCGCACTTCGGTCCGACACACCGACGCGCGCTACAGCCAGACGCGCAAGGAACCGACAGCGGAGCACCCAAGCTGGCTCATGTCAGACAGCCAAGGACGACGTGGTAAACCCGGCGTGAGGTTCCTCGA
>JBEKTN010000492.1:0-4786 GCA_049516015.1 Isosphaeraceae bacterium | reverse complement strand
GGGGTCCGCCGTCGACGCCGCGCTCCGAGCCTGGTATAGCACCCCCCACCCGGAGGGGTCAACATGCTACGACATGCTACGTTTTCCGCTTCCGGCAGAAGTTTGGCGAGCCAGGTTTTCGGCGCAAGTTAATATTGACTCCTAACTTACGTCTATTCCTCCCTTGACTCACGCTGAAGCAACGCTAGGCTTAACTCTTTGCTGATACAGGAGTTGCGCCGATATGATCCACGTGGTAGACTTCGAAAAACCGCCTTTTCGACCCCTTTTACCCCCATCCGGCCCACAAATCAGCGCTGAGAGCGGAAGGGCCACCCACTCTCTGGCACCCGGGAAACCTGGTTGGCCCCCAACGTCCACCTGGCCACTGTTCTCCCGCCCCACGCCCCACGCTCCACCCCAAACCAGCGGGGTGAGGTCGTGCGCAGAACCTCCCCCGCTGGCTACTGCCTGCCACCGACCGCCGATTTGTCAAAGAGCGAACGGGGCTCGATCTCGACGAGCGGCCCCACTATTTCAGTATGTCACCAAACCGGGCGATTGCTGCAAAGAAATCGATCCGTTTCTTCCCCACTCGCTGCCGCCCAACCGTTGAACATTCTCTCGCGGCCGGAGACGCTCAACGCCAGTGGCTCCAGGCGCGCCTGCCGGATGGCCATTAGCTGCAACGCTTGCTCTCTCCCCGATTTCCCCGAGTTCGCTCAAGCAGTTAGGTATGGTGTCCCCGGAACTCCCCCGCGGACCGGGGCAGAGCTAACGCGAAACCCGATGGGGACCGCCGACGTCTGGCGGATGATTCGCCGGCGGATCAAGCAGACACCCATACGCACCAAAGTCGGCTGCCACAGCTTCCGGGCGACGGGGATCACCTGCTACCTTGAAAATAAGGGCACGCTGGAAAAGGCCCAGCAGATGGCCTCCCACTCATCCCCGAGGACAACCAAGCTTTACGACCGGACCAATGACCAGATAACCCTGGACGAAGTTGAGAAGATCGTAATCTAAACCGCCATGAAAGAGTCGGCCGCGATGGCTCAATCAACAACATGGTTTTACCTTTTTGCATCACCTTCCGAACCACGGGAGGAATCTCCTTCAACTGTCTTTTATAGGGTCGAAGGGGAGTCACTGGCCCAGTCTCTCTGCCGTTTGTTCAACAGAGAATATGCCGATGCGCATGGCCTCGCGGCGTTTCATCACCGTGCGGCTTCATCCTTCTCCGCCGAAGAACAGGTACTCCTGGATGAGTCGCTCGAGTGGTTGGATGTCTATGCGGATCCAGATCCTGGGATCTACGAGCCGCCTCCGTCACAACACACAGTCTTCCTTGCCCAGTGTGCAATACGCGCTCAGACATGGGAGCAGACACTCAGGGGACGCACGGAACCCGCGAGTCAAAATGAAAAGCCAGGATCCTTTGATGCAGCACCTTCAAATTCGCCTACGACGGATCATCAGCCGGAGATGCCCATTGAAGACTGGCGAAACTCAGGGCTGATCCTTCTCTGGCTGCTCGCACAAGCCTATTACCAGATGCTCCAATCCACGATCTCCTCAGCGAGTTGGTTTACGGCCCTGGACACTGCGTTGAATGAATCATATTTCTGGACAGTAAAGAACATCACGAACCTACTGAAAAATCACGAAGACTTGAAGGATTTCCCGGTCGCTTTCGAGCCGCTCTTTCCCGACCTTTATCCCTCAACCATTGGGGACCTTGATTGGCAAGACATGGTAGCCCCCGACGCCGAACGATTCCTCAGCACGGTCCAGCAATACGTCCATTCCAAGGGAATCTACGATCCAGAGAAAGGCACTCTTGCGTGGATATTTATCGAAATGTTTCGTCCCAACATCGATCTCGCTGTCGATAGGGCCGCTGCATACAGCAAGCGAATGCGTCAGTACACCCAGCGAGCACGTGAATCTTGGTTTCAAGAGATTCCTTCCTCATCTCCCGAACCTCCGGCCAAGAAAAAAACCGACGAAAGGAAAGAGACGATGCCAACCACCAAGCGCGACAAAGTGTTCATCAGCTACAGCCACAAGGACCAAAGGTTTCTCGACGATTTGCGCGCTCATTTAAAGCCGCTCGAACGTGCCGGTCGCGTTTCGGCGTGGTCGGACAAGCGGATCCAACCCGGCTCGCAATGGTTCGACGAGATTCAAAAGGCGCTTGCCTCGACTAAGGTGGCTGTCTTGCTCGTTACGAAGGATTTCCTGGCATCTGACTTCATCCACCAACACGAACTCGGTCCTCTTCTGAAGGAAGCCGCGACAGGCGGGGTGGCGATCCGATGGGTGCTTGTGCGCGACTGCAACTGGAAGAATACACCGCTGAAAGACTACCAAGCTGCCTTCCCGACCGACAAAGCTCTCGCCGAGATGAAGGCGGAACGCGATTCGGCTTGGGTAACTGTTTGCCAGACAATCGAAGCGGCAGCTAACGTTCCGTAGCAACGCCAGCTCCGTCAGTTCGATTGTCCACCGTCGAAGAAGTCCAATACCTGGCCGGCCACGCAACCCCGAGGACAGGCTAAGCACTCACGACCGGAGCATTGCATCGTTCTCAACCTGGAGCCGCGCGCCGTCGGCGAGCACCATAAACCCATACCCCCTTGAGGAGAGCGGGTATGAACAGCGAAAACGATCAAGCAGACCGCAAACCAGCCTTAGCCGGGCAATCGAGTTGCCCAACACACAACGCGGAGCAGGTAACTGAACTTCGACAAACTAGCGCCGGACTGACCACCGTCACGGAACGACATTGACCGTTCCGAATTGGTGGAAATGCTCGTCAAAAGCGACAGCGGTAGTGATGAGAAGGCGTTCCATCACCACGCGGCTGACGCAATCGGTGAAGCTCCATCCCTTATCGCGATAGGTACTGAATATCTTCCAGGCGTCTCTTACATCGGCCTGGGTGACCCATTCCAGGTCGCACACGTCGCCGTTGAAAAGGGATGGGCCGACTTCCAAGGCACGCTGATACTCTCCGCGAACCTTGAGAACTGTCAGGACTTCATCGATGACGTAGTCTGTGGTGATAAGTGGATACGTGTTCTGCTCAAACCATTCGCGCGCGGCGGAATGATCGCGGTCCGAAGGCACGAACCGGGCAAACCACGCTCCGGTATCGACAAAGATCGAGGTCATTTGCCATAGAGCATCCGGTCATGATCCCGATTCGACAGCCCATCAGCGATGGCCGCCGTAGGCATGGCGTCCAGCTTCTGCCCCAACCGCCTAAGATTTGCGAGTTGTTGGGCAGTTCGGTCAAGAGATTCGTCCCCCATGTTGGCGGCCGCCGACTTCTTCGCCTCTTCGGGTTCTTGGTAGCGTTCCCCTACCAATCGCAAGGCTTCGTCGATCACCTCGTCGGACGAGGCAAACTTTCCGGCCCGTAAAAGGGAGAGAATCACCTGCTCCCTGTGTCCCGATAAATGGATCGTCATAATACGTTATCTCCTTCGGCTTTCAGCCTACCACAGCACTCGCCACTTGCCAAGAAAGAATCCTTGCGACACAGGTTGGGGGTCAGACTTCATAGGTTGGGGGTCAGACTTCACAGGTTGGGGGTCAGACTTTGTTTTTGGTTTTTTTTGTTGAGTCCCTCGCTTCTGTTCCAGGTTGGGGGTCAGACTTTGTTTTTGGTTTTTTTTGTTGAGTCCCTCGCTTCTGTGAGTTCTACTGGGGAGATGCCTAGACGACTTCGCATCCAATTTGAGGGCGCCATCTATCACGTGATGGCCAGGGGCAACGGCCGCCAGCGGATCGTTCACGACGACCCGGACCGTCAACGACTGCTCGACGACCTGCGGCGCACGGTGCTGCGGTGTGAGTGGGAATTGCCTGCCTTCGTCTTCATGGGCAACCATCTGCACCTGCTGATCAAGACCCCTCGCCCCAACCTCGCACTGGGTATGCAGCAGTTTCTCTCGTCCTACGCTCGATGGCACGGACTGCGGCACCGCCGTGTGGGGCATCTCTTTCAGGGACGTTACCGGGCGAGATGATCGAGGATGAGGCCTATTACTGGGTCGTCAGCCGCTATATCCATCTCAATCCCGTTCGAGCGGGATTGGTCGACAAGCCGGCCGCATGGCAATGGTCGAGCTATCCCGGTTATGTCAGACGCGCGTCTCGCCTGCCCTGGGTGGCCTACGACCGGTTGCTATGCGCGTGGCGTGGCGAGCATGGCGGCTCTGATCCGTCGTCGTCGTATCGGCACTTCGTCGAGGCGGGGCTGAGGAATCCTCCACCCTCGCCGTTTCGCGAGGCATTCGGCGGCTGGGTGCTTGGTTCGGAGCGGTTCCTGGAACGGCTTCGCGAACTGGCCGGCCCCGTGGTCTGCGATCCTCCCACCCCCGAGGCGCGACAACTCGCCGGACGCGATGCCGAAGCCATCTTTAGGGCGGTGTCGGAACACTACGGCCTGGACCGATCAGCACTCGCCCAGCGCGGAGATCCCCACATCGCTCGCGCCGTCGCTGCCTGGCTCTGCCGCCGCCACAGCGAAGTCCCGCTCCACGAGCTCGCCCCGCTACTTGGCCTGTCTCGTGCCGACAGCGTTCCCAACCTGACCCGCCGCATGGACGCTCGCCTGCGAGCCCATCCCAAACTGGCCGATGAACTCCAGCAGATCATGGCGCGGATCGAGCCGGGAGCCGAGTAGGGAAGGGGCGCCCGGCGAGCTCAAGCGAGCTTCGGGTTTCCCCTTCCCCCTCTAAAATTCCGTACGGCGGGTTTTCCCCAGTACGGCTTCAAATGGACCGTCAATGGCGAC
>JBEKTN010000491.1:0-6233 GCA_049516015.1 Isosphaeraceae bacterium | reverse complement strand
CAGGGGGGCGGAGAACAGCGGGAAGGACAGGCCGGCCAGGGTCAGGGGCGGCGTGATCGAGCACGGCCTCCGCGTCCCAGCGGATCGGCATTGACGTCGCCCCCGGTCGGCGCAGCTCCGATTGCCGCGCTGGCCGAACCACCAGCGCGCCGTCCCGATCGTGACCGCGGTGGGGCGCCCGGCTCGCAGGGGCACGCTGGTCCCCCAGAAGGAGGTGCCGGCCACGGACCCGGACCGGTCAGTGGCCAGGCCTTCCCCGGCAGCCGGCCCGGTGCTGGTTTCCCGGGCCCGCCGGGATCGGGTCGTGGTGGACCGCGAGGCGGACCGTTCGTACCTGGCCCAGGGGGTGCCAGACCTGGACCAGGGCGACAGGAACGGCCTCAGGGCCAGCGCGGCCCTTCCCGGCCTTCGCGCCCCAGCCCTCCGCCTCCGCCGCTTTCGAAGGAAGCCCTCTCCGGCAGTGTGCCCCTGCGCACTTTCGGGCAGCTCAAACAGCTATGGGAAGCGCGGGTCGATCCGACTCCGGAAGAGCTGGCCGCGGAAGCGGCGGCAGCAGCGGCAGCCCAAGCCCAGGCTCAAGCTGTCCAGCCGCAGGGCGAGCCGTCCGAGGCCGCAATCCCGCCCGGAGATTCTTCCCATCCGGAACAGGTTCACCCGGAGTCCGCGCCGCCCGCGATACCCAGTTCGGGGGCAAACGAAACACAGTAAGTTGCGTGATCGCAAGAGCGTACGGCACGAGGGCAAGGTGCGGCGGGCTTCGTCGTCTCCACCTCGGCCGCTCGTGGTCGGGTAGCGTGATCCCGCCGGACCCTCCCTTTTCATCGACCCGGCTGCGTCCTGTGGGTTCCATTTTCCGGGTCTGTGATGATCTGGCCGATACTTGCCGGCGGTCGCGGGGCAAGGGCAAAGCGCAGTGCCCGACCGAGCGATCGTCGTGAACTGACCAAGCTCGGGGCGCATCGAACATGGGTGTTTTTGCCTGGCGTAACTTGCTGACCCGGCCGCTTCGAACGGTGCTGGCCCTGATCGGACTCTCGGTACCTATCCTGGGCGTGATGGGCCTGTTCAGTGTTTCCAACGGACTGCGCGATCTGGTCGGTGAGACTCTGAGCCGGATCGAGGGCGTGATGGTCATCCGGGAGAATGTTCCGAGCCCCATCTTCAGCACCCTGCCCGCCCGCCTGGCCGACGATCTGAGACGGCTGCCGGGTGTGCGTGCGGTCGCGCCGGAAGTCTGGGGCATCGCCCCCGATATCGAGGGACGAGGCATGCTGCTACGAGGCTTGACTTCCAAGAAGGGAATGGTCTCGATCTTCGACCAGCCCGTGATCTCGGGCCAGGACATCGCGTCCCACATGAACCTCAACAGCGCGGTTTTCCCGCGAGCCCTCAAGGAAAAGGGCGAAGGCCGGTTCTTGACCCTGGAAGACATCGGCAAACCGAACATCGTCATCAGCCGCAAGATCGCGCGTGATTTTCCCGACCCCCAGGGAAAGCCGCGCAAGCTCGGCGAGAGCCTGCGCATCGCCGACAAGAACTACACGATCGTGGGCCTTTATGAAACCGGTTCGCTGCTCCTGGATGTGGTGATCGTCATGGACATCGAGACCGCGCGCAGTGTCCTGAACTTCGCCAACGACTCGATCTCGAGCATCTACGTTGAGGCCAAGAACCCGGGTGAGTATGACGCCCTCTCGGCCACGATCGAGAAGGCCAATCCCGGAGTTGACGCCCGCAGCATGAACGAGGTCAAGGCGAACTTCGGTTCTCTGATGGGGCAGGTTGACAAGCTGCTCATGATGACCGTCAGCCTGGCGCTCATCGTGGGGATTGTCGGAATCATCAACACGATGCTGATGAGCACGACCGAGCGGTTCGTCGAGTTCGGCGTGCTCCGGACCAACGGCTGGTCGGAGTCCAATATCCTGACGCTCGTAACCCTGGAGAGCGCCTTCCTGGGGCTGCTGGCGGGAATTGTCGGCTGCGTTCTGGCCCTGATCGGTACATCCATCGCCAACCAGTTTATCAGCGGCGGAGTGCACCTGGGAGTCGATCTATCGCTCCTGGGCATGGGCATCAGTCTTTCCGTCGTCATGGGCACTCTGGGGGGCCTCTATCCCGCCTGGCGGGCTGCGCGGCTGGTTCCCATGGAAGCCATCCGGATCGGATCACATTGAGGCCACCCGATGATCGAAGTGGTGAACGTTTGGAAGTCGTACCGTAGCGGCACCCGCTGGGTGGAAGCCTTGCGAGGAATCAACTGTCGGATCGAACGCGGCCGGTTCGCGTTCATCGTCGGGCCCAGCGGCTCGGGCAAGAGCACGCTCTTGTACCTGCTCGGGGCGCTCGACCGGCCGTCCAACGGCGAAATCCTGGTGGACGGCCAGAACCTGGCCACCATGTCCGAGGCCATGCAAAACCTCTATCGCCGCGAGCAGGTCGGCTTCATCTTCCAGTCGTTCAACCTGATCAGCAACCTCTCTGCCCTGGAGAATGTGCTGGTCCCGTTTTTGCCCCGCGGTATCACGGTGGACCAGAGAGTGCGCGCCGGCGAGTTGCTCAAGCAGGTCGGTCTCGCGAACCGCATCGACCACCACCCCTACCAGCTCTCCGGCGGCGAGCAACAGCGCGTCGCCATCGCCCGAGCCCTGATCAAGCAACCGCTGCTGGTGCTGGCCGACGAGCCGACCGGCGAGCTCGACTCCAAGACGGGGGACGAGATCTACAGGATCCTCCGCTCGATGCAGCACACGTACCAGACGACCCTGGTCGTCGTCACTCACGACCGCCGCTTCATCACTCCTGACGACCTGGTTCTGGAGATCCAGGACGGCCAGGTTGCACTTGAGAGCGGAGCGACCGGCGGCGGCTCCTCCCCGCCCAACGGTTCGAAAGCCGAGAGCTCGGCGGGATTCAACGGCGAAGACTCCCCGGGACGCGGCGTGAGCCTCAAAGCCGGAGAATGACCTTGCCGAAAGACTGGTTCGACGCCAGCCGGGCATGGCCGTCCCGTACCTCTTCCCACGGGAAGACGGCATCGACAACAGGGCGTACCGCTCCCCGTTCGAGCCAGGGCACGACCTGGCGGGCGAACAGGCGGGTGGCCGCGATCTTCTCCTCGAGCGGACGGGCTCGCAACGTTGTCCCGATCAAGCTGAGCCGCTTGCTCAAAAGGAGCCCGAGGTCCAGGGGCGCCTCGCGCCCGACTAATAACCCGACCATTACGAGTCGTCCCTGAGTGGCGAGTGCCTTGAGATTGCCCGCGAGAACTCCCGCTCCCAGCAGGTCGAGCACGACCTGAACGCCAGCGCCGGAGGTTTGCTGGCGGACTACCGCGACAAAGTCATGCTCCGAAGTGTCGATCGGGACATCCACGCCCAGAGACCGGGCCCGCTCGAGCTTTGCGGCCGTCCGCGAGGTGCCGAAAACCGTGCAGCCCATTGCGTGGGCAACCTGTGCCGCCGCGGTGCCGACGCCGCTGCCGACGGCCTGGATCAGGACCGGGTCTCCGGGGCCGAGCCGTCCCTGGGTGATCAGGGCATCGTGTGCGGTCAGGAAGACCTCGGGAACCGCCGCCGCCGCCACGAAGTCGAGGTCAGCCGGGATCGGCACTGCCATTCGCTCATGCGTCACCAGGTACTCGGCCTGTGCTCCCCCGGCCACGATCCCGAAGACACGATCGCCAACCTTGAGCGGCGCGGTCACGTCCGGCCCCAGCGCGTCGACCTCGCCCGCGTACTCCAGACCGGGAATGTCCGAGGGAACCCCCGCGGGCGCCGGGTAAAGCCCGCTGGTCTGCAACAGGTCGGCTCGGTTCACGCCGCAGGCTCGCACGCGCACGCGAATCTGGTCTCCCCGTGGCTCGGGGGTTGAGACCTCGCAAAGCTCCAGAACCTCGGGCCCGCCGACCCCTGTGATCACGATGGCTTTCATGGCGAGCGAAATCCCCTCCCGTGGCGACCGGACGGTGGTACGAATGATGATCGCACGATCACAAAGGCTGAAGAATGGTTTCCACGACGAGATAGACCCAGACGCTCAGATAGAAACCCCAGCAACCCCCCGCGCCCAGGAAGAGCACGGCGCCGGCTAGGAACCAGGGCTTGGCAAACCCCGTCGCGAGCGGTTGAGGCCCCGAGCCAACGATCCCGAAGGCTGCCACGAACGAGACCAAACCCGCGATTGTCCCGCCCAGGATCCCGTCCCGGCCCGCCATGCGGTCGGTCCCGAAGCCCAGAAGCACAGGCCAGAGCAGGATCCCGAGCGCTTCCATCAAGAGCAACGACCGCACTGCCATGCACGTCAGGCTGGCCAGGACGATTGCCCCCAGCAGGTGCCGGACGCCGAATCGCAGGGGCAACGATGCGCGCTTGCCAGCCAGGTTACCGGCTTTCACGCCTTGTTTCCACGTGGAAAGGTGCCCAGGCGGCAGATCGAGGAGGGAATCCCACAAGTCTCGCGTGTCGTGTTCCGATCGATTCATCAGGCGAGCTCCTGGGCTTACGATATCCGATTCATCCAAGAGTCGCACCCAGGACGTATCCACCGCCGCGAAGCCGGTGCAGGACAAAACCCAGGATGATGATCGGGCTGAAAAACGCGATCAGGGCCCCGAACCCGTGGAACCACTCTTCCATCGCCAAAAGGATCCTGACGGGCGTTTCCGGGTGACAACCGAGGCGAAGCTGCGACCACTTGCTCGCTTCGGCTGCTCAATGGTCTGGCGTGTGCTTTCCGCCTTGAGGGCCAATCCCGTTGAATTAACCGTAAAGTTATGGGAGGTCGTTGGTTATTTCGCCCTCTCCGGTTGCGGGAGAGGGTCGGGAGAGGGGTCGCACTAGTCAGCTCGACCCTTCGGACAAGAGACCGGAAGGGGCCACCCACTTTGTGGCACCAACGTCAGCTTGTACAAGATCCACTTGCACCAGTACTGGACGGGCGTTTGGTAGAGATTAGTAGAGATTCCTGAAGGTTCGGCAGCCATCAATGCCCCCGTGGGACTTCCAGCTTTTTGTCATAAGTTGTTATTTGACAATGATAAACACCTGATCAGCCGGCCTTGTTCTGACGCTTCTCAATCATTTCCATCTCTTTCCCTTGGGTCCAGTGGCTCAGAGCGGAGGGAGCGCGGAAGCGGAGGGAGCGCGGAAGGGGCCACTTACTTTGTAGCACAGAGTAAACGCGGATGGCCACTTTCGCCCATGCGGTCCTTGGCGGGAGCAACGCTCGGGGGTGGGGGTGTGCTTCCCTGATGCCGGACCGGGTTCGAACGCAAAGACATCGGCGCGCCGTAATGCCGTCAAACCGACTGGTCGCCTGAGACGAGCGTCGGCGGACGTCGCGAGGGAGACATTTCGCTCAACGTGGTAGAGCAGTCCGCACCAAACGCATGGTGGACTGACTTGGCTGCCCGTGTTAATGTCCCGGCCTGAATGCGCGGGGCTGGATTTCGAAGATCACGGTGGCGGCGAAGGGGCTAGTGGCACGATTGCGACGCAAGCCGCGGCCTGCCATGATCGACACTCCACCCTCCGCTCGCAAGATTCCCGCTGTCCCCGCTGACCCGGCAGAGCACGCCGTCCGGTTCGCCCACACCTGGGCGGATCGGCTGGAGCATCACGACGAAGGCCGCATGCACGCGCTCGACATCCCCGAGCACCAGATCGGGGCCAGCGATCTCGAGCACGGCGTCCCCTGGCGGGTCTTCTTCCCGCATGAGCGCACTAGGGGCGGCAACGTCCCCGGGGGCCGCATCACCGTCGATAGCGGTGTGCTGAACCCGGAGCTGAACGCCGAGAAATACGGCCCGCAGTATGCATCGCTGTGGAAGAAGGCCCGGCTCCGCGACCGGATCGATAGCATCATCGTCCACGAGTACGAGGAGGCAAAGGGCGTCTCGCATGAGGAGGCCGTCGCCCGCGCCGGACACCGAGTTGCCCGTCTGTCGCCAGGTGCGGGAGATCCTCCGTGCTATGTCCGAGGGTCAGACAGATCGAGGTCGGGGCTGAGCCGTTCCTCCCGCCGCTGGTACGCCGCCCACGTCAGCCGGTAGTGCGACTCCGGCCCCCAGGCGAAGGATGAGACCGGGTCCATCAAGCCTGCACGCACGGCAGTTCCGGGGACACCATACCTGTGCGCCGTGAACCGTGTGAGGTGTTGGTCTTCAGTGGGTGCGAGTCCCACCCGGCAACTGGGTCGCTCCAGCCGGTAGCTATCGGAGCGGCGGTGGAGGT
>JBEKTN010000490.1:0-4849 GCA_049516015.1 Isosphaeraceae bacterium | reverse complement strand
TTTTGGAATAATGAGACCGTGTTCTCTTCTACATTATTCCAAAAACCTGCGGGGTTTTCAAGCTTTTCTTGAGAAATCTTGCCCTCCGGGTTATATATCACGCTTGATTCAGGCCTAGTGCGTCAAGAACGAAGGTTCCCAGATCCAGATGGCTGTGATTGGCCCTGTTGTCTCCCCCTTTGAAAGCGACGAAGATGGCATCCTTGTCGTTCCAGGCGGAGCGGAAGAACGCGACATCGATTCCCCGGAAGAGCTTATCAAGCGGCGGCGCGCTGTCTGGAAGAGCCGCAGGCAGTCCGGCCGCCCAGAGGAGATGGAAGATTCCGGCGCGGTCGCCAATGTATCGGCTCTCATGTTCCGCATAATCAGGGCGCGAGAAGGCTTTCGCGAACCAGAACATCTGCGGGGCAGCACCTGGAGAATCATGGGCGTCGGCATAGTTGAAAGTACGGTTCAGGGGGCCGATCGACTGCATCCGAAACTCGCCCGTCTCACGAAAACCCGCCATCTGCTTCAGGCCGAAGTCGGTCCCCAGGGCCGACTCGACCGCACTCAGGAAGAAGACGTTATACTCGGTCGCGTAGTTCCAGTAACCCGGTCCTTCCGCCCAGCCGCCGTCGGGGGCGAAGGAAGCCATGGCCCGAACGATCGAACGCCTGGCATGATCGATGAGCTGCCGTGCCAGGTCAGGCTCGCGATCGGCGACGGCGAGCGCACCGGCGGTCAGCCCGCCGTTGCAGACCTGGTTCCAGTTGTGAATGACCGTCGGCCATCCCCGTCCCGATTCATAGATCAGGAGACCCGGCTTCAAGCCCTTTTCCACGATCGCCTGCCGGATCCGGGCCCGGTCGGCGTCGGTCAGGAACTGATAGAGCCAGTCGTAGCCGATCGCGAGCGCATTGGTCATCTCAGCAACATCCAGGAAGTGGGCGGGATTCCAATCCGGGAACGCCGCGGCCGCGAGCATCTCCTGGCGAGCGCGATCGGCCTTGCGGTGGTCGCCGTCAAGGCGGTACAGGCCGGCCAGCGTGCTGATTCGCCGCAGCGCGGCACGGCTCTGGTCAAGCAGCCGAGGGCCGATCAACCGGTGGACCACCACCGGCTCCTTGAGCATTTTCTCCGCGTCTTTTTGCAACCGGTCATACCACCGCCGCAGGCGCGCATCGCTCTTGATCTGTTGCTTGATCCCGTCGATTTCTTCATCCAGCACGTAAAGGCGCGGATGGTCGGGACGAAGAGCTCGCAGGACCTCCGCGATCGGGCGATCATCCGCGCGCCCCGGTAGCGTTGCGGATATCATGACGAGGAAGGCAAGAGCTTGGAGGGCAACACGTCTTGAGTGAGGCATGGAACGAGCCTCAGCAGGAGAGACCGACGCGAGGCAAGCACTCTGAATTCGTATCAGAATCTTGCAGAGCCCTCCAGGGGGCATCGCGATGGGCGGTGAAAAGTTGGTGTTGACCCTACTGGAGGGACGGTTTCGAGACGCGTGTTTTTGTTGCCCGCGATCGAACGACGGCGCGAGCGACCGATCCTTTCCCCACCCTTGCGAAGGCTTCGCAAGGGTGGGGAAAAACGGCGCAACGAAATCGGGATGAACGCGCAGCTTGTTCCAGACAGATTTCTCGTCGCGCCAGCCTCTACCCCACACGGGCAATGGAGCGTCCGTCGTCAGCGGATTGATGTCAACCCGCCGGGGCTCGGAAGAGTCAGGGAAGAACACTCCTTTCTGGCCTGGGGCCTGCGCGACCAGGATCCGAGATGCCGCCCCATTCGGGTCTTGGTCGCAAGGGCCCGGAGTGAATCTTCAAAGGGCCACGGCAATGAAGCCGTGGCAGACGTCCTCCGCGACAAATGAAACTCGCAATGCCCGACCTTCTTTTGAGAGTCCTCACTGAACTCCACCGTGATTCGTCGTATCCCATGATGGGGAAAGAGGCTTGGGTGGCTGGGGCTGACCGTAGGGAAGCCCCAGGGCCGAAGCCGGGGCATCTGGGGCGTCGCCTCCGGCTCCGCCACCAGCCACCCGGATCCTGGCAGTTCTTGAATGGTGGAGTTCAGCGAGGAGTCTCGATTTTAGACGTGATTCCGTCGGGGGAGAACCGGCCGGTTCAGTCTCTTCACATGATCCCGGATTCCAGGCGGCCTTGAATGGTCGCCGGGCGCCTGTTCGGCTCCACGGATCGTGCGAATCTCGAAAATTCCGTGCTCGACACAGGGCGACTGCCAGATCCATGCAAAGGTCTGAAAGCCGCCTCAGAAGCTAGCATGGTGAACGAACCCCGTCAACGCGGACCATGGCCAGGCCGTCTGTCTGTGTACACCTGAGCGCATGGCCCGGGACAGGCGCGGAGCTGCTTACCGGCCGCCAGTAACGCTTTAGATCTTCAAGAGGGTCGGGTCCCCTTCTATCGATTCTTGAATATTTGCGCAATCTGGGTGATTTGAAAGCGAATTCTTTGCGTTGTGTTGCCTCATCAGACAGAATGAATAGAACTGGAAAAAGGGATTCCCGATGGAAAGGAGTAGGGAGAAGCCACGACGGGTCGGATGCCGGTGTGGAATGACGATCCGTAAGTTATCGACGAGGGAAAGGCATGAGCGTCTCAAGTTCCGGTCGGCCGACGTTTGACGATCCGCAACTCCAGCAGCAGATCATGAGATTGCGGAAGGTCGATCACTCCACGAACCTGCTCTGCCTGGCGCGTGAGTACTGTTGCCTGGCGGCCCTCATCGGCGGGTCAATTCTCTTCGCGGAGTTCCGGTCTGGCTGGGGGATTTCCTGGTTCTGGAACATCCCCGTTTTTTTCGTCGCGATCACGTTGATCGGCGCGCTCCAGCATCGTCTGGCCGGCCTGGGCCATGAAGCCTCGCATTACACGTTCATGAAGCATCGCTTCCTTAATGATTTCATCCCCGACCTCTTCTGCATGTTTCCAATCCTCACGACGGTCCATTTCTACCGCGTTTTCCACATGGCCCACCATCAGTACACCAACGACCCCCAGGGGGATCCGGACCTGCTGAACCTGGGCCATGGCAAGCGGTCTTTCGAGTTCCCGATGACGCGTGCCCGGTTCATCGCCCTGGTCTATTTCTGCATGTTTGCCGCGCCCCTCCGGTTCCTGCACTTTCAACTGGCTTATATCGCGGTAAATGCGCTGGGCAAGGGACGGAGCATCTACAGCGGAACCGAAAAAGGCGGCCGATTCGGCGAGCTTTACCTGCCTCGCCTCGGGACTGTTCTGGGATTGGCGTACCTCATCGTTTTGGGTGCGGCGGTTCGTTACCTGGCCGGAACCGGCAGGGCGGAATGGATCATCCCGGCCGGGCTCATGGGCATGATACTGGCGGGCTTCACGACCTATGCCCTTCCCGACTGGGCCGTCTTCTCGTCTCCCTTCCGCCAGGCCTATTCCTGCCGGTTTGCCGGCGTGGCGCGGCTCTGCTACTTCAGTGTGGTGCTGATGGCGCTTGCGGCCATCCGGCTGATCACGGCGGGGCACTCGACATTCTATCCCCTCGTCCTGTGGTTCATTCCGCTCGTCTCTTCGTTACCGTTCTTCATGCTGTTGCGCGATGTGTACCAGCACTCCAATGCCGATTCCGGCCGGTTGACCAACTCGCGAGTCTTCTTCACCGATCCGTTCACCCGCTGGGCGGTCTTCGTCTACGGCCAGGACATGCACATTCCCCACCACCTGTTCCCGGCCATCCCGCATTACCGCCTGGGCGAGCTGCACGAGATCCTGAAGCAGGCCAGCGCCGATTATAGTACCCAGGTCGTCGAGTGCCACGGCACCTTCAGCGACCCCCTCGGCCGGGTGACGATCCTCGACGAGATGACGAGGCCGCACCCCGCGGCAAACTGACGCGAGGACATCCAATCTCCCGAGCTCTCCAGTCGCGCAGCGGCGGAATATCGTAAGCTGTAGCTCAGCAGGTGATGCTTTTCCTGGTGGTCCCGCCTGTCCGCAGCCTCGGCTCGATCGTTCAGGTTCGTCTTGAACGGGTCGAGCAGATCCTTGTGACGCGGTGCCAGGCCTGACAAAATAAACTACTCAACCTGTGAAGCAGAAACGCGGGTCGGGAGACGGATTCGCCACATTCTGATCGGGGTGTCGTGCAGGGATACGTCTCGGGCGGGCCGGTCAGCGATTGATTGCCTTTGCGGGATTGAGTTCGACTGGACATCGGGAGAACGCGATCCTCAGGGAAGATCACCGACAGGCCGGATGAATATGCAGGTCAGGGGGGGCCGGGATTGATGTTCGTGGCGATGAGCCGCTTTTGCATCTCCAACGGAATGACGGAAGCTGTCTGCGAGGCCTTTCGCAACAGGCCTCACATGGTGGATTCCGTGGAGGGTTTCGTGCGCATGGAAGTGTTACGCCCGCGGGAACCGTCGGACGAGTTCTGGTTGCTCACATTCTGGGTCAACGAGGCGAGCTTCCGCTCATGGCATAGCAGCCACTCCTACCACGAGTCTCATGCGTGGATTCCCAAGGGAATCCGGCTGGTGCCAGGTCGTACCAGGATTGAGTTCTTCGAGCACATCACGGATTGAGGGTCGTGCAATGCCTGAAGAGCAAGCCGTGACCATGAGTCCGGAAGGGTTGCGGCAGTTTCTCAACTTGAAGCGCGAGGCAGTCGAGGCTGTGACGGCTCGGTTCTACACGACCTTTCCCACCCTGCTGGTCCAGTTCGGAGAGCAAGGTCGCCAGGCGACCAGGGAAGATCTCGGCTATCACCTGGAGTTCTTCCAGCCGGTCATCGAGCTGGGGGTTCTCCAGCCGTTCGTCGACTACTTGCGCTGGCTGGAGAGCATTCTGAGGTCGCGAAACGTCCC
>JBEKTN010000489.1:0-4854 GCA_049516015.1 Isosphaeraceae bacterium | reverse complement strand
GTCTTCGCGCTCCACACGGCGCAAACTCGACCAACGCCACGATTCCGCTCGCTCCACGAGGTTGGCACGCAGGGCATTCCGCTCCACGTAGCGAACGACCTGGTAGAAGTAGTCTTCTGTTTCCACCGGGAAACCCTTGTAACGCCCTTGATAGAGATGGCCGTAGCCGATCTCGTGACGATGCTCCTTCCACCGTTTCACATGCGTGTTGGTCACTTGCCGCATGAACGCGGGTAGATCGCCATCTCGCTCGGGCCAAACGACAAAATGCCAATGGTTGGGCATCAAACAGTAAACGCACAACCGCATCCGGCGAGTTCGCAGCGTTTCCTCAACGACCCGCTCGAACGCCAAAAAGTCCTCGTCCTTGGTGAAAAGCAGTCTCCGGACCACGCCTCGGTTGAGCACGTGGAAAACCATGCCTCCCGGAGAATGTCGCCTCGGTCGTAACATTCACGGCTTTTTACCAAGATATCCCAGCTTTGTCAATTTGGTGGCTGTCACCTTTTTCCGTCTGTCACCTTTTCCCGTCACGGCCTCAGGGCGCTTGCTTTCTCCAGGATTCCGCTGTCAGGCGATTAAGTTTCTCCACATACTGCGAAGGCGGGCGAAGGGGACATTCCTAATTGCTCTGGTAAATTGAACGATCCAGGCAAACCGGTTTTCCGCAGACTGGGCACCTTGCCGCAACAATTAAGATCGTCCCCTTTGTTCTGTAGAAATCTTGGTCGGCCGTCAGAGCGACGGGATCACCTACGGCCTGCATCCAAACAGCCTGAAACGCATCCACCAACAGTTTCCGCAGGTCCGCCAAAAACCGTCCGTCTTCATCGGCAGCGACACGCAGACTAACTACGAAACCAGTGTGGGGCCGATCTACGACCAAGTTGCCATTCTCTTGACCGGACTGCCGCGGGATAAGGTGAGGGAACTCGGCGGCTACCGAGTTGTAGATCCGATCACCGACTTAGTACTTTACGAAGCCGACCCGGCTGTCATGTAGGGCATGGTTCAACTCCCGGATCTTCGCGGGTGACAAGAGCGGGGTGGCTGGGGTCGAGCTGGCGACAGCCAGCGAGCCCCCAGCGCGCCAGCCTCGGATCTGGGGGCGTCGCCCTTGGGCGTCGACCCCAGCCACCCCTGAGCTGTGACGTGCGTTTGAACCATGCCTCATGGAGTACTTGGTCCCGGCGGCAGCGTGGCTGGCTTCGAGCCATCGGACGGTTGCGGAAAGCCTCCCGCGTTCGCGTCCGCGGGGACATCGATCGGACACGGTTCTTGCGCAGGGCTGCCCTGGACCGGTGTAGGGGCATTGGTAAGCTGAGATGGTGGCCACGGCTCCCAAGCATGAAGTTACGCGAACTGATCAGTTGATCGCGGCCGCCGCTTGCCCCGCCGTCGGGCGGTCCTTGAGCCCGCCGGGCGAGGCTCGGTCTCGCTCCCTTGATTCATGAGCCCAGGTCTGATCGAATGTTTGTGGCGAGCGACCATGGCCGGGACACGCATGACCCGGCCATGGAGCTGGCAGAGTCTGGCCGGGGCTGTCGGGGGGAGTCGATCCGATGATCGTTGGGGTGCCCAAGGAGATCAAAGCCGATGAATACCGGGTGGCCATGCTGCCGGTGGGTGCCGAAGAACTGACAATCGCGGGACATCGGGTGTTGATTGAAGCCGGCGCGGGTCAGGGGAGCGGCATCGTCGACGCCCTGTACGCTTCGGCCGGTGCGACAATCGTCGCGAGTGCCGGGGAAATCTGGGCCGGGGCCGACATGATCGTCAAGGTCAAGGAACCGCAGCCCTCCGAGTGGTCCTTGCTTCATCCCGACCAAGTCGTTTTCACCTACTTTCACTTCGCGGCTGACGAGAGCCTCACGCGTGCGATCATCGACAGTGGGATCACGGCGATCGCGTACGAGACGCTCCGTGATCCACGTGGAAGTCTGCCGCTCTTGACACCGATGAGCGAGGTCGCGGGCCGGATGAGCATCCAGGAGGGGGCCAGGTTCCTCGAGCGTCCTCAGGAAGGCCGGGGGATTCTCCTGGCCGGAGTTCCGGGAGTCGCGCCGGCCGAGGTTGCCATTCTTGGTGGAGGCGTGGTCGGCTCGAACGCGGCGAAGGTTGCCGCCGGGCTGGGCGCGAACGTGCGAATTCTGGACGTGAACCTCGACCGGCTCCGCTACCTCGACGACATCATGCCGCCCAACGTGACCACGCTTTACTCCGATCGGCACACGATTCGGGAGTCGATCGAGCGGGCCGACCTCGTGATCGGGGCCGTGCTGATCACCGGCGCCCGGGCGCCTCGCCTGGTCCGGCGCCAGGACCTCGGGCTGATGAAGACCGGCACGGTGATCGTCGATGTGGCCATCGACCAGGGGGGATGTTTCGAGACCAGCCGGCCCACCACCCACCTTCAACCCACGTACGTGGTGGATGGAGTGGTTCACTATTGCGTGACCAACATGCCCGGCGCCGTGGGCCGGACGAGCACCTATGCGCTTTGCAACGTCACACTTCCCTATGTCCTGCAACTTGTCAAGAATGGTTGGAAGGCTCTGGCCGCAACCGATCCCGGAGTCGCCGAGGGTGTGAACATTGATCGGGGGCGCGTCACCAATCGGGCGGTCGCCGCGACCTTCGGCCTGCCTTACAGCCCGCTGGACGCCCGCCCGCACACCTCGGCCGCAACCGCGGCGCCCTCCAAGGGCTGAAACAGAGAAGGGAGAAGAATCGCCATGGCCGGGCGCGATCCACAACCGTGAGCCGGCGACCGTTGAAACCAGTTTCCAATGAGAATCATACCCGGGGAGATTCACGAGATGGGTCACGACGAACACGACAATACTCATGAAAACGACCACGATCATCCGCACCCGCACGAACACGAGGTCGAGGAGGCACTCGAAGAGGCACTCGAACTCGACACCCAGAGCCAGATCTTCCTGGAGATGAGACGGCAGAACCTCGAGTTGCTGAGGATTGCCACCGAGGTCGCCGGCTACACCGGGGAGCACGGCCCTTTGAAATCGGGCGACCTGCGATCGGCCCTACGCAACATCTGGGATGTCTTCTCCGAGTTTTACACATGGGTCGATCCCGAGGAGGACGAGGACGAAGACGCCGAAGAGGACGAGGAGGAGGACGAGGAATAAGAAATCGGTGAGTGCGTCGACGAGCCGTTGATGATCCCGAGGGAGGCAAGTCACGCGAATGTCCGGGGCCGAGGAAATCGAGGAGTTTCAGACGGTGGCGTGGGTCGGCGACGCGGCGCGGGGGGCTCTGCGCCTCATCGATCAGACCCGGCTGCCGACCGAATTCATCGAGATCGACTGTCATGACGCCCCGACCGTGTGGGAGGCCATCAAGCTGCTTCGGGTCCGCGGCGCGCCGGCCATTGGTGTTGCGGCCGGCTACGGCGCGGTCATTGGCGCGCGGTCGCAAGGGTTGGCCGACGCGGCGACCGTGGGCCGGGCGCTGCGCGAGGCCACGGCGTACCTGCGCACCAGCCGGCCGACCGCCGTGAACCTGTTCTGGGCCCTCGACCGGATGGATGCGACCGCGGCCTCGGCCGGGGTCAACTCCGGCAGCGGACCCGCGCTGCTCGACCGGCTGCTGACCGAGGCCCACGCGATCGCCGACGAGGACCGGGCCATGTGCCGCGCAATCGGCCGCCATGGCGCGGAGCTTGTTGTCTCCGGAGAAGGAATTCTGACCCATTGCAACGCCGGCGGCCTGGCCACCTCGGATTACGGCACGGCCCTGGCTGTGATCTTCTCGGCGCACGAGCAGGGCAAGCACATCCGGGTCTACGCCGACGAGACGCGGCCATTGCTGCAAGGGGCGCGGTTGACCGCCTGGGAACTCCAGCGCCGCGGGGTTCCCGTGACCTTGATCTGCGACAACATGGCCGCGCAGGTCATGAAGGAGGGCAAGGTCCAGAAGGTGGTCGTGGGGGCGGACCGGATCGCGGCCAACGGCGACACCGCCAACAAGATCGGCACCTATGGTGTCGCCCTCCTGGCCCGGGCGCACGGCATCCCCTTCTACGTGGCGGCGCCCTCGAGCACATTCGACCTGACGATCCCCGACGGCGCGGCCATCCCGATCGAGCAGCGCGAGTCGCACGAGGTGACTCACGGCTTTGGCCGCCAGACCGCCCCCTCCGGCGTCGATGTTTACAACCCCGCCTTCGATGTCACCCCGGCCGAGCTCATCGCCGGCATCATCACCGAGAAGGGCGTGATCCGGCCGGTGAACCAGGAAACGATCCGTGAAGTGATCGGAAGTTGAGTCTCTCTTGATTTGGACGAGGACTGCCATGCTGGCTCACAGTGTTTTCTTTTCCCTGCACGATAACTCCCCGGCGGCCATCAAGAAGCTGGTCGACGCTTGCAAGAAATACCTGCCAGACCACGCGGGTGTGCTTTACTTCGCCGTTGGCACGCTCAACCCCGATTTGGACCGCCCCGTCAACGATCGCGACTTCGACGTGGCCCTGCACATTGTCTTCGACTCCAAGGCCGCTCACGACGCCTACCAGGTCGCTCCCTCGCACCAGCGGTTCATCCACGAGAACAAGCCTGACTGGCACCTGGTGCGGGTCTTCGACGCGGATGTGGAATCAAAATGACGGAGAATTCACCGGGTCTTGATCACGAGGTGACATGATCGCCGATTTTCGCGGAGCCGCAATTTGCCTTTTTCGCACTCCAAGAAAGAACATCGATCCTGAACAGGTTCGCAAGCTTGCTGGCTGGGGGCTGACGCAGAACGACATAGCCAGCTTCGTCGGCTGGCGTCCCCAGCCTTCGGCTGTGGGCCCAGTCCCTCATCAGCCTGGGTTTTTGATCGTTT
>JBEKTN010000488.1:0-4855 GCA_049516015.1 Isosphaeraceae bacterium | reverse complement strand
GTCCGTGAGAACTTTCATCATCCCCTCCCTGGGACCAGTTCTCGAATCCGAAACCACAACGGAGGGGAGTAGAACAGAAAACTCGAATCATGCCGAGACTATTCTGCGGGGATTCCCTAAGGCAGGCGACCGAAGCGAACGACGCAAACAACGACCCGCCCGCAGGGTCAACTGCTGCGGCTGGTTAGTCGCTGCGGTCATACTCGGCGACTTCAATCAGGTTGCCGTCGGGGTCGCGGAAGTAAACGGAGATAATCGGGCCGGTCGCGCCGGTGCGCCGAACTGGTCCCTCGCAGATGGGAACTCCGAGGCGCTCGAGATGGGAGACGACCTCGGTGATCGGACTCGTGGAGATGAAGCACAGGTCGGCAGAACCAGGCATGGGACGCTCAGCGTGCGGCGAGATGGGGGCGTCGGCTGGATGGAGATTGAGCTTCTGGCAACCGAAGGCGAGAGCACGACGCCCTTCGGCGAAGGTCACAGGCTCCATGTTCAAAACGCGCGAGTAAAACGAACAGGTCGCCTCGACATCGCAGACAGTCAGAACGAGATGGTCAAGGCGGTCGACCTTCATGAGCGGCTGGATCCAGAATCTTCGTCCATACTAAACGGGCAGCAACGCCTAACTTGTGATTATCTGATCGAGATAAGGTGAAGACTAGCGGGACCAGATTCGGCTGTCAATCTCCGAAGTCGTAATCTGAAAACGATCCCGCGCGATCCTAAGAAAAGTTCAAATCCCGCCAACAGTCGCTTTCGCAACCATTGACAGGCGCTGACTTTACAAGAGAGTCGGGGCAACTGGATTTGAACCGAGTTGGCGCAGCTCCTCTGGCTCTACAGTTCCCGCACCGGTTACTTCGAACTGGGAGTCTTTTTGCGCGCGTCGGTCCGACACACCGACGCGTTTTCGGGCGTAGTCCAGCGCCATACTACCATTCATCAGTCGATTGCGGCGAAAGTGGCGACTCGATTTGAACTCGGTAACTCACTGGACCAAGAACGATTTACAACCACTCGTCGCACCGCCGAGCCGAATTCGGCCAGCTGTTGGGACCGGATTGACGGAGCTGCAAGTCAGGCGCAAAGTATTGGTGCTAAACAGTAGTTTCCAGGTTTTGCTGTACTAACTCTATATAAACGATCATTAAAATGCACGAGCGTACATGTCTAACGCTCAGTGAAGTGTGACCCAGGTTGGAGCGCAAAGTCCAAATACACAAAGCCTTACACCAATTTATAGAAATCAACATACGAATTGACGATCATGTTAAACGGCCTTTTATCTAGTTGATGACAGTTTTATTTCACAAATGCGTAATGAGCTTAGTCTGACCGAAGTCTTTGAACCTAAAGGACTTGCGTTAGTACAGTAAATCCTGGAAACTAGTGTTTAGCTGAAGGTGGTGAGTGTGACGGGCCATATTACACGGCTGGTCTGATCCTTGGCCGCATCCATTTCGTCGTGTGGATCAATCCGAGTCGGCGGCGCGAGTTGATGAAGAAATACAGGTCGATTCCCTGGAAGACAGTCGAGGAAGAAGCGTTTCGGCGTGGTCTTGTGGCGCCGAGGAAGAAGCTGATCAAGCCGTGCACGGCCGGTGCAAATGAAGCCATCGCGACGTGATTCATGCGGCGACGACGCGACCCTAGCTGGGATGACAAGTGTCGTGTGTCTTGCCACCGTTTCGTGGCTTGGCGGAGCCAACCGATGCCCCTTGACCATGTCACCAGGACGCGAGAGCCCAATCCGGTTTTCAAGGGAGGTAGAGCCGGCCCGTACCGCGAACGTCGTGGATCCGCAGGAGGTAGTCGTAGAGTGCCTCGACCACGCGCTCCACGTAGGAACTGTTCGTTCGGAACTCGTTTATGTCGGCGATGGTGAAGACAGGCAAGGACTCGGGCGTGCTGTTCCACCGGATCGTGGCCTCCAACGAGTCCTCGGAATCGAGATTGCGATTGTCGGTGATGAGGATGAGTTGCTCGGCCTGACAGACGTTCCAGACCTCCAGGTCGGTCGCGGCCGCCGAGAGCCCGACGTCCTCAAAGCGACGGAGTACAAGGCCGAGTGCCTGCCAGAACTCGGCCCAGGCCTCGGCCTGCATGCGCTGCACCAGATATTCGACCTGTCCTTGAATATTGGCGTCAGCTACCAGTCCCTTCACCGTTGTTCTCCCGGCGTCGTTGCTGCAGGAGCTGTCTTAGACGAGCCAAGCGCTCATGGCGGCTTCCTTCCCGCTCGGGGAAACGGAGCCGCTGCAACCGAATTTGTTCCGCGCGGTACGCCTGGACACGACGTTCGTACTCATCAAGCTCGTCCTTGTTTTGCCAGTAGTAGCGCTCGACGATCGCGATCTCCTCGTGAGTCAGACTGGGGATCCAGCGGATGATCTCGTCGTAGGGGCACCCGTCCTGAAAGTACGGAACCAGGTCATGAACCGTAATCCGGCTGGTGGAGAGCTGGAGCCCTCGGCCCCGATCGATCAGAGTGATCTCTTTCTGCATAGGGTTTCCCTCCGCGCATGCATTGAGCACAACCACATTCTAAGTAACTCCTCGCGACAGGGAAAGCGACGCCAGTGGATTTCGGAGGGAGGTGGGGGAAGCTCAGGGTGATTTGGAATAGCGCCTGGTTATCAGTGTTCAGGAAACGTGATTATGAAATCCAACCTATAATCGCTGTAAGTCTAAGCCTGTATTGTGGTTGCGTACCGTCTCACGATCGTTGTCAGGGTAATTCATGTGTCGAGGGAGGGGGCTCACAACGAATCAGTTCGTTGCCGTAATTCCCCATTAGGCAAGAACTTAGTGGAGTCGAGCGGGATCGAACCGCCAACCTCCTGGTTGCAAACCAGGCGGGCGGCGCAACTGCAAACCGTTTGGCGGAAACGCCTTACGTGCGGTTGCTCAGGAGCAGGCGGTTCCCAGGTTTTAACAGGATTTTCCAGGAATTCGCAGGGCTTATCAGAGTTTCTCTGCCATGGCAGAGTTGAATTCGTTGATGTGAGCCGGGCCTAACCAATTCCCTTGCGCTTGTGGAGGGCATCAACGGCTACTCGCAGGATGCCCCCGAGGTGGGCGTCAGGCGGCCAATTTGGACGATGGCTCCCCAAACCGAAGACGCAAGCTGCTCCCGCCAGAGATGCAACCATGAGCGAATCGATGGATTATACGATTCGCAGCACGTGGCACGTCTCTTCGTAGCTGGTTTCCAGATTGAGGAACACGCCCAAGTCGACGTCCAACCAGATCGGCAGCGTTGGCAGCGGTTGGCCGAGCGCCATCGGGTAGAACCAGGTATCCAGCAATGGCCGCTTGCGAACGCGCTTGCGCCCGCGGGTCGTGACCGCGTAAAGCGCGGGGGGTTCTGCGCCCAACATCGGGTCGCTTCGGCCAATCAGCTCCAACAGGTCGGCATAGAGATTGAATTGACGAATCGTCACGATGTCCACGAGCGACACACTGACGTCGCGCTGAAGCAACGCGGCAACCTTGGCGACAAAAGCCCGCCGGCTCTCGGGACGGTCCTTGTTGGAAGGGCTGACGATTTCGATCGCCGCGACCAGCCGCCGACCATGACGCGCATCGTAGACTCGCACTTCATACTCATCTTGGTCGGGCAGTTCGGTTTCCACCGTGAGGGTCGGTTTCGGAGGCGCCCACGCCGCGACGGCGACACCACCGTTTCCATCGCGTGGCCTCTCCTGGCGCGCTGGCTCGTCTCGTTGGTAGGTTGACACGTCGATCTCGAATGCCGTGCCCAAATGCACGCGCGGCGCGGCGACATAACCTTCCGGCAAGATGGGAAACAGTTGTTGGACAATCACCGCTGGCCACATGCCGTGAAGCTCATCCCACGAATGCTTGTTCTCAACAGGCGGACGAAAATGATCCCGCAACGGCATAGGAGCCTCCTTCTTACCGAATTCTAGCGACACGCGCGAGACGATCCAATGATTGTGATCGGGATAGTTGATCTGCCGCTAATGGGTTGCGGTGATCTCGAGTGAGGGGAGGCAGACAATGAGTATGCTCGATGAAGAACCTGGCGTGAACGCCGCGAACGAGGCGTCCCAGGCCAGATCATCCCCGCGCGTCATCTCCCCGTCCTGTGCCGTGCAACGACACCACAGGCCACGTCCTCCCCATCACATCCGAGGAACAGGCCCGGGATGCCAGGTCCATCGCCGCCTTCGTCGAACGGATGCTGGCCATGCCCGATGAAGACCCGCCGGGGTCCGGGTTGGAGACCTGTCCTTCGGTCGGCGAGATGGCAAGGTCAGGAGACCTTGCCACAACTTGATCCGTGATTGCGAATACTCCGGGAAACGATTCCCGGCCTGTTCCTAAGGACTCGATTTATTGGTGTCGGTGCTTTTTTCTGCGAACGTTGGGGAGCACGTGGAGCGAAATGTCTCCCTCGCGACGTCCGCCGACGCTCGTCTCAGGCGACCAGTCGGTTTCACGGCATTACGGCGCGCCGATGTCTTTGCGTTCAAACCGGGTCCGGCATCATGGAAGCACGCCCCCACCCTCGAGCGCTGCCCCCGCCAAGAACCGCATGGGCGAAAGTGGCCAACCGCGCTTACTCTGTGCTACAAAGTAAGTGGCCCCTTCCGCGCTTTGAGCCAGTGGACCCAAGGGAAAGAGACGGAAATGATCGAGAGGCGTCAGAACAAGGCCGTCTGATCAGGTGTTTATCGTTGTCAAATAACAACTTATGACAAAAAGCTGTAACTTCTCAAAAACACCGGACATAGGATCCTCGGAGTCGTTCCGCGCGCAACCGTAGCGCGGAGACCAAACACCGAAGACCCGACCCGGCGTTCAACCCCCCCGCGCCGCCGTCGGGGTC
>JBEKTN010000487.1:0-4872 GCA_049516015.1 Isosphaeraceae bacterium | reverse complement strand
TTCACTCGACAAGACTTGCTGAATTGGCTAAAGCGTGCGTTGCCGCACTTCTTAGCAGCTTCCGCTGCTTAACGCCGGAGGCCAGGATTACCGCGACGTTATTTGTGAAACGGACCACTTAGTCGAACGCGAATGATGTGATAAGATATTCATGTCTATAGGTTGTAACATCTATAGATATGCGCACAGCTTAATTACTAATAAGTCTTATCTTTCCGCCGATCAGGTCGTAGCTCAGGGCCTCGAGGTCCTCGCGGAGTAGCATCCAAGAAGCCCGCGGCGGAATGTGGAAGGGCGGCTCACGGCTCGAGACCGGATACCTGTCGTCGGTGTGCCTCTCAAGGTCCAACCTGCGCCTCAGCTTCCACGCCGCCTCGGTTCTGAGGTTGGTGTACGCTTTTGGGTCTTGGGGCCGTCCGCTGCTGGCGTAGCCGATGGCGTTGCCGAGTCCGCGGCGGACGAGGTGATTGCGGAAGTCTCGGCCAATGCCGAGCTTGTCGTAGCTGATGCGGGAGTCGTCGACGGCCCAGATCTGATCGAGGCGCGCCGTTTCTTCTGCTGCATCAGCCAGGCATAAAGAATTCCCGGCGATAAGATCGATGATTCCATCAGCGTCCCTCACGAGGATTGACGTCGAGTCGCGGCCGACGCCTTCGCCCAGGTCGATCGCGATGCGGCGAGTACGGTGAATGGGATGGGTCGGGGGCAGGTTCGGCCGCTGGACGGCGGTCGCGTAATCGAGCCAGGATTCAGGGATGAGCTGATCGGAAGAGAGATCTGGTAGCTCGGCTCGAATGTGGCTGCGCACCCAGAGGGAGTCGCGGCCGTAGCGTCGATAACATGCGTCGAGCCTGACGCGGTCAGCAAGTCCAAAGGGCGACTCTTCCAGGTCAGCATGGGGTGAATCAGTGCTGGGAACCTGGATCGCACAGACAGCACGGTGTTGTGGGATCTGGTCGGCCCGATCCTGATCGGCTTGCCGGATCAACTCGATGAATCGGCCTTCCGCTTTTTTGTCGACCTGGTGAAGCTCTTGCTTCCCAAGCCAGTTCAGGATGGTCGGGTTTCCCTTCTTGGCTGCCGCATTCTGCTGCTCACAGAGCCACTTCCGGCGCACTGCTCGTTTTTGGCGATAACCTTTGCAAGACGCCGATGAAGGGTCTGGTCGTCGCACCCGACGATGAGCGCAATCTCGTTGGTACTGCAGCCAGCAAAGGCGAGTTCGGCGACCGCCTCTTCGTCGATGTTCTTCTGCGGCCTACCCATTCACGAACTCTCGAGGTAATCGGCGTGCGGTTCAAGGTCGATCTTCGGGGCTTGCTTCGGGGCGGGCGCGATCGGGTGTGCCTTCAGCCGCGCGAGCATGGCCGGAAACTGCGGCCACCGTGGGTGGGCCGAGAACTGGAGCAGAACGGCCTCGCCGGAGAGGTCGTGGAGGGTGGGTTCGGGATCGTTCATGGCTTGCCTTTCGAGTGGGGCGGGGGCGCGAGGCCTGGAGCGTGCGACAGTGTTTAACGCTCCACGCTCCAGGCCTCACGATTCTTGGTGGCCACTGCTCGGCGTCTCGCCGCCGCACCGCGCCATGCCCTCGGCATTCGGAAACTTGCAACGCACCCGGTCGATCATGGTCTTGACCTCGTTAAGTCGGCTCTCGGCCTGGCTGATGCGTATCTCCAGCTCGACCTGCACTCGGGTCAGCGCCCGGATGTCGTCGAGCTGGATTTTGCGGTCCGCGGCGTCCTCGTCCCTTCGGGCCTCACGAAGTTTATGGTAAGCGGCCACGGCTGCGGACAGGATCGCCGAGCCGACCGCGATTGTCGCGCCCGTCCAGGTCAGGATTTGGTCGTGGGTGAGCGCGCCGACCACCCCGCCTGCGCCGCCTGCGGCGGCGAAAATCCTTATCGATTCGAAAATCCGCATCATAATGATCCTCTGATCCCGTGCCGCACCTGAAGCCGACATCGTCCCATTTCTTCGGGCGGTTTCTTGGCCCTGTGTCGTGCCATTAATACTTTTCAGTGAGCGGAATCTGAGGCATGAACAGATGACCGACCAGGATGCCGACCCAGAACGAGAACACCATGGACGTGACCGGCGCGTGCGAGGCGATCCACAAGAGCAGCTTGGAAATCGTCGCATCATTATCGGCCCAGCTCATCCAGTAGTCGTAAGAGCAGAGCGCGACGCTGAAGACGAACAGGATGACGGCGGTCAAGAGCCGTAAGGTGAACGTGTTCATGAGGGGAAGCTCGAGACGTCGGGGCCTTTGGTGGGGGTCAACCAGGTCAACACCGATGGCAGGAAGCAAGCCAGGATTGCTGTGACGCTGGAATAGAAAGCAGGAGCATTCTTCTGGCCGATGGCGGTGAGAAGTTGCCCTACGGCAACGAGAAGCGCGGCGACTGAGACGTGTACTCCGGTCATTTTGATCCTCAGTGGGTTGGAGCTGTCGGAGCCGGGGTCGGAACCGAGGGAGTCGATGCAAAAACGGACTCGACATCAGCAATGAGCACAGGTAAATCCGTGGCCAGGTCTTCCAGGAGCTTCAAAAGCGCGGTCAGGCTGAACGACAGAGGGCCCCCGGACACATTGAGTACGCCGGATGCGAAGTTCCCCGTGACGTCGATCGAGCCGTCCGCCTGGGGGGTCACAGTGACCTTCTGGAGACCAGGGATGATGAGCTTGCGTGGGAGAAAGACGGGATCGGACATGGTTTCCTCAGTACTCGCTGACCATTGTGGCGGACAAGACAAGCACCTGCCCGTTCCATGTGATCGTCACTGGATCGGGAGGCGTTGCCGGTGTGGCTGGAGTGTTCGGAGTTCCGCTGATCGTGAGGTTGTACACGCCAAATGGCACGTTCACGCTGACCGTGCCAGGCGTAGGCGTGGGAGTGGGGGTCGGACCAGGCGGTACCACGACGTTTCCGCCCAGCGAGTTGAAGTATGTACAGATCTGATTCACCGTGAGTCCGTTCGGAGCCAGGCCAGTCGTGGAGTCAATCATCTTTGGATTTACATACGAGTGGACTTCACCGTTGGCCGAGGCCGCACCGTATTTGGCGATGGCACCCCACGTGATTGTCCCGACCATGCCCCACGTGGCGATCGAAATGCCCAGAGCAGTCGGGTACGCGAACCCCGTAAAGCAGTGGCCGTTCGAGTCGTTGGGATCGCCGGCGACGTCCCAGACGAAACCGCTCTGCTGTGGTGCCGGGTCGATCCAGGCATCGGGCATGCTCATGCCGAAACAGACGCCGTTGGTTATCCATACGCTTTGTGACAAGGCCAGCAGGCTGGTTGGATCGAGGGTGATCGACCCGAGCAACTTGGACCCGTCAGCAAATCCCGTGCTTTGGAGGTAGGAGAGGTCCGTCCCGATATCGCAGCCCTGATCACTGAACGGGTCGCCGGGGATGTAGCCGCCCACGGCGTGATAATCGTTGATGATTTGCTGGTCGGTGTAGATGAACGGCTTGCCGATCTGGCTGGTGATGTTCGCCAGGAAATGGGCGTGGTGGGCGATCACGCAACACCCGAGTTGGGTATTCATGAACGTCTGGGAGAGTCCATTGGCGCAAGAGGATGGAACCGCAATCGTGCTGGGTGGGGTGGGAACGGTCGAGCCATGCAAGCTCTGGCCGCAGAGGAAATTCCGTTCCCTGCTCTTGGGAGCTTTGCGTCCAAGAACCCACTGACGACCCTGGACTGTGACGGTTTTGAGTGGCATCAGTTGCGCCCCTTGGTTCGTGTCGCCTGAACGATCGCCAGGACGTCGGCCTCGGTATCAGGTAGCTTTGTGATGTAGCTGAGCACAGCGTTGCCGGCCCCGTTCGCTGTCACGAAAAGTAAAGCCGGGTAGCCCGTGGCCTTGACGTCGTGATCATCCAACCAACACGCGGCCTCCGCGGACTTCGTTGTCCAGGCGTACCAGTGAGCATTCAGCCTGGTCAGGGCCGGTTGAATCGTCGCGGAACTGGCAAGCGCCGCCTGTGCCGGGGTGGGTGCTCCATCAACGAGTTGAATCACGTACAGCGTACCGACGATCTGCGGGAGGTGCGGCGTGGGAGCCGGGGGCGCGGGCGGATTGGGCGTTGGCGGCGTTGGCGGATTGAGCGTTGGCGTTGCGACCGCCCAGGAGAGTGTGACCGACGTGCCAGTCCAGGTTATGGAGGTCGCTGCCGGCGTGGTCACGAGGTATTGACCAGCCGGGTAGACGATTACGGGAGGCATCTGTGCCGCCGCAGTAGAGGCAAGGCAAAGAATCGACAGGATCAAACCAGCGCGGAACAACGGGTCACCCCCATTCTCGATTCAAAATAAGGCAATTAGAGGTTGATGCCAGCTCGGCCAGTGAGGAGTCGTGACCGGTTTCAGTTCCACCTGGCCGGAGCTGCTTGCCAAACGCTGGCAGGCCGGGCGTGATACCTCGGGGGTGAAGAGTTGGGCACCCTCGAGGAGAAGCTATACTCAGTCTACGACGAGCACACAGCACTGATTCAAACTGGTAGGCAGTCTTACATTTATCTGCCTACCCGCAAAGTAGATACGTCGTTACGGACGCGCAATGCGAGAGCACCTCGAGGTTGAACCAGCGCCCGTCGAGTGAGGCTGTCGGCACATCATCGGGCTGGCTGCGGAACAAGGCCAGGACCAGCCGGCCGACATCTCCGCCACACGGGTAGCGGAGTGTGCCGGCCGCGACCGAGCCACCCTTTGGCTCGTGCTCGGGATCATCGTGATCGAGCTAGCTAGATGTCCATTTCGTAATTTAGCTACCAGCTTCCACAGCTCTGGACAATTCGCGGGGTTTATGGGATTTAGTGGATACTGTTACGGAGATCGATCTCATTCGGGCTACAACATCATGGAT
>JBEKTN010000486.1:0-6802 GCA_049516015.1 Isosphaeraceae bacterium | reverse complement strand
CCCTATTTACCCCGGATAAGAGTGCGTGGCCAAGAAGTGACTCGGAACATCGTGGAACGGATCTCGATTTGACTCTAAGCTCGGATGGATTGCCCGCGCCGCATGGAGAGTTACCGGCTGCGCGGCGCACGCCGTCGTCGCAGGGGAGCGTCGAAGCAGACTCGGGGGAGACGCGGTCGGCCGGAGTTGGACCACTGGCCGACCGAGGGGTTGGCTTGAATGAATCGGGGCGTCGCTATCCGACGGCCCTCCAGGAATCCGTTCGAGGTGCCGCTCACGCCGGGGATTCAGCCATGACAAGCGCTCACTTGGGCGGACAGGCATCTGGCACTGGCGAGCCGTACCGGGCCTTGCTGGCCGTCTCGGAGGCGATCGCGTCGCACCGCGATCTGCCCGCGCTGTTCCACGAGCTGGCTGGCCGGCTCCATCACGTGGTGCGATTCGATTCCCTCGCCCTGGTCCTGCACGAGGCAGTGACCAACACCATGCGCCTGCACGTCCTGGGGTCCTCCGAACCCACACCGTACATCCCCGCGATCGTTCTTCCTGTTGAAGATGACCCGGCGGGGTTGGTGTGGCAGATCCAGCAACCGCTCATCATCTCGAGCGTGGCGGAGGAGAGCCGCTGGCCGCGGTTTCTGGAACGGGTGCAGCCGCATGGACTCCAGAGTCTTTGCGGGCTCCCCTTGACCACGGCTCGGCGGCGGCTGGGCACGCTGGTCTTCGCGTCGAGGCAGCCGGCCGTCTACGATGCGGCGGACGCGGGCTTCCTCCAGCTTGTCGCCAATCAGGTGGCCGTGGCGGTCGAGAACGCCCTCGCTTTCCAGGAGATCGAAGCGGCCTTCCGGGAGATCCAGGCGCTCAAGGACAAGCGCGCCAAGGAGAATGCCTACCTGGAGGAGGAGGTCCGCACCGAGCACAACTTCGGCGAGATCGTCGGAGAGAGCGCCGCCCTACGCCGAGTGCTGAAGGAGGTTGAGACCGTCGCCCCCACGGGATCCACGGTGCTCATTCGCGGCGAGACGGGCACGGGCAAGGAGCTCATCGCCCGCGCCCTGCACGAGCTGAGTCCCCGGCGAGACCGGACCTTCGTCAAGCTCAACTGCGCGGCCATCCCCACGGGGCTGCTGGAGAGCGAGCTCTTCGGCCACGAGAAGGGCGCCTTCACCGGCGCCATCAGCCAAAAGGTGGGGCGCTTCGAGCTGGCCCACCAGGGGACGCTGCTCCTCGACGAGGTGGGCGACATCCCCCCGGAGCTCCAGCCCAAGCTGCTCCGCGTCCTGCAGGAGCAGGAGTTCGAGCGCCTCGGCGGCACGAAGACGATCAAGGTGGACGTGCGGCTGGTGGCGGCCACCCACCGCGACCTGGCCCGGATGGTGGCCGACGGCCGCTTCCGTGAGGACCTCTACTACCGGCTGAACGTGTTCCCGCTGGTGCTGCCGCCGTTGCGGGAGCGGCCGGACGACATCCCGCGGCTGGTCCGCCATTTCACCCAGCGGTTCGCCCGGCGGATGGGCCGGCGGATCGAGGCCATCCCGTCCGCGGTCATGGAGGCGTTGGTGCGCTACCCGTGGCCGGGCAACATCCGGGAGCTGCAGAACGTCATCGAGCGGGCGGTCATCCTCTCCCCGGGCCCGTCGCTCCAGGTCCCCCCCGGCGACTTGCAGCCCGTCCCCGCGCAGACCCGGGCGCCGGCCGCTGCGCCGAGCACCCTGGCCGATGCCGAACGGGATCACATCCTGGGCGTCCTCCACGAGACCGGGTGGGTGCTGAGCGGCCCGGACGGCGCGGCGGCCCGGCTGGGGATGAAACGGACCACTCTCCAATCGAAGATGAAGAAGTTGGGTATCTCCCGTCCGCGCCCGTGACGCTATTTCGGCAGTTGCCGAAGTGCCGGCACTTCCCCTTCGGCACTCCCCCTCCATCCTCCCGTCCCTCTCGCCCCGACCGATCCGTAACTCATTCCAGCTAAATAAATTACGCGGCGAAGTGAGGATCTTCGCCGCGCCGGTACGGCCTCTGCTTTAGGGGTAAGCCGGTAAGGGCAGGAGCGGCGGTGGAGATCACCACCGACGATAACCGGGGCCCGTGCGAGGGCGTCTGCGATGCTGCGAATCACGGTCCACGATCACCCGCGGGCCCTCACGTTCCAGCTCGAAGGGAGCGTGACGGGGCCGTGGTTGCAGGTGCTGGAGGAGTGCTGGCAGGACACCCTGGCCCACCGGAGCAAATCCATGCTCCGCGTCGACTTGACGGGGGTGACCTTCATCGATGCCGCGGGCCGGGCCTGCCTTGCGGCCATGCACCGCCGAGGGGCCGAATTCATCGCCCCCGACTGCCTGACGAAAGCCGCCGTGGCCGAGATCACCCAGACACCCGGTCCCGACCGCGGGCGTCCGAAGTGACGGGCTCCTCGCGCAACCGACCGACCGAAAGGGGAAACATCATCATGAGAAGCAATGTTCACAAGAATACGGGCCCCGCAATCGAGGCACGGCCGACTCCGGCCGGGGCCGCGACGGCGGAGACGCGGGATGGCTCACCTCCGCCATCGGCCGAAGGAGCCGCCCATTCGGACCACGAAGCCACGGACCCGGCCACCGACGCCCCTTCTGCAACGCCGCCCCCTGCGGCCGGGGCGCCGTCGCACCGGCGGCGAAGATGGCTGCTGTGGGCGGGGGCCGCGGCCGCCCTGGCGGTCGCAGGATATCTCCTGGTCCCCGCGGTGGAAACTGCGCTGAACACGGTGTCCACCGATGACGCTTACGTCAACGGGTACGTGACGCTCGTGGCGCCCCGAGTGCCCGGCCAGGTGGCCCGGGTCCTGGTCCATGACAATTACCGCGTGAAGAAGGGGGACTTGCTGGTCCAGCTCGACAAGGAGCCATACCAGGTCCAAGTCGACATCAAGAAGGCGGCCCTGGTCGCCGCCGAGGCCGACGTGACGGCCGCACGGGCCCAGGTCCGGGGCATCCTGGCGCAGGCCGGCAGCCAGCGCTGGAAACTCCAGAAGTCGATCGAAGGTGTCGACGACTCGGTGGCGCTGCTCCGGGCCCGGGTCGCGGCCCTGCAGAGCAAGGAAGCGTCCTTCGATCGCGCGCGCGCCGACCTGCTGCGGGCCCGGGGCCTCTTCAGCCGCAACGCGCTCTCCCGCGAGGACTTCGACCAGCGCCTCGAGGCCGAGCGGACGGCCGAAGCCGCGGTCAAGCAGGCCCTCCAGGAAGTCTATGAGGCGCGGGTCGCGCTGGGCCTCCGCCCGCGCCCCGAGAAGGGAGAGCTGACGGACGTCCCCGCCGACCTCAATCAGACCTTCTCCGGGGTCCGCCAGGCGCTGTCCGAGCTGGTCCAGAGCATGACGCAGGTCGGCCTCCCCCTCGGCTCCTTCTCCCAGACGCCCCAGCAGGCCCTCGACGAGTTCATCAGGCGCGACAAGGAGGGGAACATCGAGCGGATCGCGGAGCGGCTCGTGCCCGAGGCGCCTGCGGTCCGGCAGGCCGCGGCCAAGCTCCTCCAGGCCAGGCGCGACCTCGCCCAGGCCGAGCTGAACCTCCGCTACTGCGACATCGTCAGCGAGATCGACGGCGTGGTGACCAGCCGCAACGTCAACCCCGGCAACAACGTCCTCCCGGGGCAGGCCCTGATGGCGGTGCGCTCGCTCACCGAGATCTGGATCGACGCGAACTTCAAGGAGACGCAGCTCGCCGACCTGCGCATCGGCCAGCGGGTGCGCTGCGAGGTGGACATGTACGGCGGCCGCCGGGAGTTCGAGGGCCGGATCACCGGCTTCACCATGGGGACCGGCCAGACGTTGTCCCTGCTGCCGCCGCAGAACGCCACGGGCAACTACGTGAAGATCGTCCAGCGGCTACCGGTCCGCATCGAGCTGACCGACTACGACCCCGACAAGGCCCCCTTGTTCGTCGGCCTCTCGGTCGTCCCCTATGTGTACTACAAAGAGCGGCCGACGGGGCCCCACGCCGGGGCGGTCTTGCAACCATTGGCCCCTCTTCCGACGGGCCCGACGGACCCCACGCCCTCACCCACATCGGGCGCAAGGCGCGAGTGAGGACTGATGGAAGTGGAGTTCCCGCAGATGCTCATGCCCTTCATGGTCGCGACCGTCCTGCTTTTCGGCAGTCTGCTGGTCTACGGCACGGCGATCCACCTTATTGTGCGTGTGGTGGTGGGGCTGATCCGAAGTGGTTCCAGCGACCTGGGATTCTGGAAGAGTACCGCCGTCATGGCGGTCGTTACGGCGATCACGGCGGTTGCGCACCTGACCCAGATCGCCTTCTGGGCGGTGGCCTTTCTTCTGTGCGGGCAGGTCTCGACCTTGGAGGCGGCCTTCTACTTTTCAGCCCAGAATTTCACTGCTCTCGGTTACGGCGACGTCCTGCCGTCCGAACGGTGGCGGTTGCTCGGCCCCCTCGAGGCCATCAACGGCCTCCTGTTCTTTGGACTGTCAGCGGCCGTGTTGTTCGCAATCCTGAGCAACTTGATCTCCGAGCGCCTACGCACCGAAACCGGGTACCAGAGCGAGGCAGCCGGGAACCGGGCGCGTCTTCCGGCGGCCGGCAACGGGTCGTCGAAGTGAGCATACGAATTCTTGTCAAGCGGATATTGGTCCCCGCGGAGGACGCATGATGAGCAGCGTGACCCTCAGCCCGACCGCGGTCAGCCGTCCGGCGGTGAACCCCTGGTTCGTCGCCACGGCCGTGGTCGTGCCCACGTTCATGGAGATCCTGGACACCACGATCGCCACCGCGCCTCGATGCGCTACATCGCCGGCGGCCTGTCGGCGACGGTGAACGACAGCGACTGGGTCATGACCAGCTACCTGGCGGCCAACGCCACCATCCTGCCGATCACGGGCTGGCTCTCGGCCCACCTGGGCCGCCGCAGGTACTTCCTCCTCTCCATCGCCATCTTCACCGCCACCTCGGTGCTGTGCGGCCTTGCCACCAGTCTCGAGCAACTGATCCTCTTCCGGGTGATCCAGGGCCTGGCCGGCGGCGGGCTCCAGCCCGCCAGCCAGGGGATCCTGATCGACGGCTTCCCGCCCGAGAAGCAGGGCACGGCCATGACGGTGTTCGGCGTGGCCGGGCTGATCGCACCGGTCATCGGCCCGACGCTGGGCGGCTACATCACGGTCAACTACAACTGGCGCTGGATCTTCCTCATCAACCTCCCGATCGGCGTCCTCGGCTACCTGATGTGCCACTTCGCGGTCGAGGACCCGGAATACCTCAAGAAGGAGCGGGCGGAGTTGCGTCGCCGGCCGCTTAATTTCGACTACATCGGCCTGGGGCTGCTCGCCCTGGCGATGACGTGCTGGGAAGTCCTGCTCAGCAAGGGGCAGGAGTGGGACTGGTACAACGACCCCTTCTGGAAGGCCCAGACGCTGGCCGTCCTGTTCGTCGTCTGCCTGGGCGGCCTGATCTTCCGGGAGATGAGGATCGCCAACCCGGTGGTCAACTTCCGGCCGATGGGCGAGCGCAACCTCGCGGCCTCCAGCGTCATCATCTTCTGCGCCTACGGCGTCCTCTACGGCGCCAGCGTGAGCCTGCCTTCCCTGCTCCAGTCCCTGTTCGGCTACGACGCCTTCGTCTCCGGGTTGGTGATGTCGCCCTCCGGCGTCTTCTCCATCCTGATGATGCTCGTCGTCGGCGTCCTCGTCGGCCGGGGCACCGACGCCCGCTGGCTGATCGCCGGTGGCCTGCTCGTAATGGCGGCCGGGAACTACTGGATGGCGCGGATGAACCTGTACATCAGCCCGGGGCAGGTGGTCTGGCCGCGGGTGGTGCTGGTCGTCGGCCTGTCGATGCTCTTCGCCCCGATCAACGTGGCGGCCTTCCGATACACCCCCCCCCACCTGCGCGGGGCCGCGGTCGGCCTGTTCGCCCTGCTCCGCAACGAGGGGGGCAGCGTCGGCATGTCGATCAACAAGATCATCGAGCAACGGCGCGAGCAGTTCCACCTGGCCCGCGTGGGCGAGAATCTCGGCCCCCTGAACTCGCAGGTGCAGTCCTACTTCAGTCAAGGTCAAGCCTTCTTCATGCAGCAGACGGGCGATCCGGCCCGGTCGCAGCAGTTGACCCTCCAGACGCTGGACAATCTCCGCCAGCAGCAGGCCGCGTCCCTGGCCTACTTCGACGTCTTCTGGCTGTTCGCCGTCCTGAGCCTGGGACTCGTGCTCTTCGTGTTCCTGATGAAGCGCTCGGTGGCCGAGGCGGGGGAGATCATCGGGGGGGAGTAGGCAAGAGAGCATGGGAGTCAATCGTCGTACGAACTTACCGACAGCTCGAAATCGAGGTGAGCCATGACCGAAATCGACGAGTTCAAGGCCAAGCTCCGGGGCGAGGTCGAGTCCGCCAGGGAGCGCATCCGGGAGATGCAGGACCAGGCCGCCGAGCAGTACCGCGAGATGCAATTCCACTACGCGATCTTCCTCGACCTGAGCCGGCGGATCCAGGAGGCCATCCGCCCCGGGCTCCAGGCGTTCGCCGAGTCCTTGCCGGACTTCACGCCCGTCTTCACCGAGCGCAAATTCGGGCCGGCGGGTTGTGTGATCCACGGTGTGTTCGTCACCTTCTCGCTCCCCCGGGGCGAGCACTGCCCGGCGAACATCCAGCTCCGCTTCGGGCTGGAGGCGGGCGTCGCCGTCGACAGCCTGATCCTCTTATTACTACAGCGCTATGCTTGACGTAACTCCAAGGTCAACTGCAACAAGCAATCAGCATCGCGAATTCATTAGGAGACGCGAGGATCTTCGAAAATAGGCTGCTTTTCCCGTCTTTCGGCA
>JBEKTN010000485.1:0-4929 GCA_049516015.1 Isosphaeraceae bacterium | reverse complement strand
CTCGAACGCCAAAAAGTCCTCGTCCTTGGTGAAAAGCACTCTCCGGCCCGCGCCTCGGTTGAGCACGTGGAAAACCATCCCCCCCGGAGAATATCGCCTTGGACGTGACATTCACGGCTTTTTACCGGAATATCCCAACCTTGACGTTACCGACAAAAGTCCTGAGTGATAGTCTGGGACAGATAGGGAGCTTGAAAAGAATCAGTGACAAGTCCTTGTTTCCAATGGCTTTAGGTAGCTGTGACCACCGAATTACCCATCAACTTCGCCCGATCAATATGAACGGGCGTTCAATTTTGTCGGTGATGTCAACCTTGTCAATTTTGGTGGCTGTCACCTTAATCACGTGACGTCGGTCGTGGTATCAGCTTTGCTCTCGACAAACTGGGCAACTGAGGCTGATTAGGGATCATGGACTTCTCATGTTAGGTGTTCATCTTAAATCGGCGATTACCTACCCCAAAAGCCCAGTTTACTCAAGATGATGTGGAGCGAATTCGGTGCCGTGGGGGGACTGAACGGTTACGAAGCGTTCTCAAGACCTCAGCATAATGGATGGATTGGTTGACGGGAAGTGTCTCGACCGGTTAGGTGAAAAAAGAGCAGGTTGCCAGGGCGTCTCAGTCTTGCCCCTTGTGCATCGGCTGGTCCGGCGCGAGGGCGGGGCGCGACTTGTGTGGCCGGGGCGCCAAGCCCGTGCTGGCCCGTTCGGTCAACATCGCCATGAACCGGGCCGCTTGAGGTGAGGAGAGCTTGCCCTTGCGCTGCACCAGGCCGTAGGTCCGCTGGGGAAAATAACGGTTGAAGGGGATGGCCGCCAGGTCCTCCTTGCCGGTCAGACAGATGCTGGTCACGATCGAGATTCCCAGCCCCAGCCCGACGTAGCGTTTGATGACCTCCCAACCCCCTGCCTCGAGCGCCACGCGGTAGTTCAAGCCGTACTTGTCGAACACGAAATCGACCACGCGCCAGGTGGTCAGGTGCTGGGGGGGCAGGATCAAGGGAAACTGGGCCACGTCCTTGATCGTGACCCTGGGCTTGCTGGCCAGGGGGTGGTCGCGGGCGGTGATCAGCATGGGATCATAGCGAAAGGTCGGCGTGTAGCTGATGTCCTCGGGGACCTCGATCATCGAGCCGACGGCGAAATCCACGGCGTCGTTGCGCAGCATCTTCAGGCCGTCGCGGCCGGTGACGTTCTGGAGCCGGAGCTCGATGCCGGGATGGGCCAGCGAGTACTGCCTGATTGTCTCGGGCAGGATGTAGAGGATGGTCGATTCGCCGGCGGCGATGGAGAGCCTGCCGGACTCGATGCCGCTCTGGCTGGCGTGGAAGGTTGCCGTCAGCGAGTCGACCGCATCGACCAGCGGCCAGGACAGCTTGTACAGGGCCTGGCCTTCGGGCGTGAGCAGGATCTTGGGCCCCCGGCGCTGGAACAGCTTGGCCTTGAACTCGAGCTCCAGGGCCTGGATCTGCAGCGAGACCGACGGCTGGCTGAGCAGCGCCTGCTCGGCGGCGCGCGAGATGCTGCCGGTCTGGGCTGCGTAGCAAAAGCTACGCAGCCTGCGGAGCCGGTTACCATGGCTCTCCTGCGAGGGATTCAGCTTGGACATGAGCAACCTTCTTGCGCGGCCGCGCGGCACCGGAGGAGGAATGTCGGAGTATAGGTCCTGACAATGATCGTCAACTCGTCCATTAGACAATACTCTGTATTTGGAAGAATTGCCTTGTCAAATACTTTGTGATTAAACTACAATGCGGTTAGTCCACATGATTCACCACGGGGAGGACAACACGATGCCAGCGACCGAGACCGCAGCGGGGTCGGGTGTGAAGATCACGGCACCGCAAGGGCGCGAATACTCGGAGATTCTCACACCCCAGGCGCTGGCACTCGTGGCCAAGCTGCACCGCGGCTTCGACGGCCGGCGGAAAGAACTTCTGGCCCGGCGGGCGGAGGTCCAGGGCCGGCTCGACGACGGCTGGCTGCCCGACTTCCTGGAAGAGACGAAGAGCATCAGGGAGGGCAACTGGAGGGTTGCGCCGATTCCTCCAGACCTGCTTGACCGCCGGGTCGAGATCACCGGGCCCGTCGATCGAAAGATGGTCATCAACGCGCTCAACTCGGGCGCGAAAGTGTTCATGGCCGATTTCGAGGATGCTCACTCGCCCACATGGAATGCAACCCTCGAGGGCCAGATCAACGTTCGCGACGCGATCCGGGGGGTCATCGATTACGAGGGTCCGGAGGGCAAGAAGTACAGTCTGCACAAGCACACCGCCACGCTTATGGTCCGGCCCCGTGGCTGGCACTTGACCGAGCGGCACGTCACGGTGGACGGGCAGCCCGTCTCCGGCTCGCTCTTCGACTTCTCGCTCTACCTCTACCACAACGCCCAGGCTCTCCTGGACCGGGATACCGGGCCCTACTTCTACTTGCCCAAGCTCGAGAACCACCAGGAGGCGCGGCTCTGGAATGACGTCTTCGTGACGGCCCAGCGCGAGCTGGGGCTGCCGGTCGGCACGATCAAGGCCACCGTGCTGGTCGAGACGATCCTGGCCGCCTTCGAGATGGACGAGATTCTCTACGAGCTGCGCGACCACATCGTCGGCCTCAACTGCGGGCGCTGGGACTACATCTTCAGCTTCATCAAGAAGTTCCGCAACCGGCCCGACTTCGTGCTCCCCGACCGGGCCCTGGTGACAATGACCACGCATTTCTTGAGGTCGTACTCGCAGCTCACGATCAAGACCTGCCACCGCCGAGGCGCCTTCGCGATGGGCGGCATGGCGGCGCAGATACCCATCAAGACCGACGCCGAGGCCAACGGGATCGCTGTTGAGAAGGTACGCGACGACAAGGTTCGCGAGGCCAGCGACGGCCACGACGGCACCTGGGTCGCCCATCCCGGGCTGGTGCCGATCGCCATGGAGGTTTTCAACGAACGGATGCCCGGACCCAACCAGCTCGACCGGCTGCGCGAGGACGTCCATGTCACCGCGGCCGATCTGCTTGCCGTTCCCAGCGGCCCGATCACCGAGGCGGGCCTGCGCACCAATATCAACGTCGGGCTCCGTTACCTCGAGAGCTGGCTGCGAGGCTCAGGCTGCGTGCCCATCTTCAACCTGATGGAAGACGCTGCCACCTGCGAGATCTCCCGCACTCAGATCTGGCAATGGATCCGGCATCCCCGTGGCGTGCTCGACGACGGCCGCAAGATCACCGTCGAGCTGTTCCGCAGCTTCATGGACGAGGAACTGGGCAAGATTCGAGCGGACATCGGCCCCGAAGCGTATGACGAGGGTAAGTATCCGCTCGCCCGACAGGTTTTCGACCAGGTCACCACAAGCCCGACACTCGTCGAATTCCTCACGCTTCCCGCTTATGAGCTTCTTCCGTAATTGCCCGGCGAGGCGGCCTCTCATGCTGCGGCGGTCGTCCCGGCATGCGAGGTCTGGCGTACCAGCCTCGAGTGGGGCCCAGAGTCGCAAACAGTTCTTTTCGATCGGGAGGGATTGGTCATGCACAGCTTCCGTGCACCGAAAGTCGACGAGTTGAGCAACCGGTGGCAGACGGACCCGCGTTGGAAGGGGAGCCGGCGAGATTACACCGCGAAGGACGTCACCGGGCTGCGCGGCTCGGTGCACATCGAGTCCACCCTGGCGCGCCGCGGCGCCGAGCGGCTCTGGCAGTTGCTGCACACCGAGCCCTACGTCCCGGCCCTGGGCGCCGTCACGGGTAACCAGGCAATCCAGATGGTCGCGGCCGGTCTGAAGGCCATCTACCTGAGCGGCTGGCAGGTCGCGGCCGACGCCAACCTCGCCGGGCAGATGTATCCCGATCAGAGCCTGTACCCCTGCAACAGTGCGCCGGCCCTGGTGCGATCCATCAACAACGCCTTCCGCCGGGCCGACCAGATCCAGCACGCCGAAGGGCGCGACGAGATCGACTACTTTGCGCCGATCGTCGCCGACGCCGAGGCCGGTTTCGGCGGCCCGCTCAATGCGTTCGAGATCATGAAGGCGATGATCGAAGCCGGCGCGGCGGGCGTGCACTTCGAGGACCAGCTCGCCAGCGAGAAGAAGTGCGGGCACATGGGGGGCAAGGTGCTCGTCCCCACGTCGCAATTCCTGCGGGCCCTCAATGCCGCGAGACTGGCCGCCGACGTGATGGACGTGCCCACGGTGCTGGTCGCGCGGACCGACGCGCTGGGGGCCCATCTGGTGACCAGCGACATCGACGAACGCGACCGGCCGTTCCTCACCGGCGACCGCACGCCGGAGGGCTTCTTCGTCCAGACCGGCGGCCTCCGCGTCGCCATCAACCGCGGGCTTTCCTACGCCCCGTACGCGGACCTGCTCTGGTGTGAAACTTCCGAGCCGAACGTCGCCGAGGCCAGGAAGTTCGCCGAGTCGATCCACGAGAAGTTCCCGAACAAGCTGCTGGCCTACAACTGCTCGCCGTCGTTCAACTGGAAGGCCAAGCTCGATGACGCGACGATCGCCAAGTTCCAGCGTGAGCTCGGCGCGATGGGCTACAAGTTCCAGTTCATCACCCTGGCCGGCTTCCACGTCCTGAACCTGTCGATGTTCGAGCTGGCCCGGGCCTACAAGGACGCCGGCATGGCCGCCTACTCGAAGGTCCAGCAGTCCGAGTTCGCCCGCGAGGCCGAAGGGGGCTATCACGCCGTCAAGCACCAGCGGTTCGTCGGCACCGGCTACTTCGACCAGGTCGCCCAGTGCGTTGCCGCCGGCAAGTCGTCAACCACGGCACTGACCGGATCGACCGAGGAAGAACAGTTCGAACTTCGCCAGCAATTCCCGGTCACTTGAGTGTCACTCATCCTGGTTCGCCCATTTTGACAGTGACAGCCTGAATCGTCACCATCCGGACGTGGAGAAGGACTTGAGGTATGGGCTGCAGGGGCCCGA
>JBEKTN010000484.1:0-4966 GCA_049516015.1 Isosphaeraceae bacterium | reverse complement strand
CGAAAGACGGGAAAAGCAGCCTATTTTCGAAGATCCTCGCGTCTCCTAATGAATTCGCGATGCTGATTGCTTGTTGCAGTTGACCTTGGAGTTACGTCAAGCATAGCGCTGTAGTACTAAAGGCGCGGGCATTGGGCTTCTGCGTCAGCGTCGCCCACGCTGAATACATGGCGGTCAAGTTCCGAGAGGCCGGAATCCCCGCCGAGGCCCTCTCAGCAGAGACCCCGAGGGCCGATCGCAACACGGCCCAGGACCGCCTGCGCCGCCGTGAGTTGAACGTCCTGTTCGTCGTCGACCTGTACAATGAGGGCGTCGACATCCCCGAGCTCGACGCGGTGCTTTTCCTCCGTCCGACCGAGAGTTTGACGGTCTTCCTGCAGCAGCTCGGTCGCGGCCTGCGACTGGACCACGAGAAGGAGTGCCTGACCGTACTCGACTTCGTTGGCCAGGCTCATCGCAAGTTCCGCTTCGACCTGCGTTACCGGGCGCTTTTGACCGACCCCTCGGTGTCCCTCGAGCAACAGGTGGAACACGGCTTCACGCACCTGCCGGCAGGTTGCACGATCCTGATGGAGCGGGTCGCACGCCAGAACGTGCTGGCGAACATCCGGCAAAGCCTGCACCAGAACCGATCGACGCTGGTCGGTGCCCTGCGCGAGCTGGTCGGGGCGCTGGGGCGGCCTCCGAGGCTATCAGAGTTTCTGGATCGTACCGGGATCAACCCCGACGACCTATACCGCCGTGGGGTCGGCTGGTCGCGGCTGGTCGCCGACGCTGGACTCCGCGATCCGTTCCACGATCCGGACGAACCACGGCTCACGAAGGGGCTCCGGCGGGTCGCTCACGTTAACGATGTGGAGCTGATCCGCCATCTCCTGGTCCTGCTTGATCCCGGATCGACGCCACGAAGGGCTCTCTCGCTCGAGCCGATGGGCGATCGCCGGCTGCTGATGCTCGAACTCGGACTGTGGACGCGGCGCGGGCTGTCTGCTTCTCCGGTTGAGAGCCTTCAACGGCTCGACCGCAACCCGACGCTCCGCGACGAGCTCCGCGAGTTGCTGGCCTACCAGCTCGACTGCATCGACTCGGTGGCCCCACCGCTGAGGCTGCCGTTCGCCTGCCCGCTGACGCTCCACGCCTCGTATACCCGCGACGAGGTGCTCGCCGCCCTGGGACGCTGGACTCGCAGTGAGCACCCTGAGATGCGAGAGGGAGTGCTCCACCTCCCGGACCTCCGAGCGGACATCTTCCTCGTAACCCTGCAGAAGACGGAGAAGGATTACTCACCCACGACGATGTACCAGGATTACGCCATCAACGAGCGGTTGTTCCACTGGCAATCCCAGAGTACGACCTCAGCCGAGTCTCCCACCGGTCGACGCTACGTCGAGCACGCCGAACGAGGTTACACCGTCCTCCTGTTCGGCCGCGAGCACAAAAGCCGCAGCGATTTGGCTCAGCCCTACGCCTTCCTCGGCCCTGCTCGGTACGTCGACCACAGCGGCAGCCGGCCGATGAGCATCACCTGGCGGCTGGAGCACCCACTGCCCGCGCGGCTGTTCCGCAAGCTGGCCCGGCTCGCAGTGGCCTAGCAAACGTTGGTGCAAGTGTCTCGAAGAACACGGCTGATACGGCATTTCCCAGCTGGACGCACTGGTCGGTCGGGGCGCCGCAGAAGATGTATCCATCGTGGAACGACTGCAACCTGGCGGCCTCGCGCAGGGTGATCGAGCGGACCTGGGTCGGATGAATGTACCCGTTACCATCCTTGGCCAGGTGGGAAACAATTGTCTTCGAGGGTCGGTCGCCACGCAACCGGGCATACTTGTCGTCGAAGACGTCCTTGCGGTATCTCATCAGGTCACCTCTCCCGTGCTGCTCGAGGAAGTGAATGCTGTCTTCTCCGGGCTTGAGCAACCCGTAAAGTTCGAGATCTCTGGGATTGTGGTAGCGGACCGTGTGGTTGAAGATCACACGCGTCTCCCTCAGGATCCCGAACTTGGATAGGTATCTCCTGTAACGCCTGTCCGAATCCGGAGCGGTGACTTCGCGGGCGTCGATGGCAAGGCCCTTCCCGGCTTCCAGTGCTGGAAGGTCAAAGGTTGCCTCGTCGAATGTGACCGGGGGAAGAGCGTCTTGATCCAGATCGGAGCGGGATCGGTCCTGATATTCCTCGAAGGGGCGGGCGGGCAACGACCCAGCGCTTGAAGCGACGAGGAAATAACGGAGGCGATCCTGAGGCACCCCAAACGCGGACGCATTGAGTTTCCAGATTGCCGTCTTGAACCTTCCGAGTTTCTCAAGCTCCTTCGCTGCAGACTCAAGGAACGACAGATTCTCCTTCCGGGCGGATTGCATTCCTGGAACATTCTCCATCAGGAACAGTTTCGGCTTCAGCTCGGCTGCAGCCTGTATCATGTACTGGAAGAGGAAGTTCCTCTCATCCTCGTCCGGTCGATAGCCGGTGTGGGTCTTTTTCGATCGGAAACCAGCGGACGAGTAGCCCTGGCAGGGAGGGGCTCCGACAAGAACATCGATGCGCTTTTTTCCAACCAGTTTCCTTAGAGACCCAGCCTTGATGTCCCTGATGTCCTCGACGATCACGCGTTCATCCGGAACTCGCGGATGGTTGAGGCGGTAGGTTTTCATCGACTCCGCATCTTGGTCGATCGCGAGCAGAATCCGGAAGCCTGCCCGGGTGAAACCCTCCGAGAGCCCGCCTACCCCCGAGAAAAGGTCGACCGCGGTCGGCATGTCGAGTGATTCAATCCGGGCTAGTTCCCGGCGGCGGTAATGGGCGCAGAAATTCCTCAGATCACATTGGTCGCAGAGAGGATTGATACTCCGGCAGATGGTCCGCCCGTGCTGGATCAGGTTCACGTGAAGGGAGTAACGGAGGTTCGGCGGTATCAGGTCTACAAGCAACTTCTGCAGCTTCTTATGGTCCATCCCATCCAGCGAAAGACCGAGCCGCCGGTAAGGCGAAAGCCGCGTGAGAACGCGACCGCCGTGAGTATCGACCGGGAAGACGTTTCTGCCGAACGCGTACATCATGATACAGTACGCGCTCTTTCGCTCGATCTCGGGAAGCCCACGGAGGAATCTCTCGAGCTCTTCGTCCGACCAGCTCCGCGCGGGTTCGAGGGTGCAGCTGCCGAAAGTCTCACGCAGCTTTCCGAGGGCCCCGAAAAGGCTGGTTGTTTTCTTCTCGGACAGGCCGCCGGAGAAAACCAGCTTTTCGACCTTTTTTCGGGGGGAATCGATCAGGTCATCCCAGCGAGCGAAAGTCCTCTTCAGTACGTCATAGGTTTGCTGATACGCGCTCTCCCGTGTCTTGCGGGCAAGAATGATGTAGACAAGCTCGTCGGTCGGGTCGCTTTTGTTGCCCAGATTCGGAGTACCGTGAAGGACGGCCACGATCCGCGCGATTTCTCTGAGGAAACTGATGCCTTCGTCGATGAGTGTGGATAGTTGGTCCCCTGCTCCGGCTGCGGCCGGAAAAATATCGGGGTTTTCATCGACATGACGGATGAGTCTCTTTCGCCAGGACACCACCTCGTTCGGGAAGCAACGGATGCGGTGATACAGGTCTCGTCGCTCCGAGGGGTGCGGGGGCCAGCCGGAGTGATCGTCCACCGTGTCGCAGGGGCCCTCGACCTCCTCGTGCGGGTGTTCATGAGTCCCCTGTGGTTTCGTGACTGATCGAGCTCGGCCCATGTTTCCGGAAACTCTCCTTCGGTCGAAGCAGCGCGATGGAGCGGGTCATACTAACGTGTAGTTACCTGACCTGGGAAACGACCTCGTGGATCTATGGGTATGTCCATGACTCCGGGGAACAGGTGCCAGTCATATGCGGCCTACTCGCCGAAGCCAAGCCGTTATCCCCTTGGGGATGGCGGATTGACTTTGGACAGCTGACTGGGGGCCTGCTGGAGGAAGTCAGTATACCATCCGGAAACCGGTCCACCAGGTGGGAGCGAAGGATGGTCGGAACGGACATAGGAACAGGGATGGAGAGGGCAGGCATCGCCTTGAGGCCATCCGGTAAGCGCTCCTGGAGCTTGTGGCGTCGAGCGCCTCCGGCCACGAGCGAATGGTCGATGGTCGGGCGGCGGGGAGCGGGGAGAAACGGATGGATTTGTCCGAAGAAATTGCCTGGTTCGGTAACATGCTGAATTTCGGTGACATACTGATTATGGACGGGCCGCTCGTCGAGATCGGGCTCCGTTCGGCCTTTGGCAATTCGGCGGTCGGTGGAGGACAGTATAGCCAGCGGGGGAAAGTCGCAGGAGGTAGTGGCGAGTGGCGAGTGGCGAGTGGAGAACGGTGGTCGGCCGAACGGCGGGGTTAGGAGGCCCTCGCCGAACGAGTGAACGCGAAGAGGGGGAACCCGCGATGATGGAAAAGTGTCAGAACAAAGCCAATTTGCTCGTGACGTTAGTAGTGTTAATCGTTGGTATGTTGTGACTTAGGACGATCCATGGGCGGAATCGAGCCGGAAAAACGAAGCCAATTTCTGACCTGCGGCATGGGGCGTGGGTGAGAAGAAGAATTGTCGGCGGAGCAGGTGGCGAGCCGGCGGCGCGTCACGTGGAGATCGGCGGTCGGACGAACGGCGAGGCCAGCAGTCGCTACCGTTTCCGGTTTTGCCGGGGTATAGGCCGATGCATTGCCTCGAGGGTTTACTGAGCGGTGGGCGCACAGCGAACCGAACGATAGTGTATATACATACACTTGCATCGCCGGCTGCTCGCGCGTTCCGAGTTCCGGGCCGTCTGGAACCAGGATGCGGATTCGATCCAAACTTCAGTGGAGATCGACGCCCACGCCGTACTGATTAAGCCCTTAGTTCTACAGCGCCGGGTCCACCACAAAGAACGCCGTAAAGCATTAAATCTGAGTACGTTAGAACGCATCGATCATTTTGAATAACGAGCCGTCGAAATCCAGAGAAACGCCCAGTTAC
>JBEKTN010000483.1:0-5002 GCA_049516015.1 Isosphaeraceae bacterium | reverse complement strand
GCCGAGAAGTTGGGTGTCATACAGGCAAGTTACGCCTCCGCGATAATCGGCGTTCTTAGCCCCGTGTCGTCTCATTGATACAAAAAAAGGACTCCGCGCGCAAATCAGCCCAGATTGCCAGGCTTACCTAAAGTGCGCGCTGGCCCTGGCCAGACCCCCAAGCAGCCGGCAAGCCCGACGCCCTGGCGCGACCTCTTCATGGAGCTGGATGCGAACAACGACCGGGTGATCGAGCGTGCCGAGGTTCCCGAAGCGGGACGCAAGGCGTTCGAGCGGCTCTTGAGCCACGGTGACGCCAACCACGATGGCAAGCTCGAGGCCGAGGAGTTTCGCGATCTGCTCCAGAAAGTCGACTGGAGCCGGGCTGTTCCGCCGGAGCAACTCGAGAAGCGTTTCAAGAATCTTGACAGGAACGAAGACGGCAAGCTCGATCGCCAGGAATTCCCGAATGGGCCGGCCAGGTTCAGCCAGCTCGATCGCAATGGAGACGGGTTCCTGAGCCGCGATGAAATCCCCTGGCTGAACCCGAATGCAGCCACGGGCAAGACCGCGCCGAAGAAGCCGAAGCCCCAAGGTTGAGTCGCGTTTCGCTTAGCGAGCGAAGGCCATCCGCGCGCAGCCAGCGGCACCGATGAAGCCGGCATCGGCACCCAGAGCGGCGTACTCGACGCGGACCTTGTGAGCCAGGGTGGGGAAAGCCATCGCCCGGATGTCGTTGCGAATAGCCTCAAGGAAGGGAGGACCGGCGGCGATCATCCCGCCGCTGAAGAGCACGATGTCCGGATCGATCGTGTGCATCAGGCAAACCGCGCCTACTGCCAGGTAGCGGGCGGTCTCGCGCATCAGGCGGCTGGCCAGGTGGTCGCCAGCGACGGCTGCCTGGTCGATGGCCCGACAGGTGAGCTCAAGAGCCGGGATCTTTCTCAAGAGGCTGGGGGACCGGTCATGATCGAGTGCCTCGACGGCCCGTTTCACAACGGCGGTGGCCGAGGCATAGCCCTCGAGGTGCCCGTAGCCGCCGCACGAGCATTGACGGGCGTTCTCCATCTGGATGATGATGTGGCCGCACTCGCCGCCGTGGCTATGCCGGCCCTCGATGATCCGGCCCTCATCGACGATTCCGCAGCCGATTCCCGTGCCCAGCGTGAAGAGCACAAGGCTGCGCGTGTTCCTCCCCGCGCCGGCCCAGTATTCGCCGTAGGCCGCGGCGTTGGCATCGTTCTGCAGGACCGTCTGCTTGTCCAGCTTCTGCGCCAGCAGATCGCGAATCGGCAATTGGTTCCATCCCGGCAGGTTGGGAGGTTCGAGCAGCATCCCGCTCGGGAGGTCCATTGTGCCCGGTGAGCCGAGCCCGACCCCGCTGATCTGGTCCCAGGACAAGCCACTCGCCAACACCGCGCGGCGGCCCGCTTCGGCCAGGTTGGCGATGCCGACTTCTGGTCCGCGGTCGGCCTCGGTCTCCAGGCTCACCGACGACAGCGGCTGCCCCACATCGTCGACCACGCCACTCTTGATGTTCGTTCCACCAAGGTCGATACCCAGGTAGTACGGTGGTCGGCGGTCGTGAGCACTCATGGCGGACTCACCTCGACGGACAGGAGACCTCAAGGCAGCATGAATCGCAAATTCCAAGCCCTACCAATCTACGGCCTCCGCGAGCCCAGGTCAATTGGCCGTTGGGGGTTATGTCGTCAGCCAGGGGAGGGTTATACTGGAATCGCAGGGTCGCGCGGGCTTACCGCATTCGGGCGTGGGTTGCTCCGAGGTTTCGTGTGAAGGGCTGACCGTGACTGCACAACCGCCGGGCGTTCTGTCTCGACGATCGCTGGTCAAAGGCGTCATCGCCGCACTGTCGGGCCTGGGTTCCGGTCCGCTCGCGACCGGGCAAGAGGGGAAGGCACCCGGCCGGGCGACTGACGCCGAGGAGATTGCCAAAGTTGAGAAGCTGGCGCGAGACGCCGGGCTCGGGCCTCTGCACAACACGCGGAGCGCGCATTTCCTTGCCGTGGGTGACGCGCCCGAGTCGCATCTGCGCCAGGCTCTGGATATTTGCGAGGCTCTCGGAGAGGCGTTTCTGGTCCATTTCCGCGGGCGCGGGTTGACCGTGGAATATCCCGACCGTCGCCTCACCGTGATCGCGCTGCGGGACCAGGATTCTTATGCCGCCCTGCTTGGAGAGGCACCCGGCACTGATACGATGAACCATCTCCGCGAGCACCGTGCTCGCCGCGGCTGGTCCCAGGAGGAGCTGGCGCGGCGGGCCGGATTGTCGCGAGCCGGAATCAGCGCGATCGAGACCGACCGTCTGGTGCCCTCGGTTGCTGCCGCCCTGGCGCTGGCCGAAGCACTGGAGTGCCGGGTCGAGGATCTGTTCCAGCTTCGCCGCCAGGCTCCGAAGGACGTTGGCGGACATTACGACCTGGAAACCAACCGCCTGGTCATCTTCGACTTCCGTCCCCAGCAACAGGCGATCGCGGCCCAGGCCGCGCGGGTGAACCTTTTCACCTTGGTGCACGAGACGGCGCACCAGTTGAGCTTCAACACCGGGATTCTGAACCGGCAAGCCGACGTGCCTGTGTGCGTGTCCGAAGGTCTTGCAACCTATGTCGAGCTCTGGCGGCCGGGGGTGAAAAACGCGATTGGCGGCGTGAACCGACAGCGGATGCAGGCTTTGCGGCAGGCGGAGGACTGGATCCAGATTGGCGACCTGCTGGCCGACGACACGGCGTTCGAGCCGAAGACCGCGCAACTGGCCTATGCCGAGAGCTGGCTGCTGGTCCATTACCTGCTGCGGGCGAGCTCGCGGCAACCCCGCTTTCGTCAATATCTGGCCGAGGTCCCAGGCTCGAACAAGCCCGCCGATCGCACCCGGATCGCCGAAAAGACGCTCGGCCCGCTGGCGAAGCTGGATCACGAACTCAAGGACGAAGCGCGGAAGTATCTGCGGGGTTAGCCGAACCAGGGTAGCGCCCGGATTGCTCCAAGAAGTTACGGCCTCCCATTGCGGTTGAACTTGTGATTTGGGACATCTCAACCGGCTTTCTTGCTGACCCTCTGCCAGTGAGTTAAGCTGAGCATAATTACAGAGGCCCTCATGCTCGAACCCAACCTGGATGAGCGCATGGCGCAGCCTCGAGAAGGGTCATCGACGACCACTTGGCTTTGTGCTTATGCCAGAGCCAGGCGTCATGTGGGGAGAGACGCTTGGCACGTTCAACGTCAACAAGCCGCTCCACGTCAATCAACGACTCGTTATCCATTGAGTCCGTGGTGGATACCGTTCGGAAACTCTGGAAGTCCATCGAGGACAACAGCGAAGAGATCGAGCGGACCAAACTCAAGCGGGACATAGCTCAGACTGTCAACCGCCTGAAAGGCCGAGTTGAGAAGAGCCTCAAGTCGTCGAAGCCCGCAGTTCAGGAACGTCTTTTCTTCGACCGAGGCGAAGAGGGTAATGGGCGGGCATGGGTTCCCGTAAAGGAACACCCAGCTAAGCCAAGATTCCCTGAAGCCGCTGTGCGGATCTATGACAAAGACTTGGCCGATCACGCTCTGAGTCAAATTCCCGCCGCGATCAAGTTCAAGACCATTGGCGAGTTCAGGGACTACCTGACCGAGAAACTCCGGTTCAACTCTCAGGCGACACGGCGACGAGCTGCCGGTTACCTGATCGGACGCCACTTCCCAGGCGATGCTCTGCACAGGGATCTCGTCGAATTCGCCGCCAAGACGGCCGGCAAACAGGCCCTCTCGGATGCCTTGTTCTACCTGACGTGCCGGATGGAGCCGATCGTCGCCTCTGTCGTAGAGGAGGTCGTCTTCCCTTCGCTGCCGCAAGGCGGGGGCGCCCGAAGTCGAGTCCTGGAGTTCGTGCAAGCCAAATTCCCCGGCTCGAAGTCCGTGTCGGACATGAGCCAGGCGATCATCCGCACGTATGAGTGGTTCGGCATCGGAGCGGCGACCTGGACTCGCTTGAATGTATCCCTCAGAGAGGGAAGCCTCGATGCCTTTGGCTACGTGCTCCATTTGGAGTTTCCTGAGCCGGGCATGTACTCATTCGAGCGGCTCTTCAACGGTCCCATGCACAAATGGCTACTCTGGGACCAGCAGTGGATGGTCCATCAGCTCTACGTTCTGAGGGAGGCTGGAATCCTGTCCAAGGTGAGTGAAATCGACCGCATGCGCCAGTTCACCACCAAGTACACTCTCGACGATGCAGTGCGTCACCTCGTGAACCTTACCGAGGAGGCGCATCGATGAGACTCTCGGGACACGAGATCAACCAACCACCGCACCTTACCGATGAATCTGGTCCCCGAGAATCATCTGTGGGAGCTGTCCGAATGAGTGGGTTGTTCAAACGGCAAACCCTCGATCAGCTCTGCGATGTTCCCGACGAGATCATCGATGTCTACGTCGTTGAGCGGCATATCTGGCAGGGTGGGTCGGTCGATGACGAGGCCGAATCGAAGCGCAAGCGGCGTGCCGAGCCGCGCACCGTCCGGGACTTCCTGATCGACCCGGTACGCTCGCTGCTGAACGACGTATTGCGCCAGCTTGCGATGCCCTACAACCCGTCCGACAAGACAAACCCGATCGGGCAAGGATGGTGGGTTCAGGCCGAGTTCGGTTCGGGCAAGTCGCACCTGCTCTCCGTCGTGGGTGCTCTCGCCTTGGGCGACAAGAAAGTCTGGGATATCGTTCTCGACCTGGAGACGAGGAACAAGAAGGGCAAACGGGAATCGATCTACAACTTCTACGAGAACGGTCTCGCCAGGAAGTCGAGCGGCAAGTCGAAGGGGATCTTCGTTGCCGTGAAGACTTTGGTCGGCCAGGGTGGCGGCACCATTGGAGTGACCGACACGGGTCGAAAGCTGACCGAGTACATCCTCGACGCCGTGCAGGACCAGTACCATGCCGAGACCGGGCGAACGATCTCGGTCTACCCCGTCGAAGTCCTCGCAAACCGCTTCGAGGCAGAGCTCGAGCTTTACTACAAGCG